>NZ_JBNCOB010000006.1:0-360795 GCF_049847285.1 Micromonospora sp. DT62
ATCGCGCGGTGGCCGTCTCTCATCTACGCAACACGCCCATCACGGGCAAGTCGTACACCACTTCCGTGGACGCAACCCAACTACACCGCCGGTCACCCGATCGACGTGTGCTGGCCCCTGAGCTATCTCCTCGTCGCTGCCGCCACCCGGTATCCACCGCCGAGCATGCGTGACGAGATCGACGACGCGGTCGAGCCGTCCCTGCCTTCGTGGTGGCGGGTGGCGATGCCCTACCTACCGGTTGGCGGGGCCATCGTGGCCGTGGTGTTGGCCCGCCTTCCTTCCGGTCAAATCCCACCACTGGTGTTCGTGGGAATGATGGTGCTGCTCGCCACGCTCGCGGTGCGTCAGGGATTGGCGGCCAACGAGAATCTACGTTTGGTCGCCCGGTTGCGTCAGCTTGCCTACACCGATCAACTCACCGGCCTTCCCAACCGTTTCCTGTTCACCCGACGGCTTCGCGCGGCGCTTCGGGACAGGAAGCCCGTTGCGGTGCTGCTGCTTGACCTCGACGGCTTCAAGCAGATCAACGACCGGTTCGGACATGCCAGCGGCGACTTGGTGCTTGCCGACGTCGCCGAGCGGATGCGGGCCGTGGTGGACGGCGACGCTACCGTCGCGCGGCTCGGCGGGGACGAGTTCGCGATCCTCGTTGACCGCCGTCAGGTCGTGTCACCAGAGAGTTTGGCCCGCCGGTTACTCAGCGCCCTGGGCCCGTCGTCGGAGCAGGAGAATCCGGGGGAGCAGGCATCGGCGAGCATCGGCATCGCCGAGTACGGTCCGCAGCACGCCTCGCACACCGATCTGTTACGCGACGCCGACATCGCCATGTACGCGGCCAAGGCCGCCGGGAAGGCTGCATATCGAACGTGCACCCCCGCTCTGCGCGACGCCGCAGTGGGCCGGGCGGAAATGATCGCAGACCTGCGACGGGCGGTAGACGAGGGACAACTGAGCCTGGATTTCCAGTCGATCGTCGATCTCGCGACCGGAGCGGTCAGCGGCGCTGAGGCACTGGTGCGGTGGCGACACCCGCGACTGGGAACCATAGGCCCGGGACGTTTCCTGCCGCTGGCAGAGGAGACAGGGCTGATTCTGCCAATCGACCGATGGGTGCTCCAGGAAGCGTGTCAAGCGGCGGCGACCTGGCGGCACCGGGCGCCGGGGATTGCCTTGTCGGTGAACGTCACCGCCGCTCATCTACGCAGACCCGATCTGATCACGACGGTGGCCGCCGCGACCGCCACCGCCGGGCTGTCTCCCCGGGCACTCACCCTGGAACTGACCGAGTCGGCGCTGCTCGATGGCACGGAGGCGGTTATCGGCCGGCTGCGGCAACTGCGTGAGATGGGGGTCCGGATCGCCATTGACGATTTCGGCACGGGGTACTCATCGCTGAGCTACCTTCACCGGATTCCGGCGACGGAATTGAAGATCGACCGTTCGTTCGTGGCACGGCTCGATGACGACAAGCGGGCGTACTCGACGGTGGAGATGGTGACCCGGCTGGCGAGGGCGTTCGAACTGTCGGTGGTCGCCGAGGGGGTGGAGACCGAGCGGCAACACGCTGCCGTCACCGCGATCGGCTGCGTCAACGGTCAAGGATATCGGTACGGCCACCCTGGTGATCTGGTGCAACTACACGCGGCGCATGACAGCTCCGCTCACGTGGCTCAAGGTCACCGCCGAAGCAACCCTGCGCCGCTACACGGGACGTAAGACCATGAGCCCGGACGAGATACACCGACTCGTGGAGACCCTGGGAAACATCACCACCGTGCTGCGCAACGCCGACCCCGCCGACAAGGCACGGGTCTACCGTGAACTGGGACTGACCCTGACCTACCGGCCGACAGCCCGCACGGTGTCCGCTCAGGCAACCCCAAGTGGATCATGTACTAAATTGTGTCCGAGGGGCGACACGTACCATTGCCCCACCGCCGATGACAATCGGCAAAACCTTGAAGCTCGCGCAAGTCTAGTCGCCTTGGTGACCTCTTTGGGATCGCTGGCCTTCGCCGCAGGCGCGGCCGTCGGTGTGCTCGGTGAGATGATCGGCCTGGGCGGAGCCGAGTTCCGCCTGCCGTTGCTGATCATGCTGTTCGGGTTCGCCGCACTGCAGGCCGTGATCGTCAACAAGACACTGAGCCTGTCGTGATCCTCGGTCTCGGGTTTGGGTCGCAAGAACGGCTGGACTCTTGCGGAGCAGGCCGGGGACGTGTCGCCGGACGGGATGCAGCGGTTGTTGCGGTGGGCAGACTGGGACGTTGACGCCGTCCGTGACGATGTGCGGGACTACGTGGGCGAGCACCTCGGCGATCCGGGCGGTGTGCTGATCGTCGACGACATGGGCTTCCTGAAGAAGGGCACGCGGTCGGCTGGGGTGCGCCAGTACTCCGGGACCGCGGGTCGGACGGAGAACTGCCAGGTCAGGGTGTTTCTCGCCTATCGCTCCAGCAAGGGCCACGCGTTGGTCGACCGGCAGCTCTACCTCCCGACTTCGTGGACCGAGGACCGGGACCGGTGCCGGGCCGCAGGGATTCCGGACGAGGTCGAGTTCGCCACGAAGGTGCAAATGGCCCGCCAGATGCTGGCCCGTGCGCTGGACGCCGGAGTGCCGGTGGGGTGGGTGACCATGGACGAGGCCTACGGTCAGTCGAAGTCGCTGCGGCTGTGGTTAGAACACCGAAATGTGGCTTATGTGGTCGCGACCCGCCGCAATGACGACATGATCACCACCACCATGGGCATCGCCCGCGCGGACGAGCTGATTGCCGCTCTGCCGGCTCGGGCGTGGTGCCGGTTGTCTGCTGGCGCCGGCACGCACGGCCCCCGCGAGTACTGATGGGCACGGGTGCCAGTGCGCATCGGTTGGCAGCCCGGCCGGGGGCACTGGTTGCTGGCCCGGCGCAGCATCGCCACCGACGAGATCGCCTACTACGTCTGCTACGGGCCACGCCGCACCCGCCTGGTCGACCTCGCCCGCATCGCCGGTGCCCGGTGGGCGGTCGAGGAGTGCTTCCAGCAGGCCAAGAACGAAGCCGGCCTCGACGAATACCAGGTCCGCGACTGGCGAGCCTGGTACGCCCACATCGCCCTGTCCATGGCCGCCCACGCCTGGCTGTCCGTGGCCCGATCCCTTACCGCAAAAGGGATCCAGTCCCGGCGACGGCATGATGATCGGCTACACAGTACCGGAGATCCGAAGACTGCTCACCGCACTCGTAGTGCGATCAACTCACCCACCAGAGCGCGTCTGGGCTTGGTCGCGCTGGCGCCGACGACGCCAACACCAAGCCCGAACCTGCCACTACCGACGACGCGGCTACCCCTGACCAACTGCCGTTGCAGTACTAACCGCGGTGCCGTTGGCATAGGCGCTGGCTCGGCCAGGCCGACGTACTCTGCTGGCGAGGACGGCTCAGGGCGGTGGGCCTCGTGGAGCAGTTGCCGCCCCAACGGTCCCGACTGCTGATCGACGGGGTTGACCGCCCTCTACGTGAAGATCGAAGACACCATCCGCACGCCCCGATGGCGCGGCGGGCCACCCCTGCTGACCGACTCCGGGCTGGTCTGCCTGGCCGTGGCGCAGGTCCTGCTCGGTGCCCGCTCGGAAACGCACTGGATCCGCTACGCCCGTATCCACCTGGTAAGCATGTTCCCCTATCTGCCCCAGCGGCCGGGCTACAACAAACGGCTACGCGCCGCGCTGCCGCTGATCAAGAAGGTGATCCGGGGCCTGGCCCGCGACAGCGATTTCTGGTTCGGCACCACTGGATCGTCGGCTCCACCCCGGTCCCCTGCGGCATGTCGTGCCCGACGGCACAGCGTTCGGACCTGGCGTGGCACAGCCTGCGGAACTGTCCGTCGTTGCCGGCGATGACGACGAGGTCGCCGTCGGCGGTGGGCAGCGGTTCGTACGGGAACAGGCTCGGGTGCCCGTTGCCCATCCGGAACGGCGTCGCGCCGCCGGCGACGTGGCCGCTGGTCTGGTTGACCAGGCCGGACAGCGCGGAGGAGAGCAGGTCCACCTCGACGTGCTGGCCGGTGCCGCAGCGGTCGCGGTGGTGCAGCGCGGCGAGGATGCCGACGGCAGCGTGCAGGCCCGCGATCACATCGAACACGGCGACCCCGGCCTTGTAGGGCGGGCCGTCCGGCTCACCGGTGAGGCTCATCAGACCGGACGCGGCCTGGACCACGAGGTCGTAGCCGGGCAGGTTGGCGCCAGCGCCAGCGCCGAACCCGCTGATCGAGGCGTAGACGATCCGCTCGTTGACGGCGGCGACGCTGTCGTAGTCGAGACCGAAGCGCCGCAGGCCGCCGGGCCGGAAGTTCTGGATCATGACGTCGGCGCGACGGGCCAGTTCCCGGGCGACGGCCAGGTCGTCGGGGTCGGCGAGGTCGAGGGCGATGGACCGCTTGTTGCGGTTGACGCCGAGGTAGTAGGTGGAGGTGCCCTCCCGCACGGGCGGCAGCCACGTCCGGGTGTCGTCCCCGCCAGGCCCTTCCACCTTGACCACCTCGACGCCGAGGTCGGCCAGGAGCATGGTCGCGTACGGTCCGGCGAGGATCCGGGAGAAGAGGATGCGTGAGAAGTCGGCGACGAGGACGCCGCTGAGCGGGCCGGACCGTTGCTCCCCCATCGCCGCGTTCCCTTCCCGTCGACGGCACGGCCGGCACGACGTGGCACCGACGACGGACCACTCGTCGGTGGGCGGCTCAACCTACGCTGGCCAGGTCGCCCGGGAACCAGCCGGCCCTGCCGAGCGCGCCCGGCAGCCCCGCCTTGCCGAGCTGGTCGCCGATCCAGGCCGCCGTCTCGATGACCTTGCGTGGGTCGAGGCCGGTCGGGTGGCCGGAGCGGTGCAGCGCGTAGGCGAGGTCCTCGGTCGCGACGTTGCCGGTGGCCGCCGGGGCGAAGGGGCAGCCACCGATCCCGCCGACGCTCGCGTCGAGCACCGTCACGCCAGCCTCGACCGCCGCCAGGGCGTTGGCGATGCCGGTGTTGCGCGTGTCGTGGAAATGGCCGCGCAGCGGCACGCCCGGGGCCGCCGCCGTCACCGCGGCCACCAGCTCCCGGACCTGGTGGGGAACGCCCACCCCGATGGTGTCCGCCAGGGCGATCTCGTCGGGCCCGCCGTCGGCCAGCCTGCGGACGAGGTCCCCGACGGCCGTCGGGGAGACGTCTCCCTCGAAGGGGCAGCCAAAGGCGGCGGCGACCGTGACGCTGGCCCGCAGCCCGGCCGCGTGGGTGGCCTGCGCGATGTCGGACCACGCCCGGACCATCTCGTCGACGGAGGCGCCCTGGTTGCGCCGGCTAAAGGTCTCGGTGGCGATCACGACGCAGTTCACCTCGTCCACCCCGGCCGCGAGCGCCCGGACCAGCCCGCGCCGGTTGAGCACCAACCCGATGTACGACACGTCGTCACGCCGGGGCACCCCGGCCATGACGGCTTCCGCGTCGGCCATCTGGGGCACCCGGTCGGCGCGGACGAACGACACCGCCTCGACCCGCCGGGCACCCGCGTCGACGCACCGCCGGATCAGTTCGACCTTGCTTGCCGTCGACAGGATCTCGGCTTCGTTCTGCAAACCGTCGCGAGGGGACACTTCTACCACTTGGACCGTCATGTGTATACAATCTCAGACCGTCGGGCAGGCGGCAAGGACGAGTGCCGCACGCCGCTCACACAACGGAGGCACAGTTGACGAATGCGGCGGAGGACGCCTACGACGCGTTACGCAGCGCGATTCTGAGCGGCGCGATCGGCCCGCGCGAACGGCTGGGCGAGGTGGAACTGTCCCGGCAGTTCGGCGTGAGCAGGACCCCGATCCGGGAGGCCCTGCGCCGGCTCACGGCCGAGGGCCTCGTCGTCTTCCAGCCCAACCGTGGGGCGCGGGTGGCCGAGTGGTCGCTCGCCGACCTCCAAGAGATCTACGAGATCCGCGCCCGGCTGGAGAGCTACGGCGCCGCCCTGGCCGCCAAGCGCATCGACGCCGACTGTCTGCCGAAGCTGAGCCTGCTCTGCGACCAGATGGAGGAGCGGGCGCAGCGGATGAGCTCGCAGGACCTGGATCAGATCGCCACCCTCAACGCCGAACTGCACGGCCTGGTCATTGGTGCCGCCGCCAGCCCCCGGCTCACCTCGCTGCTCTCGTCGGTCGTGGAGGTTCCGCTCATCGTCCGCGCGTTCCGCCTCTACGAGCCGGACGCGCTGGCACGCAGCATGGCGCACCACCGTGATCTCGTGGCGGCGCTGCGGGCCAGGGACGCCGAGTGGGCGTCGAGCACGATGCGGGCACACGTGCTGGCCGCGCGGACGGTGCTCCTGGACGCCATGGTCGACCGCCCCGACCTCTGAGCGCCAACGATCCGGGTGGCCTCCGCGCGTCGGCGGCCACCCGGAGCCGCGCCGACCGACCGTCGTCAGCTTCCGGGCGCGCCCGGCTTGATGCAGGCCACCTCGCGGTTGGCGTCGAGCGGTGTCAGCCGTACCTCGGTCTGTGCACAGCGGTCCTCGCCCACCGGGCACCGTCCGTACAGGACACATCCCCGCACCAGGGTGGTCGGGCTCGCGGGATCGCCGACGAGGCGGGCCGGCGGCATCTCCTCATCGGGGTCGACGGGCAGGGCCGCGGCCAGCAGTGCCTGGGTGTACGGGTGCCGTGGGTCGGCGAACACCCGCTCGGAGGGGCCCGTCTCGACGACACGTCCCCGGTACATGACCACGATCCGGTCGCTGACGTAGCGGACCGTATGGATGTCGTGCGAGATGAACAGGTAGCCCATGCCGAGTTCCGCCTGGAGGTCGGCCAGGAGTTGCAGGATCTGGGCGCGTACCGAGAGGTCGAGCGACGAGGTGGGCTCGTCGAGGACGATCAGGGACGGCTCAGTCACGACGGCCCGGGCGATGCCCACCCGCTGCTGCTGCCCGCCGCTGAGCTCACCGGGATAGCGCCGCGCCATGTCGGGCGCGAGCCCCACCTGTTCGATCACCCGGTCGACCCGGGCCCGACGGTCCTGCGCGGACGTCCCGGGCCGGTGGATGGCGAGCGGTTCGCCGATGATGTCGGCCACGCGCATGCGCGGGTTCAGCGACTCGAACGGCTCCTGGAAGATGATCTGGAGCTTCGCGCGCAGCTTCCGCAGCTCCGCAGGGGGCAGCGCGAGCACGTCCCTGCCCTCGAAGCGGACCGACCCACGGGTCGGCTCGATCAGTCGCAGTGCCAGCCGGCCCAACGTCGACTTTCCGGACCCGCTCTCGCCGATGATCGCCACCGTCTCGCCGGCGTCCACCGAGAGCGACACGTCGTCGAGCGCGTAGACCCGGGTGCTCCCCCCGAGGTCGAACTCCTTGCTGACATTCGCCAGTTCCAGCAGGCTCATCCGACGACCTCCGTCTCCTGCGGCAGGTGGCACCAGTA
Organism: Micromonospora sp. DT62; assembly: GCF_049847285.1. Lineage (NCBI taxonomy): Bacteria > Bacillati > Actinomycetota > Actinomycetes > Micromonosporales > Micromonosporaceae > Micromonospora > Micromonospora sp. DT62. The sequence continues at coordinate 7,426 of NZ_JBNCOB010000006.1, forward strand.
CGTCTGGCCGGACGCCACGGTCACCGCTTCCGGGACCACGTGGCCGCACGGCTCGAAGGCATGCGGGCAGCGTGCCCGGAAGGGGCACCCGGCCGGATAGTCGACCAGGTCCGGAAGCCGTCCCGTGAGGTGCACCAGCGGCTGGCCCGGCCGGGGGATGGCCCGGATGAGCGCCTGCGTGTACGGGTGACGCGGCGAGTTCAGCACCTCCCGCACCGTCCCGTGTTCGATGACCTTGCCGGCGTACATGACGACCACCCGGTCGCAGTACTGGGCCACGACGCCGAGGTCGTGGGTGACCAGCAGCATCGACCGGTCGTGCTCGCGGACCAGGGCGCGGATCAGGTCCAGGATCTGCCGCTGCACGGTCAGGTCGAGACCGGTCGTCGGTTCGTCGGCGATGACGAATGCGGGGTTGAGCAGCATGGCCATGGCGATGACGACCCGCTGGGCCATGCCGCCGCTCAACTGGTGCGCGTAGCCGTCGAGCACCCGGTCCGGTCCGGCAATGCCGACGTCGGTCAGTGCGGTACGCGCCCGGTCTCGGACCTCACCGTCGGACTTCACACCGTGTGCTTGCATGATGTTGGCGAACTGTCGATGGATGCGCATCACCGGGTTCAGGGCGCTGAACGGGTTCTGCGCGATGAAGCCGATCTCCTTGCCCCGCAGCCGGCGCAGTTCCGCGCCGCGCAGGCCGAGCAGGTCGACGCCGTCGAAGCGGGCGGTGCCGTCCACCACCCGCCCCGGGGGACGTACCAGGCCGAGGATCGAGCGGATGGTGACCGACTTGCCGCATCCGCTCTCGCCGACCACGCCGACGATCTCCGCCCGGTCGACGTGGAAGTCGACGCCGTTGACCGCGTGCACCACGCCGTCCGGCGTGTCGAACCGCGTGGTCAGGCCGCGCACCTCGAGGAGGCGGCGGTTCGCGCCCCCGGCGTCCGGCGGGGTGGGGCGGGTCCGTGGCCGGCGCAGTGCGTTCAGGGCGCTCATCGTTGCCTCGCCCGGCCGAAGGAGTCCTGCAGTTCGTCGCTGATGGCGTTGAAGCACAGCACGGTCAGGAAGATGGCGAGCCCCGGGAAGACCGAGACCCACCACTGGCCGGTCGTCATGTTCTGCGCTCCTGTCTGGATCATTGCTCCCCAGCTGGCGTCCGCGGCGTTGATGCCGATGCCCAGGAAGGAGAGTGAGGCGATCACGACGATCGAGTGCGCCACCGCCAGGGACGCCTGGGCCAGGATGATGCCCGTCATGTTCGGCAGGACGTGCCGGAACATGACGCGCGGTCCGGTCGCGCCGATGGCGTGGGCCGCCTCGATGTATCGGCTCTCCCGGATGGTCAGGCCCTCGCTGCGGACCAGCCGGACGAACCGTGGGACGTTGATGATGGCGATGGCGACGACGACGTTCTCGATGTTGTTGCCCATCAGCGCGACCAGGGCGATCGCAAGGATCAGCAGCGGGAAGGCCTGAAAGACGTCGAGCGCGCGGACGACGCGTTCGCCCCAGGGGCCCCGGTGCAGGGCGGCCAGCCCGAGCAGGACGCCGATCACGAGCGAGATCAGCATGCCGGCGAGGGCCAGCGGGATGTCCACGCCAGCCGAGGCCACCAGGCGGCTGAACACGTCGAGCCCGAACTTGTCGGTGCCCATCCAGTGCTCGCCGTCGGGTGCCGTGAGGGTGGCGGCGGCAGGCTCCGCCGGATCGTGGGGCAGTGGGGCGAAGTAGGCCGCCGCCAGCATGCTCGTCAGGACCGCGGTGGGTATCCACAGCCGTAGCCGCCGGTGCCCCCTGCGTCGCTTCCTGGTCGCCGGAGCGGTGACCGTGGTGGGGTCGGCGGTCAGGGTCTCAGTCATAGCGCACCCTCGGATCGAGCACCGCGACCAGGATGTCCAGTGCGGTGAAGGCCAACAGGGTCCCGAAACCGGCGGCCAGGATGAAGCCCTGGACGGCCGGCATGTCGAGCTGGAGGATGGAGTCGATCGCCCACTCCCCGAAGCCGCCCCACGAGAAGATGGTCTCGATGATCGCCGCGCCGCCGAGCAGTGCGGCGAGCAGGATGCCCCCGTAGGTCAGGATCGGGGTCCGCGCCTGCCGGAAGGCGTACGCCAGGACGGTCCGCTCCGGAAGACCGCAGGCCCGCGCGAACTCGACCTGCTTGGACTCCAGGGCCGGTACGAGCGACGCGTAGGTGCTGCGGGCGAAGTACGCCGAGTAGTAGATGCCGAGTGTCAGCACCGGCAGCATCGAGTGTGCCGCCGCCGACCGGAAGATCTGCATGTCACCGGAGAGCAGCGAGTCGACCAGCAGTGCCCCGGTGACCGTCGGCGGCGGTTCGTCCATCAGGCCGAGCCGGCCCACCGGGGCCGGCGCCCACCCGGCGACGTAGAAGCACAGATAGATGAGAAGCAGGGCCAGGAAGAAGTCGGGAATCGACTGGAAGGTGGTGATGACGAACCGGGACGTCCGGTCGGCCATCGTGCCCTTGTAGTACGCGCCCAGCGTGCCGAGGCCCACGCCGAGAAGCGCGGCGATGGCCAGGGACAGGAACACCAGTTCGAGCGTGGCCGGGGCGAACCGCAGGATCTCGGACACGATCGGGCGTTCGGTGTAGTACGACGACCCGAGGTCACCGCGCACCAGGTTGGCGAGGTAGTCGACGAACCGCTCCCACAGGGGCCGGTCCAGGCCGAGGCGACGTTCGATCTCGACCAGGTCCTCCGGCGAGGCGGCCGGCCCCGCGATGACCCCCACGGGGTTGCCCGGCAGGGCGTTGACCAGCAGGAACGCCAGCACGATGACGGACAGCAGTCCCAGTGGCAGGAAGAGCACCCGCCGTCGTGCGTACCCGAGGACCCGCATCACACACCTCCCGGTCCGAGCAGCGTCGTCGCCTCGTCCAGGGTCAGGACCTCGGCGTACTTGGCGCCGAGGTCGAACAGCGCGGCCTCGTGCGGGCGCGGATCCCGGTCCAGGCACGCGTCGGCGACGACGAGCGGGACGAAGCCGTGCTGCAACGCGTCCACCGCGCTGGCCCGGACGCAGCCGCTCGTCGAGGCGCCCGCGACGATCAGGGCGTCCACCCCCAGCACCCGCAGGGTGCTGGCCAGGCTGGTGCCGAAGAACGCGCTGGCGTACTGCTTGGTCACGACCGGTTCGCCGGCCATCGGGGCCAGGCACGGCGGCGCGACGCCGAACTCGCTGCCGCGCTCGAAGACCCGTAGGGCCGGCACCTTGCGTGTGAACAGCCCGCCGTCGAGTCCGCCAGGACTGAGTTCGACCCTGGTGTGGACCACTGGGCTGCCGTTGCGCCGCGCGGCATCGAGGAGTGTGGCGCAGGCCCGCAGGGCCGGCGGGTCCTGGTCACCGGTGTAGAGCGGCGACGCCGGGTCGAGGTACGCCCGCACGAAGTCGACCAGCAGGAGCGCCCGGCGTGTTCCGCGCCCCAGGTCGCCGCCGAAGCCGGCCCTGCGGTAGTCCGCGTGAAGATCGTTAACCATGTCCGTCCTCAGATGACGCCGCTGGCGCGCAGCTCGTCGACCTCGGATGTCGCCAGGCCGACGATGTCGGTCAGCACCTCGTCGGTGTGCTCACCGAGTTGCGGGCCGACCCACTTCACCTTGCCCGGTGTCATCGACAGCCTCGGCACGACGTTCTGCATGGGGAACTCGCCGAACTCCGGGTGCGCGAGCCGGACGATGGCCTCGCGGGCGGCGAAGTGCTCGTCGCGCAGCATCTCCGGGGCGCGGTAGACCTGACCGACCGGGACGTCGTGCTCGACCATCAGCGTCATCAGGTGCTCGGTGTCGTGCTGCTCCGACCACTTCGAGATGATCTCGTCCAGCTCGACCTGGTTGCGGCCGCGCGCGGCGTGGGTGCCGAAGCGCGGGTCGGTGCTCAGGTCCGCCATGTCCATGGCCGCCGCCAGGCGTCGGAAGACCGTGTCCTGGTTGGCCGCGATGAGCACGAGGCCGTCGTCCCGGGTCGGGTAGACGTTGGAGGGGGCGATGTTGGGCAGGATGGCCCCGGTGCGCTCGCGCACGTGACCGCCCAACGCGTACTCGGGAAGCAGCGACTCCATCATGGCCAGCACCGCCTCGTAGATGGCCGAGTCGACGACCTGGCCGCGACCGCTGCGGTCGCGTACCCGCAGGGCCATCACCGCGCCGAGGGCGGCGAAGGTCCCGGCCAGCGAGTCGCCGAGGCTGATGCCCACCCGGCTCGGTGGCGTCTGCGGGTCCCCGACGACGTACCGCAGGCCGCCCATCGCCTCTCCCACGGAGCCGTAGCCGGGCCGCGTCGAGTACGGCCCGGTCTGGCCGAAGCCGGAGACCCGGACCATGATCAGACCGGGGTTCTCCGCCGACGTCTGCTCATAGCCGAGGCCCCAGCGCTCCATGGTCCCGGGGCGGAAGTTCTCGACCACCACGTCGCACTGTGCGATCAGCCGCCGGGCGACCGCCTGCCCGTCGGGCGTCCGAAGGTCGACGGTGATCGACTTCTTGTTGCGCGCCACGATCGGCCACCACAACGACTTGCCGTGGGGCTTCTCCTGGCCCCACTCGCGCATCGGGTCGCCCTGGCGGGGTGGCTCGCACTTGATGACCTCGGCACCAAAGTCGGCCAGCAGCTGGCTGCAGAAGGGCCCGGCGAGCAGGGACCCGAACTCGACCACGCGTACGCCGTGGAGCGGTCCTTCGTGGTGCAGATCGCTAGACATTGGACACCTCTCATAGCAGCCCACTGAGTGGTTGTTGTATACAACAGCCATTCGCTATCAGCTGTCAACGGCAGATTTTGCTGATGGTAATCAGAGGGAGGCCCGCATCCGGACCTCAGTGCATACAGGACATCAGAGATACATCCCCTGCTGATCGCGCCGGGCGCCCAGCCGCCGGCCGAGCAGGCGACCGAACGCCAGCGCCGGGGTCACCGCCATCCCCCCGCAGAACGCGGCACCGCTGGTGGCCCCCATCCCGAGGGCCTCCCCGACGGCGTGCAGCCCCGGGATCACCTCGCCACCGGCACGCCGGACCCGGAAGCCGGTGTCGACGTCCAGTCCGCCGAAACTGCACAGCAACGCGGCCACCGACCGCACCGCGTAGTAGGGCGGCCGGCCGACGCGCCGGTCCAGGACCCGACGGCCCAGCGGGTCCGATCCCCGCTCGACCGCCAGGTTGTACGCCCGCGTCGTACGCAACAGCCCCTCCGGGTCGATGCCCGCGCGGCGGGCGAGGTCCGGAAGGTCGTCGGCGACCCAGGCCACGTCCCCCCGGCGCGCCTCCACGCGGAGCCGGTCCGCGCCCCAGGAGGGCACCAGGGACGCTCCCGCGTCGATGCTGGCCTCGTCGAACACGATCCAGAACTCGCCCCCCGGCTGGTCCTGCACCGCCCGCTCGTGACGTGTGACGTCGTCGAGATCCTCGGCGACGAACCGTTCACCGCGAGCGTTCACCCAGATCTCCCGGGGAGGACGTTCGGCGGGGGCGAGGTGCGCCAACTCGGACCAGAAGTCCACCCGCCCGGGCTCGGAGCGCCGTTCGAGCAGGCCGAGCCGGGGGGTGTGCAGGTCGCCGAAGCGGACCCCGGCACCCAGCGGCGAGGCCATCTCGATGGCGTCGCCCGTCGCCGTCTTCACCGCGTTGGTCACCAGGCGCGGCCCGCCGGGGGTCAGCGCGGAGAAGAGCGCGGGGTTGGCCCCGTAGCCGCCCGACGCGAGGACCGTGACGCCCGCCCTCAACTCGCGGGAACCCTCGACGCCCTGCACGACGGCGCCGGTGACGGCGCCGCCCTCGGTGGTCAGGTGCGTGGCGCGGGACCGCAGCCGCAGGGTGACCCGGCCCGACGCCACCTGCTCGTCGAGGAGCGGTCGCAGCGTCTCGCGGATCGACCGGCCGTGTGCGACCCCCCAGTACGTGCGGGGCCGGGAGTACGGGGAGTGCCCGTGGTAGACCACCGGGGTGCCCGGGGCGAACGGGAAGCCGTTCTCGTCCAACCAGTCGACGACACCGGGGGCCTCGTCGACCGCCAGCCGGATGAGGGCCGGGTCCCCCCGGTGGTGTCCGATGCGCGTCACGTCGGCGTAGTGCTGGTCCGGATCGTCGTCGATGCCCGCCTGGCGCTGCCGGCGGGTGCCGGCGGCGCTCATGTGCCCGGCGGAGACGCGCAACGTCCCCCCGATGTCGGTGCCCACGTCCACCAGCTCGACCCGGAGCCCGGCCCGCGCGGCCTCGATCGCGCAGGGCAGACCTGCGGTACCGGCACCGATGACCAGCACATCCGCGTCTTCGCTCACGGCGCCCCTCCGGGAACCTCGGTGATGAAGGACGACAGCACCGCGGCGAACTCCTCCGGTACCCGCCACGGCAGTTGACCGGTGGTGTCGGTCAGCCGGACGGCCTTCGCATCCGGGCGGACCGCCAGCGCGAGCGCGTCGCAGTGGGCCAGCATGTCCCGTTCGGCGGTGAGCAGGAGCACCGGACAGGGCACGCTCCGCAGGGCGTCGGTGGGGTCGTAACGGAAGGCGGCGCCGTACGCCCAGTTGTAGCGCGCGAACACCGACGCGATGTTCGCCACGGCGAGGTTGACCAGTTCCGGGGGCTGTTCCCAGATCTCCAGGTACCGCGCCCAGAGGTCGCTCAGGTGCCCGCCGGCCGGATCGACCGGCTTGTCGGGTGCCCAGGAGGCGCCCAGTTCCTCCCGTTCGGCCCGGTCGAGCACGAGACCCGAGAGGATCGCGTGGGTGACCCGGCCGGGCCCGGCGAGCTGGGCGACCGCCAGGGCCAGGGAGGCACCGGTGTGCTGTCCGGCGACGGCGAACTCCTCGATGCCCAACGCGTCGATCGCGTCGAGCAGAAGACGCGCGTAGTCGGGAATCTCCAGCGGGCCGACCGGCGGGTCGGACTGGCCGTATCCGGGCGTGTCGAAGGCGTACGCGCGAAGCGACCGCCCGAGGGCGGGCATGGCGGGTTCGAAGACGTTGGACGCCTGCGGCGACTCGTGGAACAGCGCCACCACGGGCCCCCGGGCACCGCTCCCCCGGTAGTGGATCTGCCCGCCCGCCGGGCCGACGTATCCGCGCATGTCACTTCCCTCGTGGTCGGTCGGTAGGTGGTGCGGAGGGCGGCTCCGGCGGGCCGGACGCCGGCGGGCGCCGCCTCGGGGCGGCCGGCCGCGCCGATCGCCGTTTCTGGCCTGCGCCGGTCACGGCCTTCCCGGCCGGTTCCCCGGCCTCGTCGCCGCCGGCCCGCTCACCGCCGGGCTCCGGTCCGTCTGCCTGTCCCCCGTCGGCCTGCCGTCCGTCGGCCTGTTCCGCGTCGACCTGCCCGTCGTCGGCCTGTCGGTCGTCGGCCTGTTGCGCGCCGGTCGGGTCGGTGTCGCGGAGCAGGCCCGTCGGGATGGCGGGCCGACCGATGACGGTCGAGACGAGCGTCCCGCCGACCGCCGCGACGGCGCGCCGCGCGCCCTCGATCGCCGCCGTCACCGACGCCATGTCGCCGATGAACGACACGGTGACGAGACCGGCGCCGATCCGACGGACGCCGATCACCTTCACCTCGGCCGCCTTGGCCATCACGTCGACGGCGACGATCGAGGCGGTCAGTCCGCGCGTCTCGACCATGCCGAGGGCACCCGCATCCCAGAGATCCACGTCAGTCCTTCACGTAGTTGACCCATGCCTCGGTCTCCAACCGGTCGACGATCGCGACGATGGTGGAGTCCACTGGCGCCTGACTGGATTGCCGCTCCGCCAGTCGCGCGGCACCGCCCATCGCGACCAGGACGACCTCTCCCCGGCCGGCACCGACGGTGTCGACCGCGACGTACGGCTCTGCGGCAGGCGCCTCACCCAGAGGCGCGACGACAAGCAGTTTTGCTCCGGTCAGCGTGTCGGCCTTGATGGTGCTGACGACCGACCCGATCACCCTCGCGATACGCATGCCGAACCACCTCGTTCCTCTAGCGTCGGTGGGACCAGGGGGTCTTCTCGAAGGCCTGCCGGACCGCGTCCCGGGCCGAGTCGACCTCGGAGTGGAGCCCGGAGACCCACAGCCGCCCGAACTGACCCACACCGCGGACGTCCACGATCTTGACGTCCGCCGACTTCTCCACCTCGTTGCCCACAGCGGAGATGTAGGCGGCCGGCTGGCACTCGACGACGAGCATCGACTCGCCGGCCACCAGCAGGGAGCCCTTCTTGGACCGGTTCACCAACTGCGCCTGGTAGGCGTCGATGTTGGAGACGATCTTCGCCGAGACGAGTTCCGCGGGTTGCGCGTCCGCCTCGGTCATCCCGAGCAGGTCGAGGATCGTCCGGCCCGCCTGGCGCACGGCGTCCTGCGACATCGAGTGCAGTTCCGTCATGCCGTACTGCCGCTCGACGACCTGGGAGCCCGGCCGGACGCCGGCTCCCTTGACGGCCGCGTCGACCAGCGCGTACACGTCGCTGCCCGGCGAGATCTCCAGGTAGAGCTGGGACATCCCCTCGACGACCGGGTCGCCCGACATGATGCTGCCCATCAGGGCGGCCATCTGCGGCTGGAGCCGGTCGACGAACGCGTAGGTCCGCAGCTCGACGGCACCGCGCGCCACGTCAGCGCCTGCCCACGAGCAGCGAGAGGCTGCCACTGCGCCGCCGCTCACCGCTCTGCAGGATCCGGCCGGTGGGCGTGGTGACCTCCTCGACGCACTCCCGCTTGCAGGACAGCTCCGAGCAGTCACCGGTGAACCCGGCGTCCCGAGCGGCCTGGACGAGATCCATGTCCCGCATCGGGCCCCAGAACGGCTCGTTGTTGTTCCAGGTGTCCCAGTCGATGAGGAACTGCACCAGCGGGTCCAGGCCCGCGTACCCCGGGAAGTCCGCGTGGATCATCATGCCGCCGGGAGCGAGCAGCCGGTGGCACTCCCGCAGGATGGCGCGGACCGCGTCCGGCGGCACCTCGTGCAGCAGGATGTGCGAGACGATCAGGTCGAAGTGCCCCGCGGGGAACGTCGTCGCCTCCGCGTTCTGCTGCGCGAAGTGCACCTTGCGGCCCAGCGACTCCGCGCGGGCGTGCCCGTAGCGGAGCAGGGCCGCGCCGACGTCGACGCCGTGCACCTCGGCGTCCGGGTAGGCGTCCACGTACGGCAGCGTCGAGTTGCCGACCCCGCAGCCGATCTCCAGGATGCGCCGGGGGCGGAAGTCCCGGTGCTCCTTCCTGAGGTAGTTGTTGACCACGGACTGGCCGTAGTCGTCGTTGAGCGCGCCCATCTGGCCCATGGCGTACACGTAGACGCCCCGGTCGTAGAGCGCCCCGGCGGTGAGATCGTCCGCCGCGTACTCGCCCCGGTAGCCGCCGGGCATGGCGTGGATGTCGATGCCCCAGAAGTACCAGGGCAGCGCGAAGTCGGGGTCCAGTTCGAGCGAGCCGAGGCCCCGCTCGGCCCGGTCCGCCCGCGCCTTCAGGTCGTCGAGTTGCCGGGCGATGCTGTCCGCCACGACGTTCCAGAGCAGGTCCTGGCTCGCCCGGCGCACGGAACTCCAGAGCTGGTAGTACGGTTCCGGCTCCATCGCCCTGCGTACCGTCTGCCGGTCACGGGGCGGGACGCCCTCTTCCCGCTCGTACCGGGAGACGACGCGGTGCGTGTACAACTCCCGGACCCCCGGGGTCACCTCGGTGGAGATGTGCGACTTGAGCGCCCGGACGAAGTTCTCCCGGGCGAGTTCGTCGTGGTTCTCCCTCGGCAACAGGCCGTGCTGCTGCTGTTGCTTCACTTCCCCTCCCCCACCTGCGCGAAGGCCTGCCGGATGACTTCCCGGTACGACTCCGGGGTCTCCTCCCGCACGATCTCCTCGCGCCACTCGTAGAAGACCCGGAGCACCCGGGCGACGAAGGCCGCCGCCTCGGCGTCGCGGATCTCCGCGTCCTCGCCGGAGACGGTGAAGTCGTCCACCGCACCGCGCTGCACCACCCGCTTGTCGGCGAGCAGACGTTCCAGGGTCATCAGGCGTTCACGCAGCACCCACACCTCGGACGAGAGGGTGACCACCGTGGAGACCAGGGCCTCCATGCCCGGTTCGGCGAAGAACTGGGGGCGGGCCCCCTTCGCCTTCTTGGGCAGCAGCTGCCCGGGCAGCGGCTGCGCCTGCTCGGGAGAGCCGACGCCCGGGCCGCCGTAGGCGCCGAGCGCCCGCAGCGTCTCGCTGGCCACCGTCGACGCGTCCGCGTCCGGGTTCGCCGACGAGAGCGCGGCGGCGATGGTACGGATGGTCCGTTCCGCCTCCTCCGCGCCCGCGCAGCCGCACGAGCAGCCGTCGGCGTCGTCGCATCCGGTCTGCGTCGCGCCAGCACCGGTCGCGACCGGTGCTGGCGCCGGCTCCAGCGGCACGTCCTGTCCCGTCCTGCGGACGTCGATGCCCAGGCCCCGGGCGATGTCCTCCGCGTGCGGGGAGATCAGGTCACGCGGGCCCAGAAGGATTTCGCGCGGCTCGTGCGACCGGGCGATGTCCTCGATATCGACAGCAGTCCACACCCGACTCATGTATCAGCTCCTTCGATGAGCACGCGACGCCTTGGTCAGGCCTTGTTTCCGCCCCGGGTCGCCCCGGTGGGCAGGATCGCCTCGACCTCGGTGTGCGGGCGAGGGATGACGTGCACGGAGACGACCTCACCCAGGCGCGAGGCGCTGGCCGCGCCGGCGTCCGTGGCGGCCTTGACCGCGCCGACATCGCCGCGGACCACCACCGTGACCAGTCCACCGCCGATGTACTCGGTGCCCACCAGCACGACGGTGGCGGCCTTCACCATCGCGTCGGCGGCCTCGACCGCCGCGACCAGGCCACGGGTCTCGATCATTCCGAGCGCGGACATCTGAAGGTCAGCCATGACAGTTCTCCTCCGAGGGTTCGTCGACGGGCGGGTGCCCGCCGTTGTCCAGGACGTTGCTGGTCCGGGAAGGGGTGGGACTCATCGCCGGGTCACCTGCCGGGCGATGTGGTGCACGAGCGCCTCCAGCGGGGAGAGCGCCGGCGTCTCGGGGCGCGGCGCCGGTCCCGCGGACCGGATGCCACCTGCCCGGTCCGCCTCGACCGGGCGCCGGGTCCGCGCCGTGTCCGCGGTGCGTCCGGGGGCCGCCGTCGGCTCCCCCCGCAGCCGGCTGCGGGACGGTTCCCGTGGCGGGGCCAGCCCGGTCTCGGTGAGGCAGCGCGCCTTCAGTTCCTCCAGCGTGCCGCCCCGGTTGAAACGGGGCAGGTCCTGCCGGGCGGCGGCCAGCTCGGCGCGCAGCGCCCGGGTGCGGCCGTGGTCGACGTCGTCGCCGGCCAGGACCACCCCGTACCGGCGGGCGCCCTCGACGGTGACGAGACCCTGCTCGACGTCGTAGCGCACCTGCTCCGGATCGCGTTGCAGCGGGTCGCCCCAGCCACCGCCACCCCAGGTGACGAAGTGCAGGAGGTCCCCGGGCGTCACGGCGACGTGGTCGCACTTGGCCGGCACCACCTGCCGCGATCCGTCGGCCCGCTCCAGGATCTTCGTGCCGCGTTGCCCCGGCTCGCCGCCGAGCACACCCCAGGGCTTGGTGAACCAGCGGTCGTCGTGGATCGACACCTGGCCCGGTTCGAGGAACCGGTAGCCCACCCGGATGCCGTTACCGCCCCGGTGCAGGCCCGCGCCGCCCGAGTCGGGGATCGACTCGTAGGACTCGATGCGCAGTGGGTAGTAGGCCTCCAGGTACTCGTTCGGCACGTTGGTGAACGAGGGCCACATGGAGTGCCCGTCGAAGCCGTCGCCGATCGGGCGGGCGGGGACCCCACCGAAGCCGATCTGATACAGCTGGAACCACTTGCCCGAGCGGTCCAGACCGGAGAACATCAGGTGCGGGCTCGAGGAGAACCCGGCCGCGCAGAGGAAGTCCGGCTCGCACTGCCCGAGCAGCCCGGCGAGGACGTCGAAGAGCCGGCCCAGGGCGTGCGTACGGCACGAGATGGCCGCCGGTCGACGGGGCTTGAGCAGGCTGCCCTCGGGGATACGGACGTCGACCAACGGATAGAACCCGTCGTTGAACAGGATCAGCGGGTCGACCGCCATGATCGTGTAGACGCCGAAGAACATCCGCAGGACGTTCTCGTTCAGCAGAAAGTTGATCGACCCGTCGGCCTGGTCGCTGGTCCCGGTGAAATCCAGGATGACCCGGTCGCCATCGCGCCACAGCGTGCACCGGATGCGGAACGGCCCCTCACCGCGCCCGTCGTCGTCGACGAAGTCCTCGAAGGTGACCGGCTGCTCGGGGATGACCTGGCGGAAGAGCTTCGCCATCGCCTGCCGGTTGCGCTCCAGCAGCAGGTCCAGCGTCGACAGGTAGGTGTCAACGCCGAACCGGTCGCAGAGTTCCCGGACCCGGGTCTCGGCGGTCCGGCAGGACGCCAGGACGGCGTTCAGGTCCGCCCGGTTCCAGCTGGGCAGTCGCACCTGGTTGAGGACGGTGTCGAGAAGCTGCGCATCGAGCGTCCCGCCCCGGAACAGCTTCACCGGCGGGACGATGACCCCTTCCTCGTGGATCGACACGGCGTCGGTCGGCAGGCTGCCGGGGACCTTGCCGCCGACGTCGCTCATGTGGCCGAACATCGCCGCCCAGCCGACCAGTGCCCGCTGGTGGTAGATCGGCAGCAGCACCAGCCAGTCGTTGGCGTGGCTGATGGCACCGTCGCAGGCGTACGGGTCGGAGGTGAAGAAGACGTCGCCCTCCTCGACCGTGCCGTCGTAGCCGGAGAGGAAGCCGTCGATGAAGGAACCGAACTGCCCGGCGACCATGCGCCCGCGCCGGTCGGCGATCAGCGGAAAGGCGTCGTGCTGCTCCCGGATGCCCGGTGACATCGCGGTACGCAGGACGACGGCGTCCATCTCGAAGCGGGCGTTGCGAAGCGCGTTCTCGACGATGTCGAGCACCGCGGTCTCGACCTCCACCGGACGCGCCGGCCGCGGCGTCTCGACGATGACCGCACTCATCGGACCACTCCATCCTCGGTCGGCAGGATGAGCAGGTTGCCCAGTCTGTCGACGCGTGCGACGCAGCCCGGGAGGACCAGGCTGGTGGAATCCATCTCGACGACGATCGCCGGTCCGAGCAGCTCGTTGTTGGCGCGCAGGGCGGTGCGGTCGTAGAGCGACGCCTCCTGCCAGCCACCGTCGACGTACACCTGCTGACGGCCGATCACGGCGCGGGAGGCGTCCCGGTCGCCGCGCTCGATCTCCACCGGCTTGATCCGCTCGGCCCCGGAGACTCCCACCGCCCGGATGTTGACGATTTCGTGCTGCTCGTCGAGGGCGAAGCCGAACAGGCGTTGGTGCGCCTCGTCGAATCCACTTCGCAGCTTGGGGATCAGGGCTTCCTGCCGGGACGAACCGACATCGACCGAGACCTCGAAACCCTGGCCGTGGTAGCGCACGTCGGCCTCGAACCGCACCGTACGGGCGTCCTCGGGCACGGCGGCCCGGTCGAACTCCGTGTCGACCTGCGCGGACAGGTCGGCGAACTCGCGCCGCAACTGCTCCTCGTCAACGTCGTCGAGCGGGCGTACCAGTGATTTGTTCGCCTCGGCCCGCACGCCCGTCGAGGCGTCCCCGTAGGCGCAGAGCACCCCCGGCGACTGCGGGATCACCACCGGCCAGGAGCCGAGGAGCTTCGCCAGGGCGTTGGCGTGCAGGGGGCCCGCCCCACCGAAGCCGACGAGCGCGAACCGCCTCGGGTCGTAGCCGCGCTGCACCGAGACCAGCCGCAGCGCGCCGAGCATGTTCTCGTTGACGATGTCGATGATCGCGGCGGCAGCGGCCTCCACCGACACGCCGAGCCTGGTCGCGACGGTTCCGACCGCGGTACGGGCCTTCTCGACGTCGAGCGGCATCGCCCCGCCGAGCAGCGCGTGCGGCAGGTAGCCGAGCACGACGTTCGCGTCGGTGACGGTAGGCAGCACGCCCCCGCGACCGTACGTCGCCGGGCCGGGGAGGGCACCGGCGCTGGCCGGGCCGACCCGCAGCGCCCCGGTCAGCTCGGGCACGTGCGCGATCGAACCGCCACCGGCCCCGACGGTCTGCACGTCGATCGACGGGGCGCGCACCGCGAGGTCGGCCACGGTCGTCTCGCGCCGGATGACGGGGGTGCCGTCCTCGATCAGGGCGACGTCGGTGGAGGTACCGCCCATGTCGAGGGTGAGCAGGTCGCGGTAGCCGGCGGCCGGCCCGAGGGCCACCGCCGCGGCGACCCCGCCGGCGGGCCCGCTCATCAGCAGGCTGACCGGGATGTCCTCGGCGCGTTCAAAGGTCATCAGGCCGCCGTCGGAGCGCAGCACCCGACGCTCGCCGACGAGGCCATCGGCGACCAGTTTCATGCTCAGGTTGCGCAGGTAGGCCCCCACGCCGGGCCGGACGTAGGCGTTGGCGACCGTGGTCAGCGTCCGCTCGTACTCCCCCAACTCGGGCAGGACACCGGCGGAGGTGGACACCGGCACGCCGGGCGCCTCCTCGACAGCGATCTCGGCGGCCCGCAGTTCCTGGGCCGGATTGGCGTAGGAGTTGAGGAAGCCGATGGCGAGGGCGTCCACGCCACGGTCGACAAGCTGGCGGACGGCGGCCCGTACGGCCGGCTCGTCGAGCGGTTCGATCTCGTCGCCCCGGAAGTCGAGCCGCCCGGCGACCTCGCGCACGTCCTCCAGCGCCACCAGCTCGGCCGGCCGGTCCCAGACGATCCAGCCACCCAACCCGCCAGGCACAAACGACCGGGCGATGTGCAGGACCTGTCGGTAGCCGACGGTCACGATCAGGCCCACCCGGGCCCCCCGACGTTCGAGTACGGCGTTGGTGGCCACCGTCGTCCCGTGCAGGAACTGGCGGACGTCCGCCGCGCGGGCCTTGGCGTCCGCGAGCACGCGGGTCACGCCCTCGATGACACCGACGGACTGGTCCTGGGGCGTCGACGGCACCTTCGTCCGGCGCGTCCTGCCGGTCGCCTCTTCGATCAGCAAAACGTCCGTGAACGTGCCACCAACGTCAACTCCTAGTCGGTACATCAGTGAACATCCTGCTTTCTGGGGATACACCGGCCTTATCGGCTGTTCCAGCTTTCTCAGCGGTGCCGGTGACGGTCACCGGCTCGGCGGCGGCCCGTCCGGGACCACCGCCCGTCGGCGTCCCCGGCCGCACGGCCGGGGACGCCGACGGGGCTAGGAGACGTTGATGTCGTAGTAGTTCACGTGGCCCTGGGAGTAGCTGACGAACCCGGTCACGCTCTTCTTGAAGACGTAGTACTTCTGGGAGTCGACCAGCGGGACGGCCGGCATGTCCCCCACCATGAAGTCGTTGACCTGCTTGACCAGCGCCTCCCGCTCGGCCCCCGGCTGGGTTTCGAGGATCTTCCGGGAGAGGCCGTCGACGGTCGGGGAACTGTAGTTCTGCAGGTTGGTGAGTCCACCGGTGGAGTAGAAGACCTGCAGGTAGTAGGCGGGGTCGGGCACCAGCGGGGTGCTGGTGGCCAACCAGGTCTGAAGCTTGCCCTCGCGCTTGGCGGTGTCGAAGTCCGCGCCGGAGGCCACGTTGTTCAGCTTCACGTCGATGCCGACCTTGGCCAGCTGCGACCGCAGCAGGACGGCCACCTGTTCGCTGTGGGCGCCGACGTTCGCCGCGTTGTACGCGAGTTCCATCGGGAAACCGTTGGGCAGTCCGGCCTCGGTTAGCAGCTGCTTGGCCCGGTCGAGGTCGTGGGTGAAGGGCTGGCCCGCCGTCGGGGCGCCGAAGTCGTCGTGGATGAAGTCGGTCGACGCCGCCGAGAAGCCCTGGTACGCGGAGTCGACGATCGCCTTGCGGTCGACGGCGTAGGAGACGGCCTCCCGAACCCGCTTGTCGTCGAAGGGCTTCGCCTTGAGGTTCGGCACCAGCACGTCGATGTTCGGGTAGAGCACCCGCTCGAGGCGCACGTCGCCGTTCTTCTCGAGCGAGGAGAGCTGGTCGAAGGTCATCGCGGTGGCGACGTCGACCTGCCCGCTCTGGGCAAGCTGGAGCCGGTTCGACGTGTCGGCGACGGCGCGCACCACCACGTCGGTCACCTTGGACGTACCCCGGAAGTAGTTCTTGTTGGCGGTAAGGCGCACCTCCTTGCCCGGGTCGAAGGACCTCACCTGGTACGGCCCGAAGGTGGCGGTGTTCTCCCCCAGCCACTTGTAGGCGTACGGGTCGTCCGCCGCGGCGTGCTTCTTGGCCTCGACCGAGTCGTAGATGGTCATGAAGAACGTGCTGAGGATGGAGACGCTCACCGCGTTCGGCTTGGCGACGTTGATCGTGAACGTCTTATCGTCGGTGACGGTGATCGGGTTGGCCACGTCCCAGCCGCCGATCCCCATCAGGGTCTTGGCGATCGGCACGCCCTGGCTGTTGACCATCCGGTCGACCGACCACTTCACGTCCTGCGAGGTGATGGCGTTGCCGAATTGGCTTTTGGCCTCACGAAGGGTGAAGGACATCTGCTTGCGGTCCTCGCTGAGGGTCCACGACTCCGCAAGTTCGGGCTCGATCTGATCCGGAGTCTGAAGCTTCGTCGCGCCGGCCTCGGGCTTCTTGAAGCGCACGAGCGTGCCAGCGGTGTTCGGTAGCAGGTCGATCGAGATGAAACCCTGGTAGCGCTCGGAGTCGAGACTCGACACGACCCCGGGCGCAGCGATGGTCAGGGCCTGGCCGGTGCCGGCATCAGACTTCTTCGCATCGTTCCCGCAGGCCGCGATAGCCAGGCCCGCCACGGCGAGGACTGCCACGGACTGCACCCGCACGGAACGCATTCCCATGCCAAAACCTCCACATTGTGTGCAAGGTTGCTTCAGCTAGCGCAGAGAAACCTTATGAAGCAGGTCACATGAGCCGATGTTTGTATACAAGTTGAACTCTGTCAAGGCTCTGTACGGGTAGATCCTGGAGACCTCACGCAGGGCGACGAGCCAGGAACCGTCCGGCGTCCTGACGCCCGACGAACCGCCCACGACGGGCGACAAGTTCGCCCCGGAGGTAGACCGCGTCGACGCGCCCGGGCACGTGCCACCGCTCGAAGGGTGTGTAGTCGCAGTTCTGCGTCATCGTCTGCGCGAGCACAACCGACGCCGCGTCAGGGTCGAGGACGACAAGATCGGCGTCGGAGCCGCGCCGGATGACGCCCTTGCGCGGGTAGAGCCCGAACCGGCGGGCCGGCCCGGTCGACACCACGTCGACGAAGCGCTCGAGGCTCAGGCGCCCCGGACGCACGCCGTGCCCGTAGAGCATCGGAACCCGGTGTTCGATGCCCGGCGCGCCGTTGGGGATCCGCCTGAAGTCGTCGGCCCCCAGGGTCTTCTGTCCGTCCATGCAGAACGGGCAGTGGTCCGAACTGACCACCCCCAGCGTGCCCTCCCGCAGACCCCGCCACAGCTCCTCCCGGTGCTCGCGACCGCGCAGGGGTGGGCTGACGACGTACTTGGCCGCCTCGAAGCCGGGCGCGTGGTAGAGATCCTCGTCGAGGAGGAGGTAGTGCGTGCAGGTCTCGCCCGAGATCGGGCGCCCCGCCAGCTGGGCCTCCGCGACGGCGGCGACGGCACCCGCGGTCGACAGGTGCACGAAGTAGAGCGGGGCGTCGGCCATGTTCGCGAGCATGATCCCGCGTCGCACCGCCTCCACCTCGGTGTCCGGCGGCCGGGACAGCATGTGCGCCAGCGGACCGGTCCTCCCCGCCCGGACGAGCCGCTCGGCGAGGACGTCGATGACGTGGCCGTTCTCGGCATGCACGCAGAGCGTCGCGCCCAGCCGGCTCGACTCGGCGAGAATCGAGAAGAGCTGACCGTCGTCGAGCATGGCCAGGCCCTTGTACGCCATGAACACCTTGAAGCTGGTCACGCCGTCGGCGAGCACCAGCGCCATGTCCGCCATGAGATCCGGGTAGGGCGACGTCACGGCCAGATGGAAGCTGAAGTCGATCGCGGAGCGGCCACCGGCCCGACCCGCCCACCGCTCCAGAACCTCCGGCAGGCGCTCGCCGGGCTGCTGGAAGGCGTAGTCGACGTAGGTCGTCGTGCCACCCACGGCGGCGGCACGACTCGCCGAGGCGTGGTCGTCGGAGGTGACGGCACCCATGAACGGCGTATCTAAATGTGTATGCACATCGACGCCACCAGGGATGACGAGCTTCCCTCGGACATCAACCTTCTCGATGTCCGCCGACGGCGGTATCCAGCCGACGCTCTCGATGCGCCCCGCATCGATGAGCACGTCAGCCGTCTGGACGCCCTCCTCGGTGACCACCGTTCCACCGACGAGACCGAATCTTCGCGGCATCTCTCCCCGATTCCGAGCAGATGAGGAAACGCGGCTGGCAGGACGACTAGACGCAGGATCGTATACAACTGGCCCGACCAGGCACAAGGAGTCGATGACCCTCCGCCGGGCCGGCGCCTTCGCCGCGGCGCCGGCCCGGCGGAGGGCCGCCGAGTCGACA
The DNA here is from genome assembly GCF_049847285.1 of Micromonospora sp. DT62. NCBI lineage: Bacteria > Bacillati > Actinomycetota > Actinomycetes > Micromonosporales > Micromonosporaceae > Micromonospora > Micromonospora sp. DT62. The sequence continues at coordinate 25,906 of NZ_JBNCOB010000006.1, forward strand.
CCCGCCACGTGACCCACCATCCCCCAGGCGAGTAGTTGCATACACGCATCTCCGGGCCACTCTCAGCCGTGAACACTTGCACCATCATCACCTGCGCAGATCCCACAAGTCGAGATGAAGGTCTAGACGTCACCACCCGGATTACATACAATCCGTGGCCAACCCGAAGGAGGTCCACCGTGGCTCATTCCGGCAAGCGACGGGTCACCATCGATCAGGTATCGCAGCGGGTGTGGCGGGCCGAGCAGCTGCCCTTCGGACTCCTCACCCGGCACATCAACGAGGACCCGGAAACCGGCGCGCAGACGCTCGTCGTCGAGGTCCCGCCCGGCTGGAGCATGCCGGCGCACTGGAACGGCGCCGATCTTGAGCTGCTGGTCCGCGACGGTGACCTCACCATCGCCGGCCGCCAGTGCCGGCGCGGGCACTACCTCTTCCTCCCGTCCGGCACCGGGATCGGCCCGATCTCGTCGGAGGAGGGCGCGACGTTGATCTTCTGGACCGACTCGCCCTTCGAGATCCGCACGGACGAGCGACCCGCGCCGTCGAAGCCGCTCGGCGAGACCGTCGACATCTTCAATCCGGCGAACTGGCTGCCGGTGCGCGAGGCGTTCGCGGGGGTGACCGACACGAGCAGCCACGGCGACCTCGAGGTGCCCACGCAGTGCATCCGGCTGCGTAAAGTCGAGGAGACCGGCAAGGACACCATCCTGTTCGTCCTGCCGCGCCGCTTCGCCAAGACCGCCCTGGAGTTCCACCACAGCACGGAGGAGATCTTCTTCCTCGGGGGCTGGTGCGCCACGGATCCGGAACACGTCTACCGCTCCGGCGAGTACCTGTGCTGGGAGCCGGGCGTTATCCACGGGGTGGTCACCGGCTGGGACGCACTCTGCCTCTCCAAGCACCACGGCCCCCTCACCAGCCCGCAGATCCCCCTCGGGGCGACGAGCGTGGACGCCGAGCGGTGACGACGTTACCCACCGGTGGCCGTCGGATAGCCGCTGCCGCCCCCGGGGCGAAAGCCCCACGCCCGGCGTTCGTGGTGCATCGCGACGAACTCGGCTACGAACTGATCTCCGCCCTCAATCACAACCCGGACGACGAGGGCCTGGTGCACCGTCTCGTCGACCGGCAACTCACTGACGATCCGGAGTGCGAGTTCCTCACCGGCGTCTACCGGATGGAGCCCGGGATGAAGCACCCACTCCACCTGCACGCCGACTCGGCCGAGTTCTACTACGTCCTGTCCGGGACGGCGCTGTTCACCGTGGCCGACGAACAGTTCGAGGCGGGCCCGGGCACCGCGATGTACATCCCCGCCAATGTCGGCCACGCGATTGAGACCAGCAGCGCGGACAGCATGGAACTCCTGTACTCCTTCAGCACCCCCGACTTGCGGGGGATCGGCACCCGGTGGCTCTAGTTCCCACCGGGAGTGGTGGACCACCCATGGGCGGCATCATGATCACGTACGACGTGCCACGGTCGAGCCCGACCCACGGCACATGCACGGAATCGCAGAACGGATCCGGCGACGTTCGGAGCGTCAATTGACGAAGGAGGGTGCGGTGCGCAGCATCGAGCACTGGATTGGTGGAGCGTCCGTCGCCGGCAGCGGGTACGCGACCGTGTACCAGAGCGCGACCGGGGAGCCCCAGGCACAGGTGGCCATCGGCGGGCAGCCCGAGATCGACCAGGCCGTCGCCGCGGCGGCCAAGGCCTACGAATCCTGGGGCGATACCTCCCTGTCCCGACGCACCAAGGTCCTCTTCCGGCTCCGTGACCTGGTGGAGCGGCACGAGGACGAACTGGCCCGGCTGGTCACCGCCGAGCACGGCAAAACGATCGAGGACGCGCGCGGCGAGGTGATCCGGGGCCGGGAGGTCATCGAGTTCGCCTGCGGCATTCCGCAACTGCTCAAGGGCGCCTACTCCGACCAGGTGTCCACCGGCGTGGACTCGTACTCGCTGCGCGCCCCCCTGGGGGTGTGCGCCGGCATCACCCCGTTCAACTTCCCCGTCATGGTGCCGATGTGGATGCACCCGGTCGCCATCGCCTGTGGCAACACCTTCGTCCTCAAGCCCAGCGAACGCGATCCGTCCGCCTCGAATCTCGTCGCCCAGTTGTACGCCGATGCCGGCCTGCCGGACGGGGTCTTCAACGTGGTGCACGGCGGCAAGGCGGCGGTCGACGCGCTGCTCGACCACCCGGACGTCGCGGCGGTGTCGTTCGTCGGCTCCACCCCGGTCGCCCGCCACGTGCACCAGCGCGCCGCGGCCTCCGGCAAGCGGGTCCAGGCGCTGGGCGGAGCGAAGAACCACGCCGTGGTGCTTCCCGACGCCGACCTCGCCGAGGCGGCGCGGCAGATCACGTCGGCGGCGTACGGCTCGGCGGGGCAGCGCTGCATGGCGATCTCCGCCGTGGTCGCGGTCGGTACGGCCGGCGACGAGCTGATCGAACTGTTGACCAGAGAGGCATCGACAATCGTCGTGGGTCCCGGCGACCGGGCGTCCTCCCAGATGGGTCCGGTCATCACCGGCGAGGCGCGCGAGCGCGTCATCACCTCGGTGAACGAGGCACAGGAAGCCGGCGCCACGGTGGTCGTTGACGGCCGGGGCCTGCGGGTGGACGGTCACGACGGCGGCTACTTCGTCGGCCCGTGCCTGCTGGACCGGGTCACTCCCGAGATGGCCGCGTACCAGCAGGAGATTTTCGGACCGGTTCTGGTCGTGCTACGTGCCGACACCCTGGACGAGGCCGTCGGGATCATCAACGCCAACCCGTACGGCAACGGCACCGCGTTATTCACCTCGGGCGGAGCCGCGGCCCGCCGCTTCGTCCGGGACGTCGCGGTCGGCATGATCGGCGTGAACGTCCCGCTGCCGGTCCCCATGGCCTACCACTCCTTCGGCGGTTGGAAGGCCTCGCTCTTCGGCGACACGCACATCCACGGTCCGGAGGGGGTGTCGTTCTACACCCGCGGCAAGGTCGTCACCAGTCGGTGGCCGAGCCGAGCCGAGACAACCCGGTCGGACTTCCACTTCCCCACCGCCTCCTGAACCAGCAGCAGACGGGCGGTCGGGGCGGGTGCCCCGACCGCCACCACCCGTGGTCGACGAGTGCTGACCCGGGCGTCGACGCACCTGTCGTTCCGGTCGTTCAGCACGCACACCGCGCTGCCCGGTTCCCCTACCCGCTGCGGCGCGCGCCGAACGGGCTCGGACGGACGCCTCTGAGAGCGTGTTTGGGATCGGGTTGGTCAGGTCTAGGTGAAGGTGCGGCGGAGTTGTCGGCGGGCGGGTTGGCCGCGGATGATGCGGCGGGTCATGCTGGCGATGGCGGCCCAGCGGACGATGGCTTCGGAGACCTCGGGGTGGCGATCGTAGTCCCGAGCCAGCCGGCGGCAGGCGGTGAGCGAGGCCAGGGTGCGTTCCACGACCCAGCGGCGCGGGTGGACAGCGAAGCCGCTGGTCGGCGGGTTTGCGGACGATCTTGAGGGTGGTGTGCGGGGTTGCTCGTATGTCGTCTCGAACTCCGCGATCTTGTCCCATTCGGAGTCGATGAACTGGAACATCCACAGGGCGTTCAGCTCGAAGTCGCCGTGTCCTTCGGGAAGGTGCTCGAACTCCTGCTTCATACCCTCGACGTCGAGGCCGGAGCCGTCACATGCCCTCGAGGTGAGAGCGCGCGGCCTCCTCGAGATTTTAGTGCGCTGCCGTTTGGCCACGGAATAACCACTCTCGGCGGTAACTCACGGGGCCATGGTTCGCGCCCACCGGCATCCCGACCGTCCTTTGTTCAGCACCGCTCCACCGCGTCGGTACGACGGCGAGGCAGCCGAGGGTTTCACCGGCCGGATGCGCACCGATGGCAGACCCGGCGGACTCGCCGCCGAGGCCGAGGCCGCGGAACAAGCGGTCGATCCGGCGCACGGTTCGGCGTGGTCCGAATTCGATCGACAGGATGATCGAGCGGGTTCTACGGTCGCGCGATGCGCCCTGGTGAAATCGTCGTCGCTGTCGAGCAGGTACGCGCCCTGATCGACGAGCAGTTCCCCAAATGGTCGGACCTGCCGATCGTTCCGCAGCCGTTGAACGGCACCGACAACGCGCTGTTCCGGCTGGGTGATTCCCTGACGGCACGGCTCCCGCGGGCGCAGTGGGCGGTCGACCAGGTGGCGACCGACGCGACCTGGCTGCCGCGGCTGGCACCGCACCTTCCGGTGCCGGTGCCGGTGCCAGTCGCGGCCGGCCGGCCGGGCGGGGGCTATCCCTGGCCGTGGACGGTCGTCCCATGGCTGGACGGGCGCAATCCGGAAGCCGGGCAGGACCTCGTCGACCTCGCCGTCGACCTCGCCGGCTTCGTGCGCGCGATGATCGCGATCGGCCCGATGGGCGGGCCGGTCAAGGAGGGGATTCAGCGCGGCGTACCTCTGGTGCAGCGGGACGAGCTGACCCGCCGGTCGATCGCGGCGCTGGGCGACCGGATCGACGGGCGGGCGGTGACCGCGGCGTGGGACGAGGCGATGGCGGCGGACGAGTGGCCCGGACCGCCGGTATGGCTGCACGGTGATCTCCTGGAAGGCAACCTGCTGGTCGGCCGGGGCAGGCTCACCGGGGTGATCGACTTCGGCGGTCTCGGCCGCGGCGATCCGGCGGTCGAGGTGCGGCCGGGCTGGAGCCTGTTCGATACCCGCGCCCGGGCCGCCTACCGGGAGGCGCTCGGGTTCGACGAGGCGACCTGGGTGCGCGGGTGGGCCTGGATGCTGTCGGGCTCGCTCTACTGGCTGGCGGACCTGTGGGACTCGATCAGCGAGGACGACCGCGAGGACACAATCCGCTACATCGACTACATCGTGCGTCACCGCCACGACTGACCTGCGGTGCCCCCGCGATCACCGTCGGGCGACGCCCCGGACGTCGGCGTCGATAGCCGGGCCGTCGAAGCTGGGCCGGCTGACGCTGGGCGAGCAGCGCGACCGGGGCCGCCCACCTTGCCGCGAGAGTGTCCTTCCGCAAGGTGGGCAGTGCCCAGCGCCACCCGGCCCGTGCGCCCGTCGGCTCGGGCACCAGCGGGCCGGGCCGGCCGGGGGCTGCCGACGGGCCAGCGCGAGAAGTCGAACCGGCGCGGACGGCCGGCAGTCCGGCCACCGGGTAAGGCGGTCACCTGGCTGGCGCCCGGCCGCCCGGGTGGTGATCGGCAGGCGGGCAGTTCGTCCTTGACGATGACCGTCAGGCCGCAGGCCGAGCCCGGGAGGTCAGATGGCCGTGAGGTCGATGTCGTGCCAGCCGGCGACGCCGCTCACACGTACGATCTGGGTCAGGAGGTGGAGACATGGCCAGCGGCAGTGGTGCACCGCCTGGGTCGGGGTATGTGGACCAGCGGCATTTCGTGGTCGCCGCCTCCCTGTCCGACCTGCGCGGTCCGGTTCGCGGTGTGGTGACGCTCGATCGGTGGCTGGACTGGTCCGGCGACAGCATTTATGACCTGGACGACGCCGGTGATCTGCAGCTGATGTACCAGACGGTGCTCAACCAGGCTAATTCGGTTGACGACTTGCGTCGGTGGTTGCACGGTCCGACGCTGCGCCGTTTGTGGCCCAGCTTGTGGCTCCCGGCCCGGCTGCGGGCGTTGTGGCAGGCACGCTTTCCCGAGCTGACCACGCCGCCGCGGACGCTGGCCGGGTAAGGGTGGATCAGGTTCACCTCCGCTTGGCGGAGATCGGACTGCGGGTCGCTGCCCGCTACGGGTTCGCATTGGCCGGCGGCTACGCCGTACAGGCCCACGGCATCCTCGACCGCCCGAGCGAGGACATCGACCTGTTCACGGCGTGGGAGCGCCGTGGCGAGTTCGCCACAGCAGTGGACGCGGTAGTCGACGGCTACCGCGCCGGTGGGTATTCCGTCGAGGTGACGCAGCAGTTCGACACCTTCGCCCGGCTCGCGGTCACCGATCCCGCTCAACCTGCCCATCCATACAAGGTCGAGCTGGCGGCCAACTGGCGTGCGTTGCCGCCGGTGTTGATGGACGTCGGGCCGGTGCTGCACGCCGACGACGTCGTCGCGGGCAAGATGTCCGCCCTGTATACGCGCGCCGAGCCCAGAGACTTCCTGGACATCGATGCGGCCCTCATGACCGGTCGCTACACCCGGACGCGGCTGTGCGAGCTGGCCGAACAATCCGACGCGGGGTTCGACCGGCGCATCCTGGCAGACCTGTTCGGCATGCTGGAGCGGTACCCGGACCGACGTTTTGCCGCCTACGGTGCCGACCCCGCTCATATCGGCGAGATGCGCAAACGCTTCGCACAGTGGCGCGAAGAACTCACCGGCAACCTGCCCTAGGTCGTCGCGGGCGTTCTGGTGTGATGTACCCGGTGAGGGCGGGGGACGAGAACGGGCTAGCTGTGCTGGTGGACCGGTTGCGGCGGGATCGCCGTCGTGACCCGTACGCGGGCCGGCAGGCCTACTCCCAGGCGGCGCGTGAGGTCGCGGACCGCTGCGCCCGGCTGATCGACGCGGGTGACGCGGCGGTCGCGGTGCCGGTGCTGCGCAAGGCAGTCGATCGGATGACGACCGCCTTGATGTACATGGACAGCTCCTCTGGCGTGCTCGGCAACGACCTGGCGTACCTGATGGAGGTCTACGCCCGGGCGTGTCGGGCCGCGCCGCCTCGGCCGGCAGGGTTGGCGGCGTGGCTGGTGAAGCTGGTGTGTGACGGCCCGGGCTGGCCGGACGTGGTGCTCCGCGAGTGGGCTCCGGCGCTGGGGCCGAAGGGCCTTGCCGAGGTCGCGAGGTTGGTCGACGAGCGCGCCGCCGCCGGGATCGAGCCCGATGACTGGCATCGGCAATGGGCGGTGCGGTACCTGCGGGAGCAGATCGCTGAGGTCTCCGGCGACGTGGATTACCACGTACAGGTCCTGGCGGAGCGTCTGGTCAGCGCCGACCAGTACGTACGGATCGTCAAGGTACTGACGCAGGCGCAGCGCCCCGCCGAGGCGATCGACTGGGCCCGACGCGGACTCGCCGCTCACCCGTCGGGTCATCAGGCTGTGGCGCTACGCGACCTACTCGTACGGCTGTTGATCGAGACCGGTGAACCGGAAGCGGCGGCGGCCGAGCGCCGGACGGCGTTCGATGCCCAACCGACGATCGACAACTTCCGGTCGCTGCTGGCCACGGTGGCCGAGACCGACCAGGATGCCGCGCACACCGAGCCGGCGTTGACGGCGGTACGCGAGCGTGCCGCAGGGCAGGCGGAATACCTACCCCACCTGATCGACGTGCTGATCCTCGCCGGTCGTGACAACGAGGCCTGGCACACCGGGCTCGCACGCTGGGACGAAGTTCCTGCCCGGCAGCGCGTCGAACTGGTGGAGTTGCGGCGACGCACCCACCCGGCCGAGGTACGCGAGCCTTACCAGGCGCTCATCGACGCCCAACTGCTGGACTCCTACGACAAACGCCGCTACGACAAGGCGATCACGCTGCTGCGCAACCTGCGCATGGCGTACGTGGCCACCGGCGAGGTCATACGATTCGAGGCGTACCTGGAGGCGTTGCGCGCAGAACACCGCCGCCGGCCGACGTTCCTGGCCAAGCTCGACGCCGCCCGCTTCCAGTCCGGCCGATAGGGTGTTCCTGTGGCGGTCCGCATCGACGTTGAGGCGTTTCGTGATTCGATCCCCACGGCCGTGGGCGAGACAGCGGCGCGGCTGCTGACCGACGGCAGCGTCGGTGAGCTGGAGCCCGCCGGCGGTGGTGTCCAGGCCCTGGTACGCGAGCACGACGCCACCTTCCAGCCGTGGGTGGGCATCGTCGACGGGATCTTCACCGGAGACTGCGATTGCGGGATCATCGGAGACGACCTGTGCGCACACGCGGTCGCGACAGCCTTGACCACATTCCACGCGGGCACCATCTTCTCCGGCGCCGCCACCCCATTCGGTGCCGCCCCCGTCGTGCCCGAACACGCCCACTACCTTCAAGCCGTGCAGCGGCTGTCGCCCCGCCAACTCGCCGAGTTGGTGGCGGGGCACGCGGTCCGGGACCGTCTCTTCGCCACCCTGCTACTGAGTGAGGCCGGCATGCTCGACGCCGCCGACACGTGCGGTCTCGCCGACTTGAACGCTGCCGTCCAGGACGCGTCGCAGGCCACCACCGGCAGCAAGTGGCAGATCTCCGACGTGGAAACCGCAGGGCACCGCCTGGCCGCCGAAGTCGAGATCCTCTGCGCCCACCCCGTGACCCCTGCTGCGCTCGACCTGGTCGAGGATGCCATCCTCGTCTGGGACGACCTGTCCGGACATCTCCGCGACGCCTACCACATCACCCGCACCGAACCGGAAGAAATCGCCGAGCCGCTCGTCTGCGCGCACCGTGACCTCTGCGAACGCCTCGACCTCCCCTCGGACGATATCGCCCAGCGACTTAACCGGCTCCTCACACGCTGCAACTACGACACCGTGGACGTCGACATCTACGCTGATCTCCTCGGTGAGCACGCCGGCACGATCGGTTCGTCCGTCCGCTGATAGCTCTGTTGGGGCTGATGTGGCTCTACCCTGATTCTCGGACATTCCTGGGCCAGGAGGCCGAGTGAGGGTTCGTGGTGCCACAGCGATTGCGGCCGGATCGCCCACCGGACCTGGTCGGAGCAGAGGGTGACCATGGCGGCGGTAGCCCCACCACGCGCATCGTGACGCACGGACATCTGCGCGCCGAACTGATCGAGCGGATGGACCGGGACAAACGGGCACGGTCCCAGGCCACCCGTCGGGCAACCGGTAACGACCACTGGTGTCAACGGCGGACTGGAACTGGCTCTGGCACACATTTCGTGATTGATCTTGGCGGCGTTCATGGTGTGGCGAGGACTCGTTTGCGGGGGAGGTCGAGGTTCGCGCGGCCATACATCTGTCGCTTGATCGTCTTGATGCGGTTGACCTGGCCCTCGACCGGACCTGAGCTCCACGGCTGGGCGAGGCCGGCGACGACGGCGTCGCGGTCGCCGACGAGGCCGGCGGCGAAGCCGCGGATCTCGGGGTATCCGGCGTGGCGGGCACGGTCGATCCAGGCGTCGAGGTGTTGTCCGGTGCCGTGGTGGCGGACCAGGGCGGCGAAGCCGCGGGCGAGGTCGGCGACGGTGTCGAGGTCCGGGCAGCGACTGCGGGCGTCGGCGAGATCAGCGCGGTTGTCGTCGGTGAGTTTGTGGCCGGGTCGCATGATCCAGGCGGTGATCCGTCGGGCCGACGGCACGCGGACTGCGGTCGTAGGGGTGGGTCGGGTGCGGTTGGTGGCGAGCCAGTCCCGCAGTACCCGCAAGCTGCCTGTTGTTGCCGAGGGTCTCGTTCCTGAGCCGGCGAGCTGGCGCAGTTCGACCGGCGCCGCAGGCCCTACTCGGCTCGGCACGACGGCGTGTCGACCGCCGCCAGTTGCCACCCAGGGTCAGGCCGCCTCCAGCTCCCGCTTCAACCGGCGCAGGGTCTCACGCATGCCGCTCCGGTTCACGGTCGGGCGGTCGCCCGAGGCCTTGCCGGTGAAGATCCGGCCGAGCACGTGGGCCGCTCCGTTGCGCCGGTCCTGCCAGTACTCGGTCACCTCGGTGCCGCCGTCGGTCTCGGCGAACCGGTAGCCCCAGCGGGCCACCGGCTGGCCAAAGGTGGTGACGTCGAAGGCGAACTCGCTGCCCGGCGTGGCGGTGACGACCCGGCAGGTGGTGAACCACAGCAACGGACCTCGACGGTTCCAGCCGACGAACCGTCGCGGGTGCCCGCCGTCGCGCCGGGTGACCCAGACCGCGACGCACTCCGGGCTCCATCGGGCCATCCGCCGTACGTCGGCGACAGCCGCGTAGACCGCCCCCGCCGGTGCGGCGACGGTGATCTGTTCGGCGATTTCCGGACCGCGCCCGGCCGCCTGCGTCATGCCGCAACCACAGATGTCATTCGCTTCTCCACGGGAGGTGGTCGGGCAGGTCGCTGCTGACCCGTCCGGGGAAGGCCGGAGCGCGTCGCTGCCGGAAGGAGTCGAAGCCCTCCCTCGCGTCCGCGCTGGTCAACGCCTCCGCGGAGAGGCGGGAGTCCAGCCGGTGCGCCGGGTACGGCGAGTCCAGCGCGCTGGTGCGGTACAGCATCTGCCGGATGACCGCCACGGACACCGGCGCGGTGGTGGCGATGATGGTCCGCGCGAGCTGGTACGCCTTGTCGAGCAGGTGTTCCGGCTCGTGGACGCTGTGCACCAAGCCGGCCGAGAGCGCCTCGGCGGCGTCGAACGCCCGCCCGCTGATCATCCAGTCGAGCGCACGCCCCATCCCGACCAGCCGCGGGAGGAACCAGGTGGACGCGCCTTCGGCGTAGATGCCCCGCCGGCTGAAGACGTACCCGAATCGTGCGTCGGTGGCGGCGAGACGGTAGTCGGCCGGCAGGATGATGGTGGCGCCCGCGCCGACGGCCGCGCCCCGGATCGCGGCTATGACGGGCTTGTTCATCGCGAAGATCCGCATTGAGCACCGCCCCGCCGGCTCCGCCCACTCGGCCTCGGGGTCGTCGGGGGTGTCGAACTCTGTCACGGACGGGTCCAGCCCGGCGCAGAAGTGCTCACCCGTACCGGTGAGGACCACGACCCGGACGTCGTCGTCGCGGTCGGCACGGTCGAACGCGTGGGCGAGTTCGTCGGCCATCCGCAGGGTGTAGCCGTTGCGCTCCTCGGGACGGTTGAGCGAGACCGTGGCGATCCGGTCCGAAACGGAGTAAACGATCTCGCGGTACGTGTCCACGGCCGCACCATAGAGCAAGGCCAACGCCCGCAGCAATGCTCGAAGGGTCGGCTGTTCGGTCACCGTCGGCTGTCCTGAGTAGACCATTGTCCGGCGGGTGTCGTTCGGGCAAACTTCCGCCGTGTCCTCCAGTGTCTTCGAGATCTACCGCCGTCATCTCGGCGAAGGGCTGGGGCGGGTCGCCGCCATGCTCCACACCCCACTGGAGGTCGGCGCCACGGGGACCGTGGTGCACACCGGGGACGGTCGTCAACTGCTGAACTGCGCCGGCTACGGCGTGTTCTTCGTCGGTGCCGGCAATCCGGTCGTGCTCGCGGCGGTGCGCGACCAGCTCGAACGGCAGGCGTTGTCCACCCGGGTGCTGCTGAACGAGCCCGCCGCCCGGGCCGCCGAGGCGTTGGTCTCGGTGGCACCGGAGGGCCTGGTCAAGGTGCACTTCTCCAACTCCGGTGCCGAGGCGGTCGAGACCGCGATCAAGATCGCCCGGGCGAACGGGCGGCACCGACTGGTCTCCATGCACAGCGGATACCACGGCAAGACGGTCGGCGCGCTGTCGCTCACCGCGCGGTCGCTCTACCAGGATCCGTTCCGCCCGCTACTGCCCGAGGTCACCCACGTCAGGTTCGGCGACCTGGACGAACTGGCCGCCGTCGTCGACCGGGATGTCTGCGTGGTCGTCGAACCGGTGCAGAGCGAGGGCGGGGTGATCATCCCTGAGCCCGGCTATCTCAAGGCGGTCGAGGCGCTGTGCCACGATCGGGGGGCGATGCTCGTCCTGGACGAGGTGATGACCGGTCTGGGACGGCTCGGGACCTGGTGGGCAGCGGACCGCGAAGGCGTACGACCCGATGTCCTGCTGGTCGGCAAGGCGCTCAGCGGCGGGCTGGTGCCGGTCGCGGCGACCCTGGCGACCGCGGAGGCGTTCGCCCCCTTCGACAAGGACCCCTACCTGCACACGTCCACCTTCTCCGCGAACCCCCTCGCCATGGCCGCCGTCCGCGCGACGGTCGAGGTGATCAGGGATGAGAAGCTGGTGGAGCGGGCCGCCGATCTGGGTGCGCGGCTGCTCGCGGCGATCACCGGGGCGGTGCGCCCGATCGGGCATCTGGTGGCCGACGTACGCGGCGCCGGGCTGCTCATCGGGGTGGAGTTCCGCTCCGCCATGCACGCCGCGGAGTTCCTGATGGACCTGCTCGACAACGACGTGGTCGTCAACCACTCGATGAACGCGCACCCGGTGCTGCGGCTGACCCCACCCGCGACGATGACCCCCGACGAGGAGACGCGGCTGGTCGCCTCGTTCGAACGGGCCTGCGCCGGCCTGGCCGCGCGTTTCCCCACCACCGGAAGCGACGTGCCCGCATGACGCGGCGTACCGTCCTGGTCACCGGGGCCAGCGGCGTCGTGGGCACCGCCCTCCTGGCCGAGCTCTCCGGGTACGACGTGCTCGCCGCCGCCTACCGACGCCTGCCGGGCGGCTCGAACCGGGTGGTCAGGCTGGACCTGCACGCCCCCTTGCTCGGGCTCGACCGCCGCGCCTACCGCGAGTTGTGCGCCGAGGTCGACGCGGTGGTCCACACGGCCGCCATCGTCAACTTCTCCGCCGACCAGGCGGAGGTGAACCGGCTCAACATCGAGGGCCTCGGCCGGGTCGTCGAGTTCGCCGCCGAGGCAGACGCGCCCCTGGTCCACGTCAGCACCGCCTACGTGTCCCGGTACGGCCGCGAAGGCGGCGGCGGCAGGCTGGGCACCGAGAAGGCGGCCGCCCGGACCGACGAGTACGTCACGTCGAAGTACCTCGGCGAGCAGCTGGTCCGCGACAGCGGCATCGACGCGGTGATCGTCCGGCCGGCGATCGTCATCGGCGACTCCCGTACCGGCGTCATCCGCCAGCACCAGGGAGTGCACCAGCTCGCCGAGTACCTGGTGACGGGCGACCTGCCCTTCGTCCCGGCGCATCCCGGCACGTTCTTCGACCTCGTCCCGCAGGACATGGTCGCGCAGGCGATCCGCGCGGTGCTCGACGCCGATCTGCGCAAGGGCGACTACTGGCTGACCGCCGGACCGGCCGGCATCCCCGTGGAGCGCTACCTCGACCTGGTGACGGAGACCGCCCGCGAGTGCGGCATGGACGTGCCCGATGGCCGGATCGCGGACCCGTCCATCGTGGATCGGCTGGTCCGGCCGGCATTCGCGGACGTCCTTCCCCCCGAGGACCTGGCCCGGCTGGACGGCGTGGTGGCCGTCTGCGGGCTCGTCATCATCCCCGAACTGCTGCCGACGTCGTTCGGCACGATTCCCGGCGGACCGGACGCGATGACCCCGGCGCAGGCCGAGGACGCGTGGCGGGTCAGCCTGCGTCAACTGATCCGGGGGTTGCGGCAGTGATCCTCAACCCGAGCTGAGGAGGTCACCCGCGATGGAGTGTTCCGTCATCGTGCACGCACTGCTGCCCAGGGCAGAGGCCAAGGAGTCGTTCGACCGGCTGGCCGACTTCGCGGCGTATCCGGAGTTCACCGACACCGTACGGACGGTCGGGGTGACCCGGGTCAGCCCGACCGAGGTGGAGTCGATGTGGGAGGTGAACTTCCGCCGAGGCATCCTCGTCTGGACCGAACGCGACGAGATCGACCCGGTCAACCGGCGCATCGACTTCGCACAGACCAAGGGCGACTTCGCGACGTTCACCGGCTCCTGGCTGGTCGTCGAGGCCGACGAGGCGGTGCGGGTCGAGTTCGAGAGCCGGTTCGATCTGGGCATCGCCTCCCTGGCGAGCCTGATCGACCCGGTGGCGTGCGCGGCGATGCGCGACTCGATCCGCAACATCCTGCTCGGGCTGTTCGGCTCCGACACCGAGGTCACCGTGGTGGAGGCCGCCCCGGTCGGCTGAACGACCCGCGGGCCGTCTCCCAGCCGCCGAAGCGGCTGGGAGACGGGCCGCGTCGCTGCGGCCGGCACGCGGCCTAGTCGAGCAGGTCGAAGAAGTCGTCCTTCGTCGCGTCGACCTTGTCCGACTCGGTGTCGACCAGCGACAGCAGTTGGTTCAGGGCGTCGGCGAGCCGTTTGCGCGCCACGGCGTCCATCGTCAGGTTGGCCAGGCTGGACTCCAGCCGGGTCAACTCCTCCAGCACCCCGATCGGGGTGGACGCCTGCTCGGGTAGCAGCTCACCGCGCAGGTAGCCGACGAGTTCCCGCACGTTCGGGTAGTCCAGCACCAGGGTCGCCGGCAGCGTCAGCCCGGTCGCGGCGGCGAGCCGGTTGCGCAGCTCGACCGCCGTCAGCGAGTCGAATCCGAGTTCGGGCAGGCTCCGGGTGCCGTCCAGGTCGGCGGCGGAGGTGTGGCCGAGCACCAGGGCTGCCTCGGCGAGCACCAGCTCACGCAGCACCCGGTCCTGTTCGGCGGGAGCGAGCCTGGGCAGCGTCCCGGCGAGGCCCGTGCCGGCGGCCCGCGGGCCGCCGGGTACCGGGTCGACCGACGCGGTGGCCGGCGACGCCAGGCCGGCGTCGTGCGCGTCGGCCAGGCGGTCGGTGGCCATCAGGTCGTGCAGCACCGGCGGCACCGACCCCCGGTCGTGCCCGTCGAGCAGGGCGCTGTCCACGTCGACGAGGACCGGCGCCGCGGCGTCCGAGTCGAGCGCCCGATCCAGCAGGGCCAGTCCGCGTGCCGGCGACAACGGTGTCAGCCCGATCCCGCGCATGCGGCGCAGGCCGGTGGCGCTGACCTGCCCGGCCATCCCGTCCGGCAGCTCCCACAGGCCCCACGCCAGCGACTGCCCGGGCAGCCCCTGCGCGCGCCGCTGCTCGGCGAGGGCGTCGAGGTAGGCGTTGGCGGCGGCGTACCCCGCCTGACCGGGCGAGCCGAGCAGGCCGGCGGCGGAGGAGAAGAGGATGAACGCGGCCAGGTCGCAGCCCCGGGTCTGCTCGTGCAACTGCCGGGCACCGTCCGCCTTCGCCCGCAGCACCGCGGCCACCCGCTGCGGGGTCTGCGACTCGACGACCCCGTCGTCCAGCACACCGGCCAGGTGCAGCACGGCGGTGAGCGGATGCTCGGCGGGGACGGACCTCAGCAGATCGGTCAGGGCCGCCGGGTCAGCGACGTCGCAGGCCACGACGCGCACCGACTCCGCGCCGAGCGCGGACAGCTCGCCGACCAGCTCGGCGGCGCCGGGGGCGTCGGCCCCACGCCGGGACACGAGCACCAGGTGCCGCGCCCCACGCCGCTCGACGAGGTGCCGTGCCACGAGGCGGCCGATGGCGCCGGTCGCCCCGGTGACGAGGACGGTGCCCTGCGGAGCCCACGACCGCGCTCCGGCACCGGTGACGGCCGGGGAACCGGCGGGGGCCCCGGTCTCCGGGCCGTGGCCGGCGGCGGCCGACGGGCGCAGCCGAGGCACCAGCAGCTCGCCGGCGCGGACGGCGACCTGCGGTTCTGCGGCGGCGCCGGCCGCGGCGAGCGCCTGCCGCGACGCCTGGTCGTCGTCCAGGTCGATCAACACGAGCCGGTCGGGGTGCTCGGACTGCGCCGAGCGCAGCAGCCCCCACGCCGCCGCGTGAGCCAGATCCCGGCACTGGTCCCCGACGGCCCCCCGGGTCACCACCGCCAACCGGGCGGCACCGTACCGCGGGTCGGCCAACCAGCGGTGTGCCAGGTCGAGCGCGGCGGAGACGGTGGGGTGCGGGTCGTCACCGCCCGGCGGCAGTTCGGTGAAGAGGAGGTCGGGAACCTGGTCGCTGGCCGTCGACTCGCCGAGCCACACCACCGGCCCCTCGGAGCGGGCCGCGGCGGCCGACACCCAGCGCAGCTCGTACCCGCCATCCGACCCGGACGGCCCGAGGGCGAGCCGGTCGGGGGCGATCGGCCGCAGCGCGACGTGCCGCACCGAGGCGACCGGCGCACCGGACTGGTCGGCGAGGACGACGTCGACACCGTCGCCGTCGCGGGTCAGCCGGACCCGCAGCGCCGTGGCACCTCGGCCGTGCACCTGCAGGCCGGCCCAGGAGAACGGCAGCGCGATCCCGTCGTCCGCGCTGGCGTCGCCGAGCAGGCCGAGGGCGTGCAGCGAAGCGTCGAGCAGCGCCGGGTGCAGCAGGAAATCCTCGGTGCCGCCGGCGGCGTCGGCCGGCAGCGTCACGTCGGCGAAGATCTCGTCGCCCCGCTTCCACGCCCGACCGACGCCCCGGAACACCGGGCCGTAGTCGTAGCCACTGGCGCGCAGACGGTCGTAGAAGCCCTCCGTGTCCAGCGGCGCCGCGCCCGGCGGCGGCCACAACTTCAACCGGGTGGCGTCGCTGGTCCGCACCGGGGCGACCGTTCCCGTCGCGTACGGCGTCCACGCTCCGCCGGGTGGGCACGCGTGGATCGTCAGCGGGCGGGTCGGGTCGCCGTCGGTCCCGGCGACGACCACCCGGGTCTGCACGGCGCCGGCCTCGGGTAGCACCAGCGGCGCCTGCAACAGGAGCTCCACCACCTCGGGGCAGCCGGCGTCCGCACCCGCGCGCGCCGCCAGCTCCGCCAGCAGCGCCCCCGGTACGACGACCGCCCCGCCCACCCGGTGCTGGGCGAGCCACGGTTGGGCGGCGACCGACAGTTCGCCGGTCGACACTGCGGCGCCCGGCGTCTCGACCGGCTCCCCGGGCAGCGGCCGGGCCGCCGGGGTCAACCAGTACCGCCGCTGCTGGAACGGATAGGTGGGCAGCTCCGCCGGCGGGACGTCCCCACCGACCAGCGCGGGCCAGTCGACGTCCACGCCGCCGACGAACAGGCGGGCCACGGCGTCCCAGGCGGAGTCCCGCTCGTCGCGCCCGTCGCGCAGCAGCGGCACGGCGATCGTCGGGTCACCCGTGTCGGCAGCGTCCAGGTCGCCGACGCAGTCGAGGACCATGGCCGACAGCACGCCGCCGGGCCCGACCTCCAGGAACCGGCTCACCCCCTGCTCGCGCAGCCGGCGCACGCTCTGCGCGAACCGCACCGGTTGCCGCGCGTGCCGGCTCCAGTGCCCCGGTGTGATCATGTCCACCGGCAGGCCGGTCTCGTTGGAGACCAGGGGGATCTCCGGCGTCCGGTGGGTGAGGTCCGCCTCCAGCTTCGCCAGGTCCGCGAGCATCGGCTCCATCAACGGGGAGTGGAACGCGTGGCTGACGCGTAGCCGGGAGGTCCTGCGGCCCCGGGCGGCGAACGCGTCGACGACGGTCTGCACCGCGTCGCGCGGGCCGGCGATGACGACCGACGTCGGGCCGTTGACGGCGGCGAGCCCGACCTGCGCCGCGGGGTCGGCGATCAGCGGCTCGACCTCCTGCCCGGTGGCCTGGATCGCGGCCATCGCGCCGCCGGCGGGCAGCGCCTGCATCAGCCGTCCGCGGGCGACGACCAGGCGGGCGGCGTCGTCCAGCGACAGCGCTCCGGCCACGTGGGCGGCGGTAATCTCCCCGATCGAGTGGCCGAGGACGAAGTCCGGCCGGACGCCCCAGTGTCGCAGCAGCCGGTACAGCGCCACCTCCACGGCGAACAGCGCCGGCTGGGTGTGTTCGGTCTGGTCCAGCAGGTCGGGGTCGCCGTCGATGACCGCGCGGATCGGACGGTCCAGGTGCCGGTCCAGTGCGGCGCAGACCTCGTCCAGGGCCGCGGCGAAGCGCGGTTCGGCGGCGGCGAGTTCCCGCCCCATCCCCGGTCGCTGCGATCCCTGTCCGGGGAAGACCAGTGCCAGCCTGCCCTCGCCCGCCGTGCCGGTGACCACGGCCGGGGTGTCCTGGCCGGCGGCGAGCACCGCGAGGGCGGCGCGGTCGAGGACGACGGCGCGCTGTTCGAACGCCGTACGCCGGGCTGCCGCGACCGCCGCCGCGCGGGCCGGCAGGTCGGGGTAAGCGTCGAGGAAGGCATCGAGGCGGCGGGCATGCGCGCGCAGCGCCGGGACGGTCCGCGCGGAGAGCACCAGCGGCGCCGGCACGGCCGCGTCGTCGGTGACGGCGGCGGGCTCGTCCTGCGGCGCCTCCTCGACGATGACGTGCGCGTTGGTGCCGCTGATCCCGAACGACGACACCGCCGCGCGGCGCGGCCGGGCGCCGGCCGGCCAGGGCTGCTCGTCGGTGAGCAGCCGCAGCGGGCCGGCGGACCAGTCAACGTAAGGAGTGGGTTCGTCGACGTGCAGGGTGCGGGGCAGCCGCCCGTGCCGCAGCGCCGACACCATCTTGATGACACCGGCCACGCCGGCTGCCGCCTGGGTGTGTCCGATGTTCGACTTGACCGATCCGAGCCAGAGCGGGCGCTGCCGGCCGGGGCCGTACGCGGCGCTCAACGCCTGAGCCTCGATCGGGTCGCCCAGCCGGGTGCCGGTGCCGTGTGCCTCCACCACGTCCACGTCGTGGGCGTCAAGTCCCGCGTCGGCGAGCGCGTCGGCGATGAGGCGCTGCTGGGAGGGGCCGTTGGGCGCGGTGAGGCCGTTGGACGCCCCGTCGGAGTTGACCGCGCTGCCCCGCAGGACCGCCAGTACGCGCCGGCCGTGGCGGCGTGCGTCGGCGAGCCGTTCGAGGACCAGCACACCGGCGCCCTCGGCCCACCCGGTGCCGTCGGCGGACGCGGCGAACGACCGGCACCGCCCGTCCGGGGAGAGGCCGCGCTGGCGGCTGAACTCGGTGAACACCAGCGGCGTCCCGATCACGGTGACCCCGCCGGCCAGGGCGAGGTCGCACTCGCCGCTACGCAGCGAGCGGGCCGCCAGATGCAGCGCGACCAGCGACGACGAGCAGGCGGTGTCGACCGACAGCGAGGGCCCTTCCAGGCCCAGCGTGTACGACACGCGGCCGGAGACGATGCTTGACGCGTTGCCGGGCATCAGGAAGCCGGCGACCTCCGGCGGGACGCCGCCGAGGCGCGGGGCGTAGTCGCTGGCGATGACGCCGGTGTACACGCCGGTGCGGCTTCCGCGCAGCTTGCGGGGATCCACGCTGGCACGTTCCAAAGCCTCCCAGGAGATCTCCAGCATCAGCCGCTGCTGCGGGTCGGTGGCCAACGCCTCACGGGGCGACAGACCGAAGAACCCGGCGTCGAAGTCGCCGGCGTCGTAGAGGAATCCCCCGTGCCGGGCGTAGGTGGAGCCGGGGTGGTCGGGGTCGGGATGGAACACCTGCGGGTCCCAGCCCCGATCGGTCGGGAACGGGCCGACGCCGTCACGGCCGTCGGCCAGGAAGCTCCAGAAGTCCTCGGGGGTGGCCGCTCCGCCGGGGAAGCGGCAGGCCATCGCCACGATGGCGATGGGCTCTGGTTCACCCGACTGGGTGGCCCCCGACTCACCCGCCCGCGTGCCGGCCGTGCTGCGGTGCCCCGGTCCCGGGCCCACGTCCGGACCGTCGACCTGTGCAGCCAGGTATTCGGCCAGGGCCTGCGGGTTGGGATAGTCGAAGGCGAGGGTGCCGGACAGTTGAAGCCCACTCGCCTCGGACAGCCGGTCGGCCAGTTCGAGCGCAGTCAGGGAGTCGAAACCCAGGTCCGCGAAGGCGCCGTCCGGAGTGACGTCAACCCGCGGTCGACTGAGCACCTCGGCCGCCTGGGTGCGTACGACATCCAACCACCACTGCGTCCTGGAGTCACCCATTCAGGCGGCCGCCTTCCGGATCATCATCGTCAGCGCCGCGGTCGACTACCGGGCAGCGGTCATCCTTCATCGGTCATGGTCGCGGGCACAATCGCCCGTACGGACTCCACAAAGGATCTATGGTCTTTGCCGATCGGTCTGTCTAGGCTGGCCCGCATGATTCTGGCGAGACTGAGGTGAGCCGTTTCGTCGACGCCGTGGTCGACACCGCCGGGCGGTCCCCGGGCGGCATGGTCACCGGCGCCCCCACGAACCCGGTGCGGCGCAGCTGGGGGCAGTTGCACGAGGCGGCCCGGCGTACGGCGGCGGCACTGGTCGCGGGCGGGCTGGCCCCCGGCCAGGCCGTCGCGGTCCTGGCCGGCGACCCGGGAGAGGTCGCGCGGGTCGTCCAGGGCACGTGGCTGGCCGGCGGCAGCGTGACCATGCTGCACCAGCCGACCCCGCGGACCGACCTGTCGGTCTGGCGCGACGACACGCTGCGTGTGCTGCGCATGATCGACGCGCGTCTGGTGCTGGTGGGCGCCCCGTTCGAGGCGATGGCCGGCGTGCTGCGGGAGCGGGGCATCCCCCACCTGATGATCGGCGACCTGGACAGCGACCGGGAGTTCACCGTCGTGCCCGCCGCCGAGGACGACCCCGCGCTGCTGCAGTTGACCAGCGGCTCGACCGCCGAGCCGAAGGCGGTGCGGATAACCCACCGCAACATCCACGCCAACCTCGTCGACACCGCGGCCCACCTCGAGTGCGGCGACAAGGACGTGCTGGTCAGCTGGCTGCCGCTCTTCCACGACATGGGCATGGTCGGCTGCCTGCTGCTGCCCATGTTCACCGGCATCGACCTGGTGATGGTCACGCCCGCGGAGTTCCTCGCCCGCCCGATGGTGTGGGCGGAACTGATGAGCCGCTACGGCGGCACGATCACTGCCGCGCCGAACTTCGCGTACGCGATCCTGACCCGGCAGCTCGCCCGCGCCGACGCCGGTTCGCTCGACCTGTCCCGGTTGAAGGCCCTGTGCAACGGCGCGGAGCCGATCGACCCGTCGACGGTGGAGGCGTTCGTCGGGGCCGGCGCACGGTTCGGCCTGCGGCCCGAGGCGGTGAACTGCTGCTACGGCGCGGCGGAGAGCGCCCTGGTCATCTCGCTGTCGGCGCTGTCGGAGCCGATGATCCTCGACACCATCGACGCCCTGGAGCTGGAGAAGAACCGGCGGGCGGTACCGGCGGGCGACGACCACCCGAGCGGCGTACGCCGGCTGCCTGTGCTCGGCGCCGCCCACCCGAGCGTCGCCGTGCGGGTCGTCGACGACTCCGGCGCCGAGCTGGGCGACCGCGAGGTCGGCCGGTTGCAGCTGCGCGGTGACTCGGTGACCCGCGGCTACCTCACCGAGGACGGCCCGGCCCCCGCCCTCGACGACGACGGCTGGTTGGACATCGGCGACGAGGGCTACCTGGTCGACGGCCGGATCGTGGTCTGCGGCCGCCGCAAGGACGTCATCATCATGGGCGGTCGCAACATCTACCCCACCGACATCGAACGCGCGGCCGCCGGCGTCGACGACGTCCGGGACGGCAACGTCGCGGCGGTGCGGCTCATGGCCGGCGACTCGGTGGCGCGGGAGTCGTTCGCGGTGCTGGTCGAGTCACGCCTGGCCGGCGATGCGACCGCCGAGAAGGCGCTGTCCGACGCCATCACCAACCGGGTCATCGCCGACGTCGACGCCCGTCCGGCCCAGATCGTGGTGCTGCCGCCGGGCACCCTTCCGAAGACGCCGTCGGGCAAGCTGCGCCGTGCGGCGGCCCACTCACTCATTCCTCGTTGACCGTCGTCCCCCGGAGGACATCTGTGCGCTCCCTCGATCAGGCCCGTGCCCTCTGCGAGTCGTACCTGCCGGGGCTGCTCGACGGGTTGTCGAAGATCCCGTTCGAGCAGCGGGAAGCCGCCGGGGCCACCACGCTGCCGGTGTTCCGGGCCAGCGGCGGCCCGAGCCTGGTCATCCCGAAGGAGTACGGCGGGCTCGGCGCGTCCCCGTTGGACGCGGTACGGGTCACCCGCGCGATCGGCGCCCACGCGCCGTCGCTGGCGGTCGCGACCACGATGCACCACTTCTCCGTGGCGACGCTGTTCACCTTCGCCGAGAGCATCAAGAACTCGGGCATGGAGTGGGCCCTACTGGAGGCGATCACCAGCCGCAACCTGCTGGTCTCCTCGGGCTTCGCCGAGGGCCGCCCGGCCCAGGGGATCCTCTCCCCCTCGATGACGGCGACGCCGGTGGACGGCGGCTACCGGATCAACGGGTCGAAGAAGCCGTGCAGCCTGAGCCACTCGATGGACCTGCTGACGGCCAGCGTGGCGGTGCCCGCACCGGGCGGCGGCCAGCAGACGGCCTTCCTGCTCATGCCGGCCACGCTGCGGGGCATCACCCGGCACCCGTTCTGGGGCAGCAGCGTGCTTGCCGGCGCGGAGAGCGACGAGGTCCGGCTGACCGACGTGTTCATCGAGGAGGAGCTGGTCATCCCGACCGAGAACGGCCCGGACGGGATGCTCGACGACCTGCAGACGGTCGGGTTCATCTGGTTCGAGCTGCTCATCACCGCGTCGTACCTGGGCATGGCCAGCGCGCTCGTCGAACGCGCGTTGGCCGATCGGCGCGGCGCGGTCACCGACCGCGCCGCCCTGGGCACCCGCGTGGAGACGGCGACGCAGTTGCTGGAGGGCGCGGCCCGCGCGATGCAGGCCGGCGACACGGACAACGACGCGCTGGCCCGTTGTCTGATGGCCCGCTACGGCGCACAGGACGCCATCACCGACGCCGCCCGCCACGCGGTCGAGATGCTCGGGGGGATGTCCTTCATCCGCTCCCCCGAGGTGGCCTACCTGGTCGCGGCCTGCCAGTGCGTCGCGTTCCACCCGCCGTCGCGGGCCAGCGTCGCGGCGCCGCTCGTCGACTTCCTCGACGGCACCGGCCCGTTCGTGATGAACGACAGCGCCCCGGCACCGGCCGGGCAGCCGCCAGCGGCGGCACCTCAGGCACCGGTTGCCCCACAGTCACCGGTCGCGCCGCAGCCACCGACGGCGCCGCAGCCACCAGTCGCGCCGACGGCGCCGCCGCCGTCCGTGGTCGCGCCGGCCGGCGCACCCGTCCCCGGTCCCACGATCGAACCGGCCCCCACCCCGGCCCCTGCTCGAGCCGCCGACGCGGCACCGGTCACCGTGCCCGCCCCGCGCCCGCAGCCGGCCGTCACCTACAGTCCCCAGCCCGCCGCCCCCCGCTCCGGCGAGCGGTCGGGGACGACGGCGGACGACGCCGCCGACTGGGACCAGGCGTCCACCCTGTTCGACGGCGCGGAGGGCATCCGGCTGACCGCACGCGACTGCGACCTGCGGTACTGGTTCGCCAACGTCCCGCAGCGCACGCTGCGCGGAAACATCCTCGGCTACTCGCCGGAGCTGGTGACCCCGGACTTCCTGCACGAGCCGGGCCCGCTGCGCGACGCGCTGATCCAGGAGGTCGCGTTCCGGGCGCTGGCCGAGGAGCGGGCGGCCCGCGCGATCGGCTACATCGTGGCGTGCGCGCCGGACTCCACGACCGCCGAGTTCTACGCCACCCAGCTGATGGACGAGACCCGGCACGCGATGATCTTCCGGAACCACCTGCGAAACCTCGGCATCGACGAGCGGGACGTCGCCGCCGTCATCGCCCGGGAAACCGCGCACGACAGGGCGGTCATCCTCGATCCGTTGGAGGAGTACGGCCTGCCGATCGTGCGCGATCGACAGGACTTCCTCGGCGGCGTGGTGCTGCTGACGATCCTGGTCGAAGGGTTCCTCGCCCCGTCGTTCGAACTCAGCGAACGCAAGTGGCGGCCGCTCGATCCGCGCATGGCGGACATGGAGAAGGGCGCCGCCATCGACGAGGTGCGCCACCTGGCCGTCGGCACTGCGATCATCCGGGAGCACGTGCAGCGGCACCCCGACGACAAGGAACGCCTCGTCGCGCTCATCCGCGACGGCATGCGTCTGTGGGAGCAGTTGCCGGTGTCCGACCAGCTCACCCGCTGGGAGAACTGGTTCCAGGAGGGAATCGCCCCGCACCTGGACGCCATCGGCGACTACGAGGTGTGGGACGGGCGGCGGCTGGTCGACACCACGCCCGAGGAGCGCCTCCAGAAGGCCGTCGAGGTCACGAGTATCGTGCACTCCACCCGACTCACCGACATGGGCCTCGGCCGGGCGTTGATCTACTGACCTGCGACCCCGTGGCCTGGGGGCTGTCCCCCAGGCCAGGTCGCGCCTCACCACGGGCAGTGACCTCCCACCGGTGCGGTGGCTCTACACGGTCGTACGCTCCGCGTCCAGGCCGGCGTTCTCGCCGCGGATCCCCCACCGGCTGTAGAGCGGTCGCAGCGGCCCGGGCACCCACCAGTTGAGCCGGCCGAGCAGCCGCATCGTGGCCGGCATCAGCAGCGCCCGGACGATGGTGGCGTCGACGATGACGGCGAGGGCGAGCCCGATGCCGATGATCTT
The DNA here is from genome assembly GCF_049847285.1 of Micromonospora sp. DT62. Classification (NCBI taxonomy): domain Bacteria; kingdom Bacillati; phylum Actinomycetota; class Actinomycetes; order Micromonosporales; family Micromonosporaceae; genus Micromonospora; species Micromonospora sp. DT62. Next base: position 49,795 of record NZ_JBNCOB010000006.1, read on the forward strand.
CACGACCAGCACGCTCGCGGTCGCGAACGACCCGATCACCACCACCAGCAGCAGGGCCGCGCTGGTGATGATCCGGCCGGACCGCTGCAACCCGACCGCCACCGCCTCGGTGTTGTCACCGCTGAGGTCGTAGTGCTCGCGGATGCGCGAGAGCAGGAACACCTCGTAGTCCATCGACAGTCCGAAGGCAACGGCGAAGATCAAGATGGGTTGCACCACGTCGATGTTGCCGGTGGAGGTGAACCGCAGCAGCCCGGCGAGATTACCGTCCTGGAAGACCCACACCAGGGCGCCGAATGCCGCGGTCAAGCTCAGCACGTTCATCAGGATGGCCTTGACCGGCAGCACCAGTGAGCCGAACGAGAGGAACAAGAGTACGAACGTGGTGACCACGACGAGCAGCGCCATCCACGGCAGTCGCTGCCCGAGCATGTCCATCAGGTCGGCGAACCCGGCGGCGTCACCACCGACCAGCACCGTGCCGGCGGGCGGCGGATCGACGCCGCGCACCGCGTCCACCAGTTCCCGTCCCTGCTCCGAGATCGGTTCGGCGTCGAACCGAACGGTGACCCGCGCGGTGTCGCCGGCCAGACCGCTGACCTCCGCCTGCCGTACGCCGGGCAGCGCGGCCACCCGCTGCACGTACGCGGCGATCTCCTCCCGGGCGGGAGAAGCGGTCACCGGGCCGTCCAGCGTGACGATGGCTTCGATCGGCCGGGTGACACTGTCCGGGAAGGACCGCTCGACGGCCTCCTGGACCTGCCGGCTCTCCGCCGAGGCGGGCAGCACCCGCGTGTCCAGCCAACCGTAGGAGATGCGCAGGAACGGCAGGCCGAGAATCACCAGCACGGCGATGACCACGCCCCCGATGAGTACGGGTCGGCGCATCACCGTCCGCGCGATCCGCGCCCACGCTCCGGAGTTCGGATCGGTGTCGACCGGCCTGCGGCGACGCTCCCGCAACCGCAGCCCGAACAGGGCCAGCATCGCCGCCATCACGGTCATCGCGAAGAACCCCGCCAGCAGCACCGCGACGACCCCACCGACGGCGATGGAGCGGAGGAACACCTGTGGGAAGACGGCCAGACTGGCCAGCGCGAGCGCGACGGTCACCGCGGACACGACGATGGTCCGGCCCGCGGTGACCATGGTCCGCCGCAACGCCGCCGGGACGGGGTGGCCAGCGCCGATCTCCTCGCGGAACCGGCTGACCATGAACAGGCTGTAGTCCACGGCCAGCCCGAGACCGAGCAGCGTGACCACGTTGACCGCGAAGATCGAGATATCGGTGAACTGTGCCAGCAGCCGCAGCCCGGCCAACGAACCCACGATCGCCAGCACCCCGACCACGACCGGCAGCAGCGCCGCCAGCAGGTTCCGGAAGATGAACACCAGCAGCAGGAACAGGATCGGCAACGCCAGCGCCTCGGCGCGGGTCAGGTCGGCCTTGCTCTGGCTGTTGACGTCGTCGATCAGCGCCAGCGGTCCCCCGACGGTGACGTCGAGGTCCGTGCTGGTCAGGCTCTCCTTGATGGCCAGGTAGTTGGTGAGGCGGTCGTTCTCGGTGGCACCGGCGATCTGCACCGCCGCGAACGTCTCGCGCCGGTCGGTGCTGACCAGGGCGGGAACACCTGCTCGCCAGTAGTCAGTCACGCCCTCGATCCGGTCTGCCGGCAGCCTGTCCAGCACGCGCCGGGCGGCGTCGGCGTACGCGGGGTCCTCCACCGTCCAGCGGTCGCTGGCGAACAGCACCACGACGTCGGCGTCGTTGCGTCCGAGCGCCTTGCGTTCGACCTCGTCGGCGCGGGAGCTCTCACTGGACGCGTAGGTGAATCCGCCGACGGCAAGGTCGCCGAAGGCGCCGGTTCCGTAACCGCCCGCGGCGACCAGGAACACTGCGGCGGCGGCGATCACCCACCAGCGGGCCCGGTGCGCGAACCGGCCGAGGAGATCCAACATCGCAGTTACCCTTCGCTCGACCGCGTGGTCCGGAACGACGCGGCGCCGGCACACTCAGGACCGGCGCCGCGTCGGCGTGATCAGAGGACGGTCAGGTCCAACGCCCGATGCCGATCGCCTGGGAACCGGAGAGCAGCTTCTCCCGGAGCGCGACCCGGCGGATCTTCCATGTGCCAGTTCGCGGAAATTCGTCCCACTTTATCCGGATCGGCGGAGCCATCGGGCTCAGGTCGGCGACCGCCCGCTCCCAGTCGGCCTTGTCCAACGGAACATCGTCCGCGGTGCTGACCACGGGTACCGGCAGGTCACCGGCGACCGGAAGGATGATGACCTCGGTGGTGTAGTCGATCCGGTCGAGAATCAGGTCCTCGAACTCGATCGCGCTACCGCCGGGGATCTGGTCGATCTCCCGGTCCACGATCCGCACGGCGCCCCACTTGTTGATGATTCCGAGGTCGCCGGTGTTCCACCAGCTGCCGTTGCACTTCAGGTCGTGCCGGTCCTGCTCGCCCACGTAGGCGAGGCACCGGCCCGGCTGGTCGATCTCGATCAGGCCGACCTGCCCGCGTGGGACCTCTGTGCCAGTGTCCGGGTCCACCGCCCGCATCTTGGCATGGAACGGGATGGGCCAGCCGATCAGCTGCGTCGGCGGCGGCCGGTGCCCCCTGCGGCGCACGACGAAGCGGAAGAACGGCCGGATGCACAGCGCCCCGTTCTCGCTCTGGCTCCACGACTGGACCCAGATCGGGAACCGGCGCTTGGTGGCGGCCATGAAGGTGCGGATCGTCCGCGTGTGGATCGCGTCGAACGAGTTGACGTACTCCCGCACGTTGCTGAACAGGCCGGCGGGGTCGCGGGTCAGCGGCTCCCAGGCGAGGTAGATGTTCGGCAGCGCCTCCACGAGTGTCGGTTTGTGCTCGGCCAGCAACTCCCGAACCTTCGGCGAGAGCGGGTCGGACAGGTAGAGCACCCTCGGGCCGACCGCGGCCATCGCGAGTTGCATGGTGGTGAGCCGCTCGTGCGTGTAGGGGTCGCAGAACGCCACCGTGTCACTGCGCCGGAGCCCGAACCTGGGCCACCGCTCGGTCTCCACGATCGCCATCGCGTAGACCGACTCGGCGGAGTGCATCACCAGCTTGGGGATGCCGGTGGTGCCGGAGGTGTGCGTGATGACCACCGGCTCCTTGAACTCGCGCATGTTCGGCTGGACCGGCGGCGCGTCCTTGAAGTCGTCCAGGCGCAGCACATCCGGCCGGTCCGCGACCGCGTCGACGCTGATCGTCCGTACGGTGAGCTCGGCCACCACCTCGGGAGTGATGCCGCACTTGTCGAGGTGCTTCTGGTCGGTCAGCAGGAACGGCCGTTCCAGCCGCTTCAGCATCGGAATCATTTCCTCCGGCCCGTAGGAGCCGGAGAACATGCAGGGAATGGCGCCGATCCGGGCGATGGCGCAGCCGAGAACGACGATGTCCAGGTGGTTCTGCTTGAGGATCGCCACCCGGTCCCACGGGCGCACGCCCGCCTTGTGCAGCCAGGCCGCGGCGCGGTCGACGAGTTCCGCCCACTGCGTGTAGGTGCGGGCCTCGGCTCCGCCGGGGTCGATGTCCGGCGGGCGATCGACGATGACCAGCTCGTCCGGGGCGGTCTTCGCCGCCACGTGCCAGGTCTCACCCATCTTGGAGTGCTTGGGTACGCGCGAGAAAGGGCTCAGCCGACGGCGCCACCGAGTGGGTGTGAACTCGGTGAGGAACCGCGGAATGGGCCGCTGCGGCTCGACGGCGTCGCCGGTGACTGTCGAATCGGCGGGTAAGGCCACGAGCGCGTCCTCCTGATCTGGAAGCTTCGGAAGGTCAGCTGATGACGAACGGTCATCGGCCATCCAATTGGCCGGTAACAATATCGACGTTGTTCGGCGCGGACCAGGTCTGGGCGGGCGGAGATCCGACCACGAACGCCTCCGAACTCCGGACCGTCCGACCAGTGTGGACGGATTGACGACCGGGCCATAATGCCCCCGGCGTGATGGTGACGACCCGGTGCTGACGTCCACCCGATCGGTACGCCCGGTCGGTGGCCTGGTCCCCCACGGCCGACCCCTGGTGGGAGGCAGGCATGCGTGAGTTGGCGGCCCCAGCAGAATTAGGGCGCCGATGCCGACGAGCCGTTGCCATGCCGAACGGCCGCGCCGTCCGCGGCGAACGTCCGCACCTACGGCGGCGGCGTCGCCGACCCCGACTGGCTCGAAGAACTGTCCAAGCTCATCGGTGAGCACGACGTCACGACCAGGTCGACCAGCAGCAGCGGCTCCGGGTGGGGCCAACGGTCCGTCTCCCACGCCACCCGCCGCCAACGCATCCTCGACGTCTCCGACCTGCACGCCCTACCCCGCGGCCGGATGGTCGTCTACGCCTCCGGCGCCCCACCCGCACTCGCCCGCACCGCCCCCTGGCAGAACGGCCCGCACGCCGAAGCCATCCGCGCCTCGATCGCCCACTGGGACCCCCACGGCCGCACCGACTGGACCCTCACCCCCGACGCCCCGCCGGAGTCGACCCCATGACCCTGCCCAACCCCGAACCGGTCACCGATCCAGTCGCCGACCTCAGCGCCCTGCTCGACCAACTCGCCGGCGACCCGGACGTGACACCGCCAGCCGCCATGCCGCCGGACGACGCCGCCGCACCGGAGCCGGCCTACCGCAACGTCGAGGCGTTCGTCACCGACTACCTCGCCCACGTCGTCGAACGACGCCTCGCCACCGGACCAACCTCAGGGGTGAACTGGTGCCCCGCTGGTGGGCACACCCCGAGGCGATCTCCCGCCTGTACGCCCTCTGGCGAGCCTGGGAAACCCTCCGAGTCAGCGACCCACAGACCGGCATGAGCATCTGGTGGCGCGACCACCTCGACCCCCACCTCACCGCGCTCGCCGCCGAGTACGGGCCGTTCAGCCGCTGCAGCCCGGACAAGCACACCGAACCCCGGCCGCTGCCGGTCATCCCCGCGCCGCCGGATGTGCTCGCCCAGCTTCCCGACGCGAACGGCATCTGATTCCACAGCATCACTGGTGGCGCCTCCGCCCCACCTCGCTCTGGCGCCAACCGCCGCCCGTACTGCGCCCCGGCGGTTGTTGATGGAGGCCCGCCCGTAGTTTCCGGACCAAAAAGGGGCTGGCTGACCTCGCTTGTATCAACCGCTTGACACAATCAAGGTGTCCCCGGCATCCTCCTTGTATCAAACGCTTGATACAAGGAGGATGTCATCGTGGTTGGTGCATGGATTGTGGGGCTCCTGCTGGTGCCGCTGCTCGGCGTCGCGCTGGCCGGCCCGTCCGCGGCGGGCGAGCCCGCAACCGAGCACATCCGACGCACCACCCGGCGCTGGCGGTGGGCCGGCCTGGCCCTCGGGGCGGCGGTCGCCGCCGTCGCCGCCGGCTACGACCCGCTGGGACGCGGCGTCCTGCTGGCCGCACCCCTGTTCGGGCTCTGCGTGCTGGCCGGAGTGGTGGCGGGAGAAAGCCGGGTCGTCGCACGCCCCGCCGGCAGCACCCGCCAGGCCGCTCTGGAGACCCGGCAGGTCCGCCACTACCTGCCACACCGACCGTTCCGGGCGGTGGCCGCCGCCGGCACCGCGCTGGCCGTCCTACTGGCCGCTACCACCGCCGCCGGCTCCGCCGACGACCTCGGCCGCGCCGGCCGCGCCCTGGCCTACAACTGCGGCGACTTCGCCGGCACCCACGGCCCATGGGCCGGTTCCTTCTACAGCCTCCCACTCGCCCTGGCCGTCGGCCTCGGCGTGCTGATCGCCGCGCTGGCGATGCACCGGCTCGTCGGGCGTCCCCGCCCCCAGGCCCCCGCCGGTGACTTGGTGCGCGACGACGCCGAGCGGCGCCGCTCCGCCACCGCCGTCACCGGCGCCTGCGGCGTGCTGGTCACCATCCCGCTCATCGGGATTAGCCTGCTCACCACAATCGGACTGCTGTCCAGCCCGTGCCGGCCCCTGTGGTGGACGGCCGCGGCCTGGGGGTTGCTCCTACTCGTCCCGGCCTGGACCGTCCTGCTGGCCTGGAGCTCCGTCGCCGTCCTTCGCCCCGGCCCCCGCGCCGACCGGCCCGCCCCGGTGTCGGCGTGAGCACCCCGACCCTGCGGGTCGACACGCAGGACCCCACGCCCCCATACGAGCAGCTGCGCCGGCAACTGTCCGACTTGATGCACACCGGAGCGCTCAAACCCGGCGACCGCCTGCCACCGCTGCGGCAGCTCGCCAGCGACCTCGGCCTGGCCGTCGGCACCGTGGCCCGCACCTACCGCGAGTTGGAGGCCGCCGGGCTGATCCGGTCCCGACGCGGCGGCGGCACCCGCGTCGCGGACCAGGCGCCCGCGCCACCCGCTGACGGACACCGCCAAGCGCTCGACCGGCACGCGGCCGCCTACCTGCGGCAGGCACGGCTGCTCGGCGCCGACCGGGAAACCGCCCTCGACGCCGTACACCGCGCCTGGCCCGCCGACGCGTGACACGAATCAGGCCCCGCCGCACCGGAACAACCCGCGTCATCAGACGATGATCGTGGATGCAGATCTCGCCGCCAGCACCATGCTCGGCGTGACTCACCGTGATTGCTGGACGAGCCATAAACACGAATACAAGACATTTAGATTACGCGACCCTGCCAGTCCGGTAGGCCTCCATGGCGTCGCCGTCGCTGGGCTCGGCGCTCGTGAGGAACCAAGAGGCGGGCGTGACGACCCCAGGGCCCCGGCAAAGATGCTCCTATAGATGTCAAGCCGCGAGTTGAAGATCGTTTGCTGTGATGAGTTGGTAGAGCTCGCGGGCGACGTAGCGCTTGAGGCAGCGGATGATCTCTTTCTTGGACATGCCTTCCTTGGTTCGTCGCTGCATGTAGTCACGGGTGCGTGGGTCCCATCGCAGCCGGACGAGTACGACGCGGTAGAGCGCGGCGTTGGCCTGTCTGTCGCCGCCGCGGTTGAGCCGGTGCCGGGTGGTCTTGCCGGAGCTGGCTGGGATCGGAGCGGCTCCGCAGAGCATGGCGAACGCGGCTTCGGAGGCGAGCCGGTCGTGGTTCTCGCCGGCGCTGACCAACAGTTGCCCGGCGACGTCGGGTCCGACGCCGTTCGCGGCCAGCAGGGCCGGGTTGATGGCGGCGACCAGTGGTTCGAGTAGTTCGTCGAGGTTGGCGATCTCGGTGGATAGGTGCTGGTGGCGGCGGGCCAGCGAGCGAAGCGCGACGGCGACGGCGACGGCTGGGATGGCCGCGTCGGCTTGGTCGGGTTGCAGATCCGCGCAGGTGGCGATCAGTTTCGTGATGTTCAGGCCGCGCAACTGGGCGCGTAGTTCGTCGGGGGCGGTGACGATCAGGGCCTTCATCTGCCGTTGAGTCTCGGCGCGCTGGTCGACGGCGCTGCGTCGGGCCACCCGCAGGTTGCGCAGGGCCTCGACCCGGCCGTCGCGCTGCTTGGGAGTGCCGGTGCGTTCGCCTGCCAGCGCGGCCCGGGCGGCCTGGATCGCGTCGATCGGATCGGACTTGCCCTGGAACCGGCGGGTCTTGCGGTCTGGCCGATCGACCTCGATCACCTGCATCTGCTCGTCACGCAGCAGGCGGACCAGTCCCGCGCCGTAGGCGCCGGTGCCCTCGACTCCGACCCGGCTCAGCCGGCCGTGTCCGTGCATCCAGGCCAGCAGGGCGGCGTAGCCGGACGCCGTCGCGGGGAACTGCTCGGTGCCCAGCACCCGCCCGACCAGGTCGATCACCGCCGCGGTGTGGGTGTCCTGGTGAGTGTCGACCCCACCCACGACCTCGATCTCGGCTTCATCAGGTGTAATGGGAGACATCGTCTTCCTGTCGCTCGTCGCAGTGGGGCAGGGCGGCGCGCACCAGCCGGGCAACGCGGACAAGACAGAGATGGGGCCTCTGGCCAGGCTCCTATGAAGTCACAACGCCACGTCCGATGCGTGCACGAGCGCCTCCCGGCCAGGGCCGACAAATCTTTGAAGGACCCGAAGTCAGTCGTCAGGTGGGTCAGACCCCGCCGGGAGGCGCTCACGAACATCATCTCTGTCGTCCTGTCTGACGTCCTCGCCGAGCTGAGCACGGCGGCTGCACGAGATGACTCCATCCCAGCGCGTCGCGCATTGCCCCGTGTACCAGCCGGGCCATCGCCCGCCGGATGTTGATGGTCACGTAGCCGGGCTGGCCATCGCCTACTCGCATCTTGCCGACTGGGGACTCCACCACCGCCACGGGTGCGACCAAGGGGGCAGCGCTGCAGGCGAAGGCCTCGCGCACCACACCCTTCTCGATCAGCTCACGCCAGGCATGGAGGCCGAGATTCGCCTCACGCAGGGGAAAGCCGAGCATCCGACTGAGCTGCTCGACGGTGTCCCGGGCAATGGTGGGACCGTCGCTCAGCACCGGGCTGAATACCCGCGCGTTGCGTGAGTCACCGAAAACGAAGAACGGATGGTGGGTGGTTTCCAAGCCCGCCACAGCGTGGTCGATCTGGAGTGTGATCGGCAACAACTGGTCGGCGTACGGCTCGATCACCGGCCTCAGTCGGCAGCAGTACCGCCGCTGTCCCGGGCCGGGTGCCTCCTCGCGCAGCTCCACGGTCAGATGCAGCGAGTCCAATGCCCCAACGGGGATACGGTCGGCGCGGCGTACCGCTTCCTCGGCGGCTGCGAGCAACAGCGAGGCCGGCACCACCGGCATGCAGCGTTCACGACAGGCCCGCCGGATGAGCCCCGTGTAGTCACGGGGGCGGAAGAGTGAGACGCGGCCACGGTCCCAGCGGTACGCCCGAAGGCCGGTGACCACTCGGACCACCCGACCGCCGGGCAGCTCCTCGCGGCCGGGGTTGGCCCGGATCCACCGCCAACCCGTCAGCGGCGCCCAGCACAGGTATTGGACGCCCTGGGCGTGTGGGATCGGAGCCGGGTACGTCATCGCGCCTCACCTTCCTGCGGTAACCGTCGAATTGCCGACGATCTGGCGAGCCGTCGAAGGAGCCACCAGCGCGGCGAGGCGGGCCGGTCACCGCGGACCTACCGCCAGGGTGGCGCGGACGCGGGCCGGCCAGCTTGCAGGATCGGGACCATGCGCGGCGAGCAGGGCGAGGGTGATGCGTTCCAGGCCGAACGCGGCGCAGGCGGTGTGTGCGGTCTCGCCGCCGATTCGAATCGAGAACGGCGTCCCGAAGTGGTCCTTGTGGTAGTTGGCGCTGGCCACGGCTTGGACCGCACCGTCACCGACCGGTGCCGTCAGTTCCCACTTGAGCTGTTGTTCGCGCTGGGTGGCACCCATCAGCCGGCCGGCGCCACCAAAGAACGGATCCGAGGCCGGCACGACTGACACGTCCAGGCCGAGGTCGCCGAGCCACCGTTCGGCGCGGGCCACCCAGGCGTCCCGCCATTCCGTGACCTCGTCGGCCACGCCGATCCGGACGAATTCCCGCATCCGGAAGCTCCGGAGCCGGCCGTGCTCATGGGTGCCCTCGTTGCGGTAGCAGTACGCCTCCGCGGTGACGACGACCGGCTCGGTCAGGTCCTTCCCCTCGAAGAGCGGATAGAGGTGATAGCACGTCGCCGGCAGCACCGCTACGTCGGTGATCTGCTGAGCGGTGTGCCACGGCGCATTCTGTTCGTCCCGGGCGAGCTGCAACTCGTGCCAGCGCGCGGGACTGCCCGCGAAGCTGTGTACCGTTCCCAGGAGGTTCGGGAACCCGTCGACGTAGCCGACCCGCTCCAGCAGGGCCCGGGCGATGACCGGTGGTACGGCCACTGACACCGGCTGCTGGGGTGCGGTTAGCGTCAGCAGCGCCGATCGCAGGGCAGCCACGATCGCGTCGAAGGATCGGTTGGCGACGGCGATGCCCGGTGTCTCGGTCGGGATGAGGGCGGCATCGGCGGTGGACAGGTGCGGCTGGGCCGCAGTGGAGGTGTCGGTCACGGCTAGGCTCGTTTCCATAGGCTGAGTCGGGCGTTGGCGGTCATCAGGCGCTCGTTGCCGATCATGAGGCGAGCGGAGTACAGGTCGCGCAGCGGCCGAGCGACCGATAGGGGGCCGGCCTCGGCATAGCCGGGCATCCCGCAAATTTCGAGGGCCGCAACCGCGACGTCGACGGCGAGGGTGGAGACGGTGACCTTGAGGTTGTTCACGGCCAAGGTGAGGGTGGGGCCACCGTGCTCGTCGACGGCACCCGGGTCCGCCCAGATCGGCTCGAAGCGGCGGGCGGTGGCTGCTAGCGCGGCCTCCATCTGGTCCATCCGCCCGGCGGCCTCCGCCAGCCGCGGATCGACCAGGTCGGGGTTGCCGCGCATGCGTCCCCGGACGGCCTGTTGCGCACGGCGGAACGCGGCAGCGGCGATGCCGAACCAGCATGCTGCCCACAGCAGGTGTGACAGCGGCACCATGGTCGCGCTGGCGATCCGCTCGAAGGGGTCGGTCAGGACGTATCCGGCCGGCACCTCGGTGTGGAACTCGAACCCCGGACTACAGGTGCCCCGCATGCCCATGGGATTCCACGGGGGTCCGGCCGGCGTGAGCGCACAGGCGTCCGCCGGGGCGAGCACAGCGATCTGGTCGCCGGCCGCGGCCTGCGCGTCCCGCCGGGCGGTGACCAGATAGGCGCAGGCGTAAGCGCCGTACGAGACGGTGGGTGCCCGCTTTGTCAGGCGGACCCGATCTCCGTGGCGTTCCAGAGCCGCGCCGCTGGTACGCAGGCTGCCGCCGATACCGGCCTCTGAGGTGACGGAGGCGATCAGTGTCCCGTCGACGACGATGTCCTTGAGCGCGGTGCGTAACGGCGCGGATCCACCGTGGTGGCGGGCGACGCAGGCCAGCTGGACCTGATGCATCGCCCAGATCATCGAGGTGGAGCCACACGCCTTGCCCAGCTCGGCGGCGACCGCGACGAGGTCCGACAGGGAGCGATCGAGGACTGGCGCGAGCAGACCGGCCCGGTGCAGTGCCGCGACCGACGCCGCAGGGAAGGCCGCTTCGCTGTCGACTGAGTCGGCATGCTCTGCCAGGGTGGCAGCGACGTGTCGGGCGGCGGCCACCACGTCGCTCGGCGTTTCCGTCACCGTGGCCGTCATCGGGCCACCGCCGGATCCGAGTCGCGCAGCTTCCGCACCACGTGTGCGATGGACGCGACCGAGGTGAACGTCGCGCGGGTCAGTAGCCCTTCGGGGAACTCGACGCCGAACTCCTCCTCGACGGCCATCATCACGCTGACGCTGTGCATCGACGACATGCCTGCGTCCCACAGGTCGGTGTTCGGGTCGAGGGCATCCGCCGCGGCATCGAGCTGGGCGAACCGCAACACGAGTGCGGATATACGGTCTTCCACTGGCGTCTCCTCATCGGTCAACGTGGACAGGGGGAGCCGACCTGCATGATCGCGCTCAGCCGGGTGTTCAGGTCGGCTTCGCGGGTCGCCAGGTCGGTGAGCATGCGGACGAGTCGGGCCGGCCGAAGGGTGCCGGTGCCGCGGGTGGCCGCCCAGGCCATCGCGTGCACGATGTACCAACGGTGGGACAGATCGGCGAACGCGTCGGCTACCGGCGTCCACCGATCGTCTGGTCCGTTCGGCGGGGCGACGACCTGGCTGAGTGCCAGCCGTTCGGCGGCCACGTCCGCGATGTCGACGTCGGGGCCGGTGCGTCCCTCGCGGACGTCGGTGATGAACTGTTCCAGGACAGCGAGCTCACCCCGGTGTGCGGGCAGCTCTGCTCGTAACCTGTCCGCCACGATGTCGGACGGCGGGGGTACGCCGACGACGCCGCGACAGACGATGCCGAATCCGCCGGCGACCGGGCTGAGCCGGGTCTTCTGGTACACGTGCAGCGGGAGCGAGTGCGGCTCAGGGCGGTTCGTCATGTCGGCCACGACGACCTCGTCCCCGGCGTACCGGTGCAGCACCAACGCGTGCGTCAGGTGCTCGTGATCCCGGTACGGGGACTCGATGTCGAACGAGTCGACCGCCACGATCAGCTGCGCCGAGTCGGCCAGGGCCGCCCGCTCGGCCTGGGCCAGCTCGGCCCAGTCGGTCTGCGCGAATCGTTGCAGCCGCAGACCGGTGAGCCGGGCCGTGCCCGCGAGCCACCGTTCCCCGCCGCCCAGCCGATGTCCCGCCACCCGCCGAAAACCCCAGCTGGGCCCGAGTCGAGCCGCTGCGTCGGGCACTCCGTGCTCGGTGGCCACCGCCGCGACCGCCTGCATGAAGCAGGTACCGAAGGGTGCCTGGCCTCGAATGACGATGCTCGGTCCGGTGGGCGTTGTCATGCCGTCGTCGTCGGCCGGGCTGTGGCGGCCAGGCCAGTCGTGGTGGGGGTTGCCGGGCCGACCGGTCGCGGACGTCGGTGACGGACGGTCGCCGTCGATGGGACCGTGTCCGGGGGCTCGTCGGCCGCCGAACGCGCGGCATCGGCACGGAGGCTCAGCATGTCTTCTCCTTCGCTGGCGGGATGGCCTAGGCACGAACTACGACGTGGGCGCGACAATGCGGGTGATCGAGTGGTAGCGGCGTTGGCAGTGGACGAGCGGGCCGCCGGATCGGACGATGGCCAGGTCACCGACCGCTGCGATGACCACCGAGTGCGTGCCGGCATCGTGCAGGTCGACGACGTCGCACGCGATCCAGGCCAGCGCGCCGGCAACGGCCGGTATGCCCGCACCGTTCGCCGGCCAACTGACCAGGGCGAAGCCTTCGGGATCCACCTGGTGGGCCAGAATCCTGCTGACCCGGTGCTGGTCCTCGGCGAGGACGTTCACACACAGTCGGACGGATTTCCTCATCCGTTGCCAGGTGCGCGACGAACGGTTGACGCAGAACCCGATGAGGCACGGGTGGATCGACACCGAGAAGAACGACCCGATCGTCAAGCCGGTCGGGCCGTCGTCGCCTTGGGCGGTGACGGCGACGACGCCGGTCGGGAACAGCGCCATCACCTCCCGGAAGGCGGCAGCGTCCGGCCGTCCGGATGACATGTGGTGTGGCGAGCAGTCGGTTGTCACGGCTCAGCCGATCAACTGGCCGGGGTGAGCTTCGGCAGCCCACCCGGCGCGGTGCCGATGTCGCGTCTGATGCCGGTGACGCGGGAGGCGCTCGGCTCGGTCATGGCCCTGTCCTTTCTATGAGGGAGTGGAAGCCCCAGCCGCTGACCAGAACCGTCTCCGCCCAGTCGTCGAGGTCCACGCGCAGGTTCCGCAGGTGGCCGACGACACCGTCGCCGAAGGTGGCCGCCGTCTGCGACATCTGCATCGACCAGGTGAGATAGACGGACTCGGGGTCGCGGCGGCTGCTCAGCTCCTCGCGCAGCGGGCTGGCGTACCGCCACGGTGCCCGCAACGCCCGGGTCCGGCGTCGGTAGACCGGGTCCGTCAGGTCACCGCCGTGCGCCTGCTGGAGGGCGGTGCGCACCATGACTGCCTCCCGGCGGCACTCGATGCGCGGCTGGAGCCGGTCAAGCAGGGCGATCTGGGTGGCGGCCACGATCTGGTGAAAGGTCGGCAGCATCGCCGGCACGGCCGGGATTTCGGCGGCGTCGAGCACGGCCGGGCAACGTCGGCTGATCGCCTCGTCGACCCGTTGCTCGCCGAAGAACAGGCACGCCTCCCGGATCGCGCTGTCGGCGTCTTCCGACGAGTGGACGATCGACATCAGCATGTTCTGTGACCGGTAGCGGTAGCGGAGCTGCCCCGGACGCGTCTGCGCCGGGTTGGCCGGACCCTTCAGCACGGTCAGCCGCTCGGCCGCTCCCGTCTCGTTCGGCCCACCGGTCAGCAGCACCGCGACCGCAGGCGCCAGTTCGTAGTAGCGGGGCATGTACCACCACATGGGCCGCTGTCCCGCCTCGGCCATCCGGATCTGGGTCGACAGGTACAGCTCCTCGAGCTGCCGAGGGTGTGGCCGGACCACACCGATCTCCAGCGGCGTCAGGCCCTCCCGGCGAAGCTCGTCCAGGATAGCCCAGCTCAACCCCTGTCGCACCGCGTCGGGCCGGACCAGCAGAAACGCGAGGGGCGTGCAGTGCTCGCCGTGCCGCGCCCGTAACCGGGTCACGGCCCCGTCGTCGAGCGGCAGGGCATCGATCACATCCACCATCGATGACACTGCTACACGCTCGATCTCGTGCCGGGAACGTTGCTGCGCACCTCGACGGCGTGGCGCCGGCCGCGGTCGAACAAGCGCTCGGTGAAGCCGACGTCCCACCGCTTCGGCGTGCCGTCGAAGCCGCCGTACTCGTCGAGATAGGCCGTGTCGGCCGGCTGGAACTCCTCGGCGAGCCCCGGCGGCACGGCCTCCGGATAGAGTTGCCGCGTGTAGTGCAGGGCGTAGTGCACGCTCGGCCCGCAGCCCAGCTCGTGTGCTCGAGTACGGAACCGGGACAGGTCCTGCGCCGTGCTGACGTGCAGCAGTTCGACGAGGTCGACGAACTTGCGCAAGGTGAGGTCCTTGTCGCTCTCGATGTAGTAGAGCAGGGTCGCTTCGGCGTGCAACTGCACGCAGGCGTCGATGAGTTGGTCGGCGGGGTCCAGCACCCGGGCGGGCTGGCCATAGATCACGGTGGGCGTCGCACGCTCCAGGAACGGGTCGGGGCTCAGCGGCAGGCCGGCGTTGGGCTGGAAGAGGCTGAAGCACGGGGAGAGGATGAAGGTCTCCACCTCGGGCCGGTGTCCCAGCTTGAGATAGGGCAGTGCCACGTTGCCCAGGTTGACCTGCCAATAGAGCGTGGTGCGCCGGTCGAAGGGCGCGATCCGGGTGCCCGTGGGCGTCACTTTCCCGACGTCGTAGCCGGCCGTGGTGGCCACCTCGGCAAGGACGGGCAGATCCGTACGCCGGATGAGGACGTCGAGGTCGGACATCCGCCGGGTGCCGGGATCCCGGTAGAGGCCGTCCGTGAGGGCCGGGCCCTTGCGGATGACATACCGCAGCCCGGCGGCGTTGAGCTGCCCGAGCACCCGGCCGAACTCGTCGCTCAGGGCCAGGTTCCGACGCCGGGTGCCCTGGTAGACGTCGGCGTAGAGCCACGCGTAGGGCATCTGCTGGCGTCCGTCGTCGTCGTGCGAGAGCCGGTTGCGCAGGACGTTCCGGGAGATCAGCGGCAGCACCATGTGCCGGCTCGCCAGATCGACGAACCGTCCCCAGTCGAACTCCTCGTGTCGGGTCAACAGGTCATGGACCCGGCCACGCACGTCGGTGTCGGGCCGTAGCCGCGCCAGCGCGACCAGGAGGCGCGCCTCCGCCGGCAGCTCGAGCTCAGGACCGGTCATCGGCCGACCTCCGCTTCGCCGGGTGCGTTGCCGGCGCAGCCCATCAGGGCGGCGAGCTGACCGACATCGACGGAGTGGAGATCGAGCAGTGCGTCGTCGGGCACCGGGACGTCGAACTCCTCCTCGAGTTCGAGCAGCAGACTCACCAGGGCGAGCGAGTCGACGCCCTGATCGGCTGGTCGCAGGGTCGCGGTCAGCGGGGCGGCCGGGTCCAGCCGAGGCAGGTGGGCACGCATGATCTTCTCGAAGGCGGACGGCCAGCTATCGGGCATGGGTCTCCCTCTCCATCTGTTCGGTCCGGTGGCGTTCGGCGCGTTCGATCACCCGTCGGCAGACGTCCACCACGTCGACCGGGCGGCGGCCGAATCCGGTCTCGCCCGCCAGCACCAGGTAGTCGGCACCGTCGAGTACGGCGTTGAAGATGTCGGCGACCTCGGCGCGGGTGGGACTGGCCGCGGTCCGCATGGAGTGCAGCAGTTGAGTGGCCACCATCGAGCTACGTCCGCGGGCCGCGCAGCTCGCGGTGACCTGCTTCTGCACCACCGGCACGTCCTCGAACGGGATCTCCAGGGCCAGGTCCCCCCGGGCCACCATCAGCCCGTCGAAGGCATCGATGAGCGGCGGGAGCGCGCGTACCGCATCCGGATGTTCGATCTTGGCGATCAACGCCGCTTCCGGCGCGATCCGGTGCAGCGCCTCCCGGTCGGACGGATGGGCGGTGAAGGACAGCGCGATCATGTCCGCCCCCAGGTGACGGGCGAAGGCGGCATCGTCGCGGTCCCGCGGGGTCAGCCCCACCGGAATCGGCTGCCGGCCCGGCAGGGTCACCCCGCGCCCGTCGGTCACCGGGCCACCCTGCGTGACCGTGCAGGTCATGGTGCTGTCGTCGGCCTCCTCCACCCGCAGCACCACGGCACCGTCGTCGATCAGCACGTGCGAGCCCGCCTGCGGCACCGCTCGCCAGCCGTGGATGAGCCAGGTGCGGTGCGAATCGAGATCGCCCGGCGCTGCGGCCAGGACCACCTTCTCGCCCGGCTCCCACCGCGCCGCCCCGTCACGCAGGCGGCCGATCCGGTTCTTGCGGCCCTGCAGGTCCGCGAGGACGCTGACCGTCCGGCCCTGCCGGTCGGCTTCCGCCCGCACGGTACGGACCGTGGCGAGGTGCCGTTCGCGGCTGCCGTTGACCATGCTGAGCCGCACCACGTCCACGCCCGCCCTGATCAGCGCGGCGAGGCACGCGGGGTCGGCGCTGGCCGCGCCGATGGTTGCGACTATCCGGGTACGCCGTACGGCGGCCGTCGCTGTGCTCACGGCCGTCACCGCGCGCTGCATCGGTGGTACTCGCGCACCATGCGGCCCGGGTCGTCGGCGATCACCGGGGTGACACCGTGCAGGATGCCGGCGCCGTAGGTGTTGTTGACGAAGAACACCTGGCCCGGTGCGGGAGCTCCCAGGTTGATGCCGAACTCACGTGTGGCCGCGTCGCCGTACTCCGCGCGCAGCACCGGCTTGCTGCCGGGTGTGGGCTCGACGGACCACTCGAACGCATCGTCGAAGGACAGCTCTCGCGCCTGCATGAGGGCCCGCGCGTCGACCAGCAGAAACTCGCCGCCGACGAACCCGCGGACCGGACCGTACAAGTGCGAGAAGAGCATAGCATCGCGGTCCGTATGCAGTGCCTTGAAGCTCCAGCGGCTGCCGTACTGCTCCGGCGGAATGACACCATCGCGGGTCACTGATTCCTTGACAATCGGCGTAGCGGAAGGACTTAGCTCGTCGCATCGGGTGACGAATTGTTCCCACACTGCGGAAAACAGAACGCGGTGCAGTCGGCGGCCTTCGGCGACGTCCGCCATGGGCAGACCGTCGACCACGGCGGCACCGGCGGCTGGCCGCTCCGCCGGACGCAGCAGCCGATCCACCACGGCGCTGATCAGGGCGGGAGCGGTGACATCACCGCCGTGATCAGAGATCCGCACCGTGATGTCGGTAAATGCTGGCAATTTTACTGCCGTGCCGGAGACCGCCATCCGGTCCAGCGCCGACCGCCTCATATGCATCGATTCGGGGGCAGGTGAGGGTTCGGTAATCATTCCAAGGCTCGCTCTCTCCGGTCATCGGGAGATCTCGCACCGCTGTGGCGCACCTTTCGCCATTCTGCACACGTCCTGTCTCGCCGGCGAGACGAGACGATCGTCAAAGTTTCCGCATCCGTGGCCATCGGCGAACGGCATGGTCGAACAGACTGCGGGTAGTGTCGCCGCTATGCGCATCGGCACAATATTGCGCCGCCTCGGTGACCATTGGGGCGGCACCAGTGTGGTGATGGCGTCCCATCTCGTGCAGGCGGCCGCCGCCCTGTGGCTGCCCCTGCTGACCGCCCGCCTGGTCGACGACGGCCTGGCGTTCGGGGACCGCGGATGGATCGCGGTGACCGGGGCGGTAATGCTGGGTGTGGCCGTTGTCCAGGCGCTCGCGGCCGCTGTCGCCGTACGGACGGCCACCACGATCGCCGAGGCGATCGGGCGGGACCTGCGGGAGGAGGTCTTCGTCGCCGCCCAGCGGCTGAGCATCGCGCAGGTGGCCCGCTTCGGGACGTCCTCGTTGACAGTACGCACCATCAACGACGTCCAGCAGGTGCAGCAACTGCTGCAGATGCTGCTCGCGGTCGCGGTGCCGGTGCCGATGATCTGCGTCGGCGGCATCGTGCTCGCCGCCTTCCGCGACGTGCAGTTCACCGTGATCCTGCTGGCCGCGATCCCGGCGCTGATGCTGCTGACCACCGGCGTGCTCCGCGCCATGCGGCCCCTCACCTCGGTGGTGCAGGGTCGCATCGATGTCATCGACCGGCTGTTCGACGAGCAGATCACCGGCGTACGCGTCGTCCGGGCGTTCGGCGCCGAGTCGCACGAGGAGCAACGCCTGCAGCGGTCCGGGGCCGAGCTCGCCGGGGTCGCCCTGCGCGCGGGCCGGCTGTCCACACTGGTGCTCCCGGCGGGTTCTCTCCTGGTGAACCTGCTGAGCGCCGTCACCGTCTGGCTCGGCGCGGGCCGGATCGCCCAGGGCTCCCTGGGGATCGGTGAGCTGATCGCCTTCATCAGCTATCTGGCCCTGGTGCTGAGCTCGATCACGACGCTCAGCTTCCTGTTCACCACGCTTCCGCGCGCCGAGGTGTGCGCCGTCCGGATCGGCGAGGTGCTTGCCGAGCGGCCCGACGTCGTCGCGCCGGCCCGGCCACGGACCGCGCAACCCACCCCTGGCTCGGTCGAGACGCGTGCCCTCCGTTTCGGCTACCCGGGCGCGGCCCGGCCGGTGCTCGTGGACGTCACCCTGACCATCCGGCCCGGCGAGCAGGTCGCGGTGATCGGCGCGACCGGAAGCGGCAAGTCGACGTTGCTGCACCTGGTGGCACGGCTGGCGGACAGCACCAGCGGGGCGGTGCTGGTCGGCGGCTCCGACGTCCGGCAGCTCGACCCCACGGTCCTGTCGCGCGCGGTGGCACTCGTACCGCAGCGGCCGATGCTGTTCTCCGGGACCGTCGCGACGAACCTGCGCCAGGGCCGCACCGGGGCCACCGACGCGGACCTCTGGGAGGCGCTCGACGTGGCGCAGGCGCGGGAGTTCGTCGAACGGCTGCCCGGTGGGTTGCGGGCCGAGGTGAGGCCCGGCGGCGCCAACCTCTCCGGCGGCCAGCGGCAACGACTGGCCATCGCCCGCGCGCTGGTCCGCCGCCCCGACATCTATCTGCTCGACGATGTCACCTCGGCGCTGGACCACACCACCGCGACCGCGGTGGAACGGGCGCTGGCACTGGCGCACGCGAACGCCACCAGGATCGTGGTGACCCAACGTGCCGAGGTGATCCGGCATGCCGACCGCGTCGTCGTGCTGGACGCCGGGCGGGTCGTCGGCCTCGGGACACCCGCCGAGCTGCTGGCCGGCAACGCCATCTACCGCGACATCGTGGCGGCCGAGCCCAGCCACGACGACGTCATGGACATACCCGCGTGAAGCGCTCGGACTCGGCACGGCGACTGACCGCTCGCCTGGGTGCCCACCGCCGGTTGTTCGTCGGCCTGTTCCTGCTCGGGCTGACCAGCGTGACGCTCAACGTGCTCGGCCCTGCCCTGCTCGGCCGCGCCACCGACCTGATCGTCGCGGGCGTGACGAGCGACCGGGGCGTCCCGTTCTCCGCACTCGCCCGCGTGCTGCTGCTCGCGGCGGCCACCTATGTGCTCTCGGCGGCCTGCTGGGCGTTGCAGGGCCGGGTCACCAGTCGGCTCATCCAGCAGACCGTGCTCCGGCTGCGAACCGATCTGGCCGCGAAGGTGAACCGCCTGCCGATCAGATACTTCGACCGGCAGCCACGCGGTGAGATGCTGAGCCGCGCCACCAACGACGTCGACAACGCCGCGGCGACCCTGCAGCAGACGATCAGCCAGATCACCAACTCGCTGCTGCTCTGCGCAGGGTTGTTGACCATGATGATCATCATCTCGCCGCTGCTCGCATCGGTCATCACGGCCACGGTGCTGGTCCTGGTCGTCCTGAACATCGCGCTCAGCAGACGGGCCCAGGAGCGGTTCGGCGCACGCTGGGCCACCTCAGGTGACCTGCACGCACACGTGGCCGAGATGTACACCGGCCACGCCACCGTCGTGGCGTTCCAGCAGCAGGGCGAGGCGCTGCGCGGCTTCCGGCGCCTCAACGACCGGCTCCGGGCCGACGGGCTCCGGGCCCAGACCACCAGCGGACTGGTGACACCTGCCATGACCCTGCTGTCCAACCTGGGCTTCGTCCTGATCGCCGTGGTGGGCGTCGCACGCGTCGCGGCCGGTGCCGTGACGATCGGCGAGGTCCAGGCGTTCCTGCAATACTCCCGCCAGTTCAACGGACCGCTTACCCAGCTCGCCACGCTCAACGCGGTGATCCGGTCGGGCCTGGTGTCCCTCGACCGCATCTTCGAACTGCTCGACGCGCCCGAGCTGGACAGCCGGCCCAGCGTCGCGGTCCAGCGGACCCGGCCGGCCGGTCAGCTGGTCTTCGACCGGATTCGCTTCGGGTACGACCCGGCGACCCCGGTGCTCCGCGAGCTGGACCTGACAGTCGCGCCCGGCGAGACGCTGGCGATGGTCGGCCCCAGCGGCGGCGGAAAGTCGACGCTGGTCAACCTGCTGCTCCGCTTCTACGACCCGGACCACGGAACGATCCGCCTGGACGGGGCGGACCTGCGTGCGCTGCCCCGCGAGCAGGTGCGGTCGGTGGTGGCGCTGGTGCCGCAGGACGTCTGGCTGCGGCACGGCACGGTGGCCGAGAACATCGCGTACGGGCAGCTCGACGCGACTCGCCAGCAGATCGAGGCGGCAGCGCGCGCAGCCCACGTCGACGACATCATCCGCGCGCTGCCGGACGGCTACGACACGGTCATCGAGGACGGCGGCTATCTGAGCACCGGTGAGCGGCAGCTGGTCACCATCGCCCGGGCCTTCCTCCGCGATCCCGCGGTGCTGGTGCTGGACGAGGCGACCAGTGCGGTCGACTCGCATACGGAGCGCCTCGTCCGGCAGGCCATCAGGCGGCTGACGCACCAGCGCACCGCGGTCATCGTCGCGCACCGACTCGCCACCATCCGTGACGCGGACCGGATCGCCGTGCTGGACGAGGGCCGGATCGTCGAAAGTGGCGACCACGCCGGCCTGCTCGCCCTTGACGGCGCCTATGCGCGGCTGCACCGCGCGCAGCGTACGGACGGATGAGGCAGGGGTGGCTCAGACAGCGACCGCACGTCGGGCGAGGAAGGCCTCGGCCGCGTCGGCCGCGACGATCGCCCCGTCGCCGCGGAGGTGCCGGTCGCGGAAGCCGCGTACGGCGGCGCGCTCCGGGGAGTCGCCGAGCAGGGCGGTGGCGGCGTCCCGTAACGCGCTCGCGGAGAGTTCTCCCGCCGTGAGCCGGCGACCGAGGCCGAGTTCCGCCACCCGGGCCGCGTTGACCTTCTGCTCCGGGCGCTCCGGCACGACGACGGTGGGCACCACGGCCAGCAGGGACTCCATGACCGAGTTCATCCCGCCGTGCGACACGAAGACATCCGCGTGGCGCAGGACGGCCGGTTGGGGCACCACCGGCGCGACGACGACGCCCTCGGGGACCGGCCCGAGAGCCGCGACGTCGAGATGCTCACCGACGGCCAGCACCACACGCCAGTCGGCGGTGCCGAACGCGCCCAGCGCGGCCCGGTACACCTCCGGACGGTTCGACGCGGTGCCGAGCGCGACCAGCACCAGGGGCGCCTCGCCCGGCGGTGGTTGCCAGCCGTCGTCCGTGCCGGCGGGCATCGCGCTCGGTCCGGCGAACACGAAATCGTCGGCGAAGGTCTCACCGGCCGGCTGGAAGGCCCGAGGCAGGAACACGATGTTCAACCCGGGGGTGGGCTCCGCCATCATCACCGCGGCGGTGTTGACGCCGTGCTGCACCGCCAGGCGGCGCATGTCCCGCCAGACCGGTCGCAGTGCGGCGCGCTCCGGGCCGCTCATGCCGGCGGCCTGGAACTGTGCCCGGGTGTGCTCGTTGCCGGCGATCGTCGGCAACATCCGGATCCCGGGCAGGCCGAGGCGCTCCGCAATCATCCGGCCCGGCGGCGTCGACATGTCGTAACAGACGCTGTCCGGTCCGTGCGCGACGGCCCACTGATACAGCGCCTGGTATCCGTTCTCGACGAGGTCGGCGTAGAGGCGCATTCTTTCGACGTATCGAGTCGGTCCGCTGTCCGCCGTCGGAGTGCCCGGCGGCAGCGCGAACCCGATCGGCAGGAATTCTGCCCCGGTTGCCGTCACTGCGGCGGCGAATCGATCACTGGTCGCGTAGGTGACCCGATGGCCGCGACGGACCAGCTCGGCGGCGAACGGCAGCGTCGGATTCACGTGGCCATCTGCGGGAAGGCACACAAAAAGCAGGTGCCGGCCGACCCGCTCGTCGGCGATCTTTCTCATGGAAATCTCCCGAATGTTCGGCCCGCCGTGGCGGAGGAATTCGATATCTTCGGTCCAGTATCGCCGCATGCCCTACGAACAACCATTCCCGACCGAGGAGAAAAATGGAAAAATATGTCGACGTCGCCCCCGGAATTCAGTTGTACGCACGGCTGGACGGGCCGGCCGGCCGGCCCGTCGTGCTGCTGGTCGCGGGGGCGAATGCCGCCGGGTCGAGCTGGCCGGACGGCCTGGTGTCGCAGCTCACCCGCCATCACCGGGTCCTGCGTTACGACCATCGCGACACCGGCCGTTCGACCCGGGTCTTCGACCGGGACCCGTACCCGGTGACCGTCCTCGCCACCGACGCGGTCGCCGTGCTCGACGCGTTCGGCATCTCCCGCGCGACCGTGGTCGGCACGTCGCTCGGCGCGCAGCTGACCCAGCTTCTCCTGCTGGACGCCGCCGATCGCGTGGCCTCGGCCGTCCTGCTCTGCGCGGCGGCGCTGCCGATGCCCGACGCTCGGCAGTCCGACCACCCGGGCCCGTCGCCCGCGCTGGCCCGGGTGTGGCGGGGCCTGGCTGAAGCTCGCGACCCTGCGGAGGTGGTGGAGTGGAAAGTTGAGCAGTGGCGGCTGCTCAACGGGCCGCGGTTGCCCTTCGCCGAGAACGCCTACCGCCGGCTGGAGCGTCGTGCCGCCGCCGCACGAGGGCCGGCCGGACCGCTACTGGGCCCGCACGTCCGTGCCGATCCCGGCAAACTGGCCCGCCGCCCGGAACTCGCCCGCGTGCGGGTGCCCACACTGGTGCTGGAGGGGTCCTGCGACCCGATTAATCCGCCGCCCTGTGCGGCCATTCTGACCGCGTCCATTCCTACCTCCCGCCGCGTCACCCTCGCCGACATGGCTCACTTGATACATCCGCTCGTGGCTCCGCAGATCGCGGCTCAGGTCGCCGGATTCGTCTCGCCGGCGGGACATCGGTTCGGACCTCCCCCGACTTGAGTCGACCACGTCGAGGCCCCAGGATAGGAATCGGCGCCCGGCAATTGCCCACCCCCTTGGAAGGGTGTTCGGCGCATGCTCATCACCCTCTTCACAAGTGCTGGGAGAGACGAATGCAGAAACCTCAGAAAGACCCGGTCTACGTGCGCGCTTCGGTCTGGCCGAAATGCGATCTGGTCTGCCGTTACTGCCCGGTCGAAGAGGGAATGGAAAATCGTGTACCGGCGAGGTACGCCGGACAGCAACTGACCACTGAGCAATACTTGCGCAACGCCGCGGCGATCGCTTCGGCCGGCATTGGCGGCATCTCGTTCACCGGTGGCGAGCCGACGTTGCGCCCAGACCTGGGTGACATCATCGAGGCGGTCCGCCCCATGTACGAACGGGTGGAGTTGACCACCAACGGCGCCCGCCTGCCGAAGATCGCCGACGCGGTGAGCCGGCACATCGATCTGCTGAAGATCTCGCTGGACAGCGTGCGGCAATCCGACGTCCTGCAGATCACCGGCCGCCGCTTCGCGTACGCCCACGCGACCGAATCGATCCAGTGGGCGATCAGCGAACGTGTGCCCCTTGCTCTTAACGCGGTCCTGATGCGTCGCACCCGTGACGTCCTGGACCAGACCATCGATTTTGTCGCCGACCTGGTGTCCGACGCGCGCTCACCAGTGCACCTGAGCCTGCTCGACTTCTACTACTCACCCAGCCGGCGGGCCGAGTGGCAGGAGGACTACCTGCCTACCGACAAGGTCCTCGAACTGCTGACCGACCGCTACGGCGAGCCGGAGATCCAGGAGCGGTTCGGATGCCGCTTCTACTGGTACGACGCTAACGGCTTCAGCGTGCGCCTCAAGGACTCCTACAGCGCCACGATGCGCGCGCCCAAGTGTGAAGGCTGTGCCAGTTACTGCCAGGAGGGCATCTACGGCATCAAACACTCGGTGGAGGGGTGGCTGACCACCTGCCCGAGTGACCGGGAGGACCTTGGCAACCTGCTGCATCCTGACCTCAGCGATGAGCAGTTGACCGAGCGGGTGACCGCGATTCTGGCCGACGTCGACAACGCGAGGTCGACACCGGACTCGTTCGACGTGATGTGCCGGACCCACGATCTGCGGCCCGCGGCAGCGGTCGCGTCCTGACGTCGCGAGCAGGATGCGGCGGCGCAGGAAAGCCGCTGAATGCCGGCGCAGCGCGTCGACCGGGCGTGCTGCGGGCGCCGGCCGTGAACGTCGGCGGGTATTGAGACCTCCGGTTTCGGTGTGGACGTCGGCGCCCCACGCCTCGCCGGAGGTCTCGCCCTGTCTCACCCCGCCACGCCGTCGACGCCCTTCATGGGTGCTACCGCTGGCCGCCGGTCGCGCCAAGGGCCTGCGCCGCGGCCCGATCGAGGGCTTGCACGATCCAGGCGTCCAACGAGGTGTTCAACTCGGCGGCGGCCTTCTGCCAGGTGTCGATCCGGTCCGTCGACACCCGGACCCGGGGCAACTCGGCGGCCTTCCGGTCAGCGCGCTGGGCGGCTCGTCGGTGATTGCGCAACTGGATCCGCAGTCGGTTACGCGACCATCCCTTTTCGGCTGCCAGGTCGAGCCAGTGGTCCTGTTCGGGCTCCGGCAACGCGGCCACCTCCGTGTGGTGCTGGAAGCTCAGCTCCTCACGGCGGCGACCGATGGGGAACTTGCGGGCGATCCAGGCATAGTTACGTAACGTCTGGTATTCCAGGCCAACCCGCTCCACGGTCTCGGCGTATCTGCGCTCGTAGCGTTCCTGCCCGTAGATCAACCAGTCGCCGAGGCACCACGCGAAGGAGTCGACCAGCCGACTGATCCGGAAGCCGGCGTCGGCCCAGTCGTCGAAGGCGAGGTCGGAGGGTATGACCAGGCCTGTCCGCGTCGTCAAGATTCCGGTGCCTCCGTTGCCCCGTTCCACGGCCGTTTTCCTGGCGCTAACCACGCAGATTCACTCCCCGTTTTGAATCTGTTACCAACTGCAAGGAAGCCTATCCGAAGGGACGCACTGATCGAAGTGCTTCCATCAGTGACACTTGTGGGCATCCTGCTTGTCCACTTGGTACTGTCTTGTGGCGCTCTGGTTCTTATGCGGCGGGAACTCGTCCCGGCGGTTGGCGGACTCCGCAGCGAAGCGTTCGCGAGTTGCCGCGGTCGGAGCAGCGGACGACTGTCTGTGCGCGCCGAAAGATCGACTAGCCTTGGTTCGTGGCCGATCGATGGTCCGTCGTGACGGAACCCGACATGCTGTCGCGCGCCGGCGTGCCGGCGCAGGCCCTGCCGGCGGAGCACGTCACCTACGTGGTCGGGCCGTCGGCGATGCTCGTCATCGTCGAGGTCGGCGACCGGGTGGGCGGCAACGCGGTGCAGAGCTGTGACGGCGTGGCGCTGCGTGAGCCTTTCCCCGAGACCACCGCAGCGCGGTTGAGCAGTGCCGGACTGCCACTGCTCGGGTTCGTGCGCGTGCCCGAGGGCTACGTCCCCTTGGGAAGGCTGGAGAACACGGTCAGCCGGTACGAGCCGATCAGCATCGACGGCAGTGCGTGGCCATTCGACGGTGAAGCCGAGCTGACATGGTGTCAGTTGCGTCTTGCGAAGCGGATGCCGTTCGACGTCCTGGACCGGGTGCGACCGACACCGCAGCAACCGCTTCCCACCCTCGACTGGCTCCGGTTCCTGCCGGACGACCCGATGGCCGCCCTCCGCGACTTCGTGGCCGGCTGGTACGCCGACATCCCCGCCGCCGACGACGGACTCGACGCCCAGAACCTGAAACTTCCCGCGCCTCTGCTCGCCTTCTACCGGGCCGCCGCCGGGCGCCGAGAGGTGCTCGGCCTGCACAACGAGATCTACACCGCCGACGAGCTGGAGTTCGAGGACGATGGGCGGCTGCAGTTCGGGGCGGAGAACCAGGGCGTCTTTGCCATGTTGCTGGATCCGACCGACGCGGACCCCATCGTCCAGTACGACGGACTCCATGCGGAACAGGAGCGGGAGCCGCTGAGCGCCTTTCTGCTGCAGTTCCTCCTCTGCGAAGCTTCCTACTCCAGCCCTTTCACCGGCTTCGCGACCGTCACCGAGGAGCAGGCGAGGCTGCTGGTCCAGCCACTGCACCCGGTACCCCTGCAACCCATGCGATGGCCGGGCGACCCCACCCGCCACTACGTCAGCGACGGCGTGGTCGTCACCACCGCCACCGCCCCCGACGGCTCGATCGAGGTGTACGCCGGAAGCCGGCACCGGTCGGCACTCCGCCCGCTACGCGACGCTGTTTGGGAACGATTCGACGGCTAAGTGCCTTGACCACGAACGTTCGGGGTGTTGGTCAGGCTGCGCGGGTGGTGGGTTGGCCCCAGGGTCGTTGTCGTTCGTTGCGGATGCGGGCGCGTTCTCGGCGTTGGGCGGCCAGGACGTCGGGGTGGCGGGCGTTGGCGTTGCGCCACCGCAGGTAGGCCTGCAGCCGCCGGGTCAGGACGGTGTGGTTCGGGTGGTTCGAGCCGGCGATGACGAAGGTGCGCAGCGGCCCGAACTGGGCCTCGATCGGGTTGGCCCAGGAGGCGTAGGTTGGGGTGAAGCAGAGTTCGACCTTGTTCCGGGTCGCCCATGCCCGGATCTTTCGGCCTTTGTGCGCGGACAGGTTGTCCAGGATCACGTAGATCGGTGCGCCGTCCGGGCGGGCGGCGCGGATCGACTTGAGCGCGGTGAGGGTGTTCGCGGCGCTCTTACGCTGCCGGACGACGCCCCAGAGTTGGTCGTCGCCGACGCTGTAGCAGCCGTGGAAATGCCGGACTCCGTGCAGCTTGTGGTAGTTCGCGGGCAGTCGGTGCGGGTGCCCGGTCGGCGCCCATTGCGTGCCGGCCTGGGGGCGGATCACCAGGGGCCCGAACTCGTCGAACGCGAACACCCGCTGTGGGAAGTGGCTGCTCACGTACTCGATCCGGGCGAGTTTGGTGTCCCGGTCGGGGTCGGTGGACTCCTCCCACGTCTTGGTCCGCTGGAAGGTGATCCGGTGCCGGCGCAGGATCTGCCGTAGCCGTTCCCGCCCCACCCGGACCCGTCGGCTGGAGTGAAGGCGCAGGTGGTCGGCGAACTTGCGGATGCTCCAGCGGGTGAACGGCCGCCCCAACTTTTCGGGGCGGGTGTTGGCCGTCTCGACGATGAACTGTTCTTCGTCAGGACTGATCTGGCGGGGACGGCCACCCGCCCACTGAGGGTCCAGGCTGGCCATCCCCATCTCGTTGAACCGGTGGACGACCTGCCGGATCGTGTCCTCATCAGCCTGAACGAGACGGGCGATGGCCGGCACCGTGTTCCCACCGGCCGAGGCCAGCACCACCATCGCCCGCCGCAGTCGGATCGGTGAACCGGCTCCCCGGCGAGTGATTCTGAGCAGCTGCTGGCCTTCCTGATCGCTCAGCCGCCGCACACGTACGGGTTCTGCCACCGCCACAGCCTGACCGCCACGACGCCGCCCGGCCACCAGGCCAGACGGCGTGTCATCCAACACCGTGAACGTTCGTGCTCAGGGCACTAGCATCGACCGCCGCGAGGCGGTACACCTTGGCCTCGGTCCGCTGCTGCGCGACCGCTGGCATCGGTAACGGAGCCCGTCGCAGGGTTGCGTGTGAGTCACGAGGGCTGCTTCGCCCACGGTCCGGCAGAAGAACCGGGGGAACGACAGAAGCCAGAGAGGGATCAGCCACAGCGACCACCACCGTCGACCGACACAGGGTCGGCGAGGTTGGTCGCGAAGATCAGATCCACGTGGTCAAGGAGCCTTGACCACCAGTACGTAAGAGACGGCATGGATGCCGCAAATTTGTGTCCGAGGGGGGACTTGAACCCCCACGCCCTATACGGGCACTAGCACCTCAAGCTAGCGCGTCTGCCATTCCGCCACCCGGACCTGCTCGTCCAGCCTACCGTGTCGACCGAGGGGATCTTCCACCCGTCGGCCGCCCTGGTGGGCCGCACGGGGAGTTACTGTACACGGCCCGGGTGGATCATGCACATCAGCTTCCGGCCGATGGGTCGCCGCAGGTCGGACGGGTGACCGGACCCGGGTGAGCCGCAGCCAACCGGTGGACCTGGGTAGCGTCCGACAGGCCTCACGCGGCAGCATGGCCACGTGTCCCATCCCTCTCCCCTGGCCGCCGTGCAGCACCGGGCCCTCGCCCTGCGCGCCGCGGGCGATCTCTACTCCGCCCGTCGACTGCTCAACGACGCCGTCGGCTCCGCCCGGCCGCCGTACGGCAAGGACCACCCGGATGTGCTGAGCACCTCGCACCTGCTGGCCCGCCTGCACCGGGAGGCGGACGATCCGGGTGCCGCCCGGCGCGTGCTGGAGGAGGCGTTCGCCGCCGGCGAGCGCCTCTGGCCGCCGTCCGATCCGCTGATGCTGGCGCTCTCCTTCGAGCTGGCCGCCGTAGCGGACGAGCTGGGCAACCGGCACGAGGCGCGCCGCAACTACACCCGCGTCGCCGCCCTCGGGCCCGCCGTGCTCGGCGCCGACCATCCTGCGGTACGCACGGCACGGCAGTATCTCGGCGACGCCGCTCCCGCCCCTCAGCCCGCGCCGCCGGCCGCGCGGCCCGACATGTCCGCGCTCTCCGAGCCGACGATGTCGCTGGCGGTGCTCTCCACCACCTGGCGGCCGCACGAGCCCGCCGCGGCCGGCCCCCCGCAGCCGTCCGCCGCGCACCCGACGCCGCACGTCGCAAGCGGCCTGCCGGCCGCCCCGTACACCCCGCCGATCCCGCCGCCGCCACCCGTTCCGGGCGTACGCGGCGTGGGACGCGCCACCCCCGTCGCCCCGGCGCCGCGCCCTGCGGCGTCCCCGCAGCCGCCCTACCCGGCCGGCCACGCGGCGCAGATGCCGCCCGCGCCGCCGCAGCCGTATCCGGCCCCGCCGCAGGGCGCCCAGGTGCCGCCCCCGCCGGTGGTGCCCGCCCCGCCACGGCAGGCGTGGGCCCCGCCGCCGCCACCCCACGTGCCGGCCCCGCCGCAGGCACCGCATGCCCCCGGACGGGGACAGGCCACCCCGTACGCCGCCCCGCCGCAGCGGATCCCGCCACCACCGACGATCCCGCCGCCGCCGGTCGTGCCCACGCCACCGGGGCCGGCCCGCGCCGCCGTACCCCCGCCTCCGGCCGTGCCGCCCTCGGCGCAGCCGCCGTACCCGAAGCCACCCGCCCCTTCCCCGGGCGGAGCCGAGCCGGCCGCGCAGGCGAGGGCTGCGGTGCCCCCGACGGGACCCGCCGTTGCGCCCCGACACCAGGCCGACGACGAGGCGTCCCCGACCGTCGGCCCGTCGGCCGCGACGGCGGCGCCCGAAGCCGCGTCCCCGTCGAGCACGCCGCCCGCAACGACAGCGGGGCCCGATGCCGAACCGTTGTCCACCACCGGTGCAACCAGCGCCGTGACACCCGGACCGGGCGCGCCGGCTTCCGAGCCTGCCGCGCCGGACGTCCGGTCCTCGCGGCTGACCGGCTCCGTCGACGAGGCCCCGCGCGCATCCGCGCCGGAGGCGACCGCCCCGGCGTCGGAGGCGGCGGCGCCGTCGGAGGCGGCGGAGCGCCCGGCGGGGCCGGCGCCCGGATGGGCCAGGCCGACCATCCAGGTCAAGCAGATCGAACCGCTGCTCGCCGAGGAGATCGCTCGCGCCGCCGGCACTCCCGCCGGGCTGGCTGCTCCGGTCAGCCCCGCCCGGTCATCCGAGACGCCACCGCTCGACACGCCACCGGCAGCGACACACGCCGCACCGATCAGCGCACCACCGACCCCTCCGGTCAACGCACCGCCCGCGCACCCGACGGGCAGCGCGCCACCCGCGCCCCCCGTCAGCGCACCGCCCGCGCACCCGACGAGCAGCCCGCCCGTCAGCGCACCGCCCGCGCACGCGACGAGCAGCCCACCGTTCAGCACACCGCCGCGGGGCGTCAGTACGCCGCCGGTTCCCCCCTTGCCGCCGATCCCGCCCCCGCCGTCGGTGATGCCACCGCCGGTCAGCGCGCCGCCCGCTCTTCCGCAGCAGTTCAGCGCACCCCCCGGGATTCAGCCGCCGGTGAGCGCCCCGCCCGGGGGCCAGCCGCCGGTGAGCGCCCCGCCGTGGAGCATGTCCGCGCCGCCGTGGAGCAGCACGGCTCCCCCGCAGGCGCTCACGGGCGCGCCGACCGACGCCGACACCGACGCCGAGCAGCCGGACGTCGGGGAGGAGCTGGAGCGGGCCGAGTCGCAACGGCAGCGGGTGGAGGTAGAGCAGCCGGAGCCGGAGCGGGAGCGGGTCGACGACCTGCCGCCGGCGTACCTCGACATCGACGAGACGTTCCCGATGAAGGCGCAGCCCGTGCGGACCCGGCCGACGGCCGAGCACCCCGTACAGCAGCAGGCGCCGGCCTTCCCGCCGCCGCCGGCGTACCCGATGATGCCGGAGCCCGAGGAGGACGGCCGGAACCGTACGGCGGTCATCGTCGCGGTCGTCGTCGCGGTCCTGGCCGTGGTGGCGATCGTCGGCGTGGGCGTGCTGGTGCTCAACCGGGACGCGGCGGCGCCGGCGGGACCCGGCTCGCCGTCGGCCGCCGCGCCGTCCGCGTCGGCGGTCGGTCCGCCGCCGGGCGGGCTGACGCTGAAGGACGACTCGGCGACGATCACCCTGAACTGGACGGACCCGGCGGGTGGCGGGGTGCCGTTCATGGTGGCCGGCGGCCGGACCGGCCAGGCGCTGGGTGTGATGGCCACGGTGGACCCGGGCCGGACCAGCTACACGGTCAACGGGCTGAACTCGCGGGTGGACTACTGCTTCACCGTGCTGGCGGTCTACTCGACGGACTCGTTCGCCACGTCCGGGCAGGTCTGCACGGAACGGGAGGGCGACACGCCGTCGAGCTGACCGGACACCACGGCGCGGCGCACACGCTCGGTGTCCACAGGGGGACGGTGCGGGTTCCCATGCCCCCGACCCGGCCATATGATGGCACCCGGCTCAGGGGAGGGTCGCCGTCATGGCGTGCCACCTGCCAGGGACGACACGGGAGGCAGCCGGTAGTGGCCACCATCGACGACGCCGGACACGCCGGCACCGGCCCCCCGCGTCCCCGGCCCCGCCGGATGCGCGGCGGGGTCGTCACCATCGCGACGGTGGCCGCGCTGCTGGCCGCCATGGGGCTCACCGTCCACGGCCTCGGCGCGGCGGACAACGCGGTGGCGAGCCACGACGCGAGTTCCTGGCTGTGGAGTGCCGCGCGCAGCGAGCTGGCCCGTGTCAACGGGATCACCGCGCGGGTCGACACCCGCGTCGGGGTCCCGGGCGCCCGCCGGCACCCGGTGCAGGTCACCCAGACCGACCGGCTGCTGGTCCTGCGGGACCTGAACACCGGGCAGGTCAGCTCGCTGGACCTGGCCACCCTCCAGATCACCGCGACCACCCGGACGACCCCGGGGCTCGGCGTCAACGTCGCCCTGCACGAGGACGCGGCGTTCGTCGTCGACGCCGTGCAGGGCGTCGTCCGGCAGCTCGACCCGCGGTCGCTGACCCCGATCGGCGAGCCGGTGCGCTACCCGCCGGGCATCACCGGCGGGTCCTTCGACGGCGAGGGGCGCCTGTGGATCGCGGTCCCCAGCGAGGGCACCGTCTCGGCGGTCACCGCCGCGCCGCTGCCCTCCGCGCCCGCATCGGCGGCCCCCGCCGGGGCCGGACTCAGCCCGAAGAAGGTCGAGACGTACGACGTCGCGGACGCCAGCCACGAGCTGGTCCTCTCCACCTTGGACGATGGCGTCGCCGTGCTCGACCGCACCGCTGGGACACTGGTGCGGGTGCAGGGCGGCAAGGTCCAGAAGACGCCGCTGACGATGACCGCGCCGGGCGCTCTGCCGGCGCGGACCAGCGGGCCGGACGTGCCCGTGACGGTGCCCGGCGAGCGGCGGGTGCACGTGGTCGACAGTGGTGGCGCGGTGCGGGCGTTCACCGTGCCGGGCGCGGGCGACAAGCTCAGCCCGGCCGTGGCGTGGGCCGGCCGCTACTACTGCGCCGACGAGGCGTCCGGCACGGTCTACGCGTTCGACTCCGGCGGCCAGCTCGTCGACACCATCCGGGGCCGGGGCACCGGGCCGCTGGAGCTGGAGGTGCGGGAGAACCACCTCTTCATCAACGCCCCCGACTCGGCGACCGCGCAGGTGGTGGACGACAAGCACCAGGTCCGCGAGGTCGACAAGTACGCCAACGACGTGCTCGGCGGTGACCCGCCGCCGGCTCCCCCGCCGCCGCCCCCGCCCAAGAAGCCCGAGGTGGGCAAGCCGGGCGCCCCGCGCGGCGTCACCGCCGCCGCCGGCAACGCGCAGGCCCGGGTGAGCTGGCGGCCGGCCCCGGCCAACGGGGCGGAGATCGTCCGGTACGTGGTGCAGGGCGCCGGCCAGCGCGTGCAGGTGGGCGCCAACCAGCGGGCCGTGGAGATCAAGGGCCTGACCAACGGTGAGACGTACCGGTTCTCGGTGCACGCGGTCAACGCGAAGGGCGACGGTCCCGCGCGCACCAGCAACCCGGTGACGCCGACGGCCGCCGTGCCGGACCCGCCCGCCGCCGTCACCGCCCAGGAGCGCCCGGACGGCACGGTGCTGGTGAAGTGGCCGGCCGCCAACGGGCAAGGCAACACGATCGCGAAGTACGTGGTCACGGCCACGTCGGCGGGCACCAACGCCCCGGCCGGCGAGTCCCGCAGGACGGAGCTGGTGGTGCCGGCGGGCGAGTTGGAGTACGGCACGCAGTACGCGTTCACGGTGGTGGCGGTCAACGACCGGGGCGCCGGCTCGGCGGCCTCGCCGGTGAGCAACACCGTCGTGCCGTACGCGCCGCCGGAGCGGCCGACCGACCTGCGACCGACCACGGTGGCCGACCGGCCGGGCGCCGTCGCGGTGCAGTGGTCCCCGGCGGTGGCCAACGGCCGGCCGGTGACGAAGTACGTCGTCAACGTGGGCGGGCGCAGCAGCGAGGTGACCGACACCCGGGCCACGGTGGACGGGTTGGGCAACGGCCAGAACGTCACCGTGAAGGTGCGGGCGGTCAACGAGGCCGGCCCCGGCCCGGAGGCCACCGCCACGGCCCGCACCGTGGCCGAGCCCCGCGTCACCGTGACGGGTTCCTCGGCGACCGCCACGTCGGCGACGGTGACGTTCACCGTGGACGCCGGCGGCGGCAAGGCCACCTGCTCGCTGAGCACGGGCGGTGAGCCGGCGAAGTCCGGCAACTGCTCCAGCATCACGATGACGGGCCTGACCCCGGGCACGGCGTACACCTTCACCGTGACCGCGAGCAACGCCGCCGGCAAGGGCACCGGCAGCCGCGCCCAGGCGACCGACGCCCTCTACGGCATCGCGACCTGCAAGAACGGGCCGGACGGCGATCAGCGCACGTACTGCGACAGGGACGTAGACGGCCGCAACGGCAACGAGGTCTTCAAGGTCACCCGGCAGGACAACGACCAGCAGGCCGGCTGGGCGAAGCCCGGCACCCGGCTGAAGGCGTACTGCAAGAAGTCGGGCGAGAACGTCGATTCCTGGATCTACAACAACCAGAAGCAGAGCACCTGGTGGGTGCAGGTCGCCTACGAGGGGAAGAACTACATCCCCTGGGCCTGGCTCAACCTGGAGGGCGGCGACGACATCAAGGACCTGCCCACCTGCTGACCCACCCAGGCAAGGAGCACCACCCGCGTGAACACCCCAGAACCGCTCACCCAGCCGGAGGTGCAGGGCTTCGCCGCCCTCGCCGCCCGGCTGGCCGAGAACGTCAACGCGGTGGTGCTGGGCAAGCCCCAGGTGGTCCGGCTGGCGCTGACGGCGCTCTTCGCCCAGGGGCACGTGCTGCTGGAGGACGTGCCGGGGGTCGGCAAGACCACGCTGGCCCGGGCCGTCGCGGCGACCGTGAAGGGGCAGTGGCGGCGCATCCAGTTCACCCCCGACCTGCTCCCCTCCGACGTGTCCGGGGTGACGATCTTCAACCAGGCCACCCGGGGCTTCGAGTTCCACCCGGGCCCGGTGTTCGCCAACATCGTCATCGCGGACGAGATCAACCGGGCGTCGCCGAAGACCCAGTCGGCGCTGCTGGAGGTGATGGAGGAGCGCACCGTCACCGTCGACGGCGTCCGGCACCCGGTGCCGCAGCCGTTCCTGGTGGTGGCCACCCAGAACCCGGTGGAGATGGACGGCACGTACCGGCTGCCCGAGGCCCAGCTCGACCGTTTCCTGGTGAAGCTCTCCGTCGGCTACCCCGACGAGGCGGTCGAGGTGGAGGTGCTGCGCGGGGCGACGGTCCGCTCCCCCGAGGCGCTGACGGCGGTCGCCGACACGGCCACCGTCGGGGAGATGGTCCGCATGGCCCGCCGGGTGCACATCGCCGAGCCGCTCTACGCGTACGCGGTGCGGCTGGCCGCGGCCACCCGTACCCATCCGCAGGTGCGGGTCGGCGTCAGTCCCCGGGGCGTGATCGCGCTGACCAGGGCGGCGTGCGCGTACGCGCTGATCGACGGGCGGGGCTGGATCATGCCGGAGGACCTGAAGACCCTGGCCGAGCCGGTCTTCGCACACCGGCTGCTGCTCACCCCCGACGCGCAGGTGCGCGGGGTGACCGCCGCCGAGGTGCTGCGCCAGGCGGTCGCCTCGGTTCCGGTGCCGCTCCCCTCGGGCCAGCCGGCCCCGGTCCAGGGCTGACCGGCGACGCCGGTGTCCGCGCTCACCGCCCGGTGTCTCGGGCTGCTCGTCGCCGCCGTCGTGCTGCTCGGCGTCGGCTTCCGCTTCGCGTACCCGGAGTTGACGCTGCTCGGGGCGGCGGCCGGCATCGCCGTCGGGTACGCCGTGCTGAGCGCGGCGTGGCGGCCCCGCCTGGAGGTGACCCGCAGCGCCGACCCGGACCGGGTGGCACGCGGCGAGCCGGCCGCGATGACCCTGACGGTGCGCAACGCGGGACGGCTGCGGGCGGCGAGCCTGGTGGCCGAGGACCGGTGCGGCGACCGGTCGGTTCCGGTGCCGCTGCTGCGGCTGCGACCGGGCCGGGACACCACGGTCCGCTACGAGGTGCCGACCGCCCGCCGGGGTGTGGTGCCGGTGGGGCCGCTGCGGGTGACCCGGCGCGACCCCCTCGGCCTGGTGGCGCTGTCCCGCCCGTACGGCGGCACGGTGCCGGTCTGGGTGCACCCCCGCGTGCACCCGCTCAACGCGGTGCCCACGGGCGCGGGGCGCAGCCTGGACGGCCGGGTGGACAAGGTGCCGCACGGGTCGATCACCTTCGACTCGCTACGCGAGTACGTGGTCGGTGACGAGCTGCGCCGGGTGCACTGGCGGACCAGCGCCCGGGTGGGCGAGCTGATGGTGCGGGAGAACGTGGACACCAGCCTGCCCCGGATCGTGGTGCTGCTGGACAACCGGACGGCCGCCCACCCGGAGCGCCTGGCCGGGGTGGCCGAGTCGTTCGAGTCGGCGTGCGAGGCCGCCGCCTCGGTGCTGGTCGCCGCGTACCGCGAGGATCTGCCGGTGGTGCTGCTGCTGGTCGCGCCGGAGCCGGCGGGCGGCGACGCGGCGGCGCAGGGGCCGCTGGACCGGCTCGCGGCGGCGGAACTCGCCGACGGGGTCGATCTTCAGCCCGCCACCGGTCGGCTACGGCGGGAACGGCTCGGCGACACGCTGGTCTTCCTCACGGGGCCGGGCGGCCGGGACGACCTGGGGACGGTGGGCGCGCTGCGGGCCGCGTACCCGTCGGTGGTGGTGGGGGTCTTCGGGGCGGCGGAGCCGGCGCCGTCGGGCGCGGCCGGCCTGGTGGTGATCGACGCCGCGGACGGGGCGGCGTTCGCCGCCGAGTGGGACGGGGTGCGCAGGTGGTGACGGTGGTCGGCGGCGTTCCCGACGGTCAGGCGGGGCGGAGCACCGGCGGCGCCGCGACGGACGCCGCCGGGCAGACCGGGGCTGGCGGCGGAGCTGGCGACGCCCCCGGGCCGGCCGGTGGCGGTGGGGTCGCCGGGGTGGCGCGGGCGCTGCGGGCCGTCCCGGTGCCGCTGGCGCTGATCGCGATGATCGGCCTGGCCGGCGCCGTGCTCGGCCGGGTCTACGCCGGCCCGCTGCTGATCTGGCTGGTGCTCGGGGCGGCGATCGGTTCGGTGCTGGTCAGCGTGGCCGCCCGCCGGCTGCCCTCGTGGCTGGTCGCACCCGTGTCGGTGCTCGCGATGGCGGGCTGGACGGCCTGGTCGCTGCGGCTCACCGCGGCCCGCGCCGAGCTGCCCGGGGGCCTGGCCGAGGTGACCGCGGACGCCGCCACGAACGGCATCCCCCGGCTGTTGACGGCGATGATCCCGGTGGAGCCGACCCCGGACACGGTGCTGGTGCCGCTGGTCGCCGCGTGGCTGGCCGGTCTCGCCGGGGCGGAGGTGGCGATGCGGGCGGGTCGGGTGCTGCTCGGCTACCTGCCGCCGGTGCTGCTCTACGCCGCCGCGCTCTACGTGGTCGGCCCGAACGCCGATCCCGCGATCGGGCCGACGCTGGCCCTCGTGGCCGTGGCGGTGCTCGGCCTGGCGGTGCCGACGCGCGGGGCGGCCGGCGCCGACGCGGCCGCCGGGCTGACCCCGGCGGTCCGCGCGGCCGTCCGGGCCCGGCTCGCCGCCGCCTCCGCCGCCGGCCTCGCGGTGGTGGTCGGCCTCGTCGCGCTGCTCGGTCCGCTGCTCGCCGGCCAGGTCGACGGCCAGCCGGTGGACCCTCGGCGGTACGTCGAGCCGCCGCAGGTGGAGACCCTCGACGAGAACCCGCTCATCCGGATCTCCGGTTGGGCGCTGCACCCGGGCCAGCAGCTGCTCGACGTGCGTACGCAGCGGTCGGGCCCGCCGGATTCCGTGCCGGCCGAGGAGCCGGGGGCCACCCCCGGGCCGGGCGCCGCCGCACGCCCGGTGCCGATCCGGCTGGCGGTGCTCAGCGACTACGACGGGGTGACCTGGCGGGTCGGCGCCACGTACCGCAACGCGGGGCGGATCCTGCCCGTGACGGCGCCGGCGGCCGACAGCACCGTGGAGACGGTACGGCAGGAGATCACCGTCGCCGGGCTGAGCGGCCGGCTGCTGCCCGCCGTCGCCACCCCCCGTCAGGTCACCGGCGCCCGGGTGGCGTACGACCCGACGACCGGGACGCTCATCCGGCCGGAGGGCCTGACGCCGGGGCTGCGCTACGACGTGACCTCGGCGCTGGAGACGCCCGACTTCAACCTGCTCGCCACGGCGGACGTGCCGGCCGGCGAGGAGGTGGCCCGGGTGCTGCGGGTCGCCGACGGGGTGCCGGAACCGTTGCGCCGGCTCGCCGCCCAGCTCGCCGAGTCCAACGGCGCCCCGTACGCGCGGGCCGCCGCCGTGGAGCAGTTCCTCGCCGAGCACTACCGCCTCGTCGCGGACGCGCCCAGCGGGCACGCGTACCCGAACCTGAACTTCTTCCTCTTCGGACCCCGCAACGCCGGCGGCCAGCGGGGCACCTCCGAGCAGTTCGCGGCGGCGTTCGCGGTGCTGGGCCGGCTGACGGGGCTGCCGACCCGGGTGGTGGTGGGCTTCCGTGCCGCCGGCGACGGTCCGGTTCGGGCCGGCGACGCGTACGCCTGGCCGGAGGTGCTCTTCGAGGGGCTGGGCTGGGTGCCGTTCGACCCGCTGCCCAGGCCCGACGAGGAACCGCGCCCGGTGGAGGAGGACTTCCGCCCCACGCCGGAGGAGCCGCCCCCGTCGGAGGTGCCGGAGCCCACGGTCGAGCCGACCGTGTCGCCGGAACCGGCCGCCGCGCCGGGCGGGCGGGCCGGCTCCGGTGGAGCGTCGACGGCGCTGCTGGTCGGCGGCGGGACGGGCGGCCTGCTGCTGCTGGTCGGGGCCGCGCTGCTCGCGCTGCTGCTGATGCGCCGGGCACTGACCCGGGCGCGGCGGGAACGGGGCGACCCCGGCCAGCGGATCGCCGGCGCCTGGCGGGAGGTGACCGACGCGCTGCGGCTGGCCGGTCACCCGGTGAGCGGGGACCTCTCCGCCTCCGAGGTCGCCGCCCACGCCCGCGCCGTGCTCCCCGCCGAGGCGGACGTCGAGGAGTTGGCGGGGCTACTCAATCAGACGGCGTTCGCACCGGGCACCGCCACGGCGGAGCAGGCCGCGCGGGCCGTCACGACGGCCGGCGACTACGTCGCCGCGCTGCGCGCCGCCCGCCCCTGGTGGCGGCGCCTCCTCTGGTCGGTACGCCCCGGTCCCCTGCGCTGGCCGCGCTGATCCCCTCCGCGACGCGGCGCGATCCATCGCCGTCGCTGCCGCCGGTCCCGGTCGCCGGGCGCGGGTGGTCGCCTCGTCAACCGGAGCGCGAGTGGGATTTTGCACTCGCAGTGCACTTGTCTCGGTCTCCGGGGCTGCCTAGCGTCGCATCATGCCTGCTTCCTGGACCTTCGCCGTGGCCCGTGACGACCTGAGCCGGACCACCCTCGCCGAAGGCGCGACGCCCACCCTGGCCGACGGCGAGGCACTGCTGCGGGTGGACCGCGTCGGCCTGACCGCCAACAACGTGACCTACGCGGTGCTCGGCGACGCGATGCGGTACTGGGAGTTCTTCCCGCCCGGCCCCCGTGGGCTCGGCCCGCAGTGGGGACTCCCGCCACTGTGGGGCTTCGCCGAGGTGGTCGCGTCGACGGTCGACGGGGTCACCGCCGGGCAGCGGGTCTACGGCTACCTCCCACCGGCGGGTCACCTCCTGCTGCGGCCGGACCGGGTGGACGCGTCCGGATTCCGCGACGCGAGCGGGCATCGGGCCGATCTGCCCTCGCCGTACAACGTGTACCGGTCGACCACCGGCGACCCGGCCTACCGGGCCGACCAGGAGGACCTGCTGGTCCTCTTTCGGCCGCTGTTCTTCACCTCCTTCATGCTGGCCGACCAGATCGTCGACAACGACTTCCACGGGGCGGCGACCCTGGTGCTGTCGTCGGCGTCCAGCAAGACCGCGTACGCCGCCGCGTTCGAGCTGCACGGCCGGGGCCCGCGCCTGGTCGGGCTCACCTCCCCCGGCAACCTCGCGTTCACCCGGTCCCTCGGCTGCTACGACGACGTCCTCACCTACGACGACATCGACGCCCTCGACGCCGTACCGACCGCCTACCTCGACCTGTCCGGGGCGCCCACGACCCGGGCCGCCCTGCGGGCGCACCTCGGCGACCGGCTCGTACGCGACATCGCGGTCGGGCTCACCACCCAGGTCCCGAACGCCGACGCCGCCGGGGAGGTGTTCTTCGCCCCGGTGCAGATGCGCAAGCGCCGCCAGGACTGGGGCCGCGACGGGCTCGACCAGCGGTTCGCCGCGGCCTGGCAGCGGTTCACCGGGGTCGTGAGCGGGTGGCTCGACGTCCGGGTCGACACCGGCCCCGACGCCCTGCGACGTGCCTGGTCGGAGACGCTCGCCGGCCGGACGCCGCCACGCGTGGGTCAGATCGTCCAGTTGTGAGCGGCGTTCCACGACGTCGCCCCGGTCTCGGCTGCGGCCGGGACCGGGGCTTGGCCCGCGCGGTCAGGCGCACCACGGCTCGGCGACAGTGGCCGGGCCCGCCACCTGTCGCCTCGCCGGATCCGTGCGGGTGTCGTCGCCCGCGCCGGTCGTTCAGGAACGATAGAAGATCGTGCTGTACCTTCCGCAGATGTTGGCGCTCAGGGAATTGTCGGTGCACTCGTTGATCTCGATCCGCGTGACATTCGAGGCGAAGTTGTAGGTCCTGGTGACTGTCGAGTTCGCGCCGTTGTTGTTGGCCAGCTCCTCGTAGCGCGTTCCGCCGTCCCGGTAGTAGGCCATGACCCTCGCCTTGGCGTTGCGGTCGTTCGCGACGGTGTCCTTGACCTCCACCTTCACGTACAGTCGACCGTCGTCACCCCACCGCCAGGTGCCGTGCACCCAGGCTCCGGAGACATCCGCGCTCGTGTAGCTCATCGACCATTCGGTGGCCGCCTGGGCCGGGGCCGGGGAAACCACGACCGTACCGAACAGAGCGAAAATTCCCAAGAGACCGGCGACGGCGAAACGACGCTTCTTCAATTCGTACTCCCTTTAGCGGTGGCTTATACCGCAGACGTTAATTTGCGCGGCGTCCGTCCACATCGTCCCGCTGATTGATTCCCTACCGCGACCGCTGCGGTATCCGGATCGGCTGCCTACCGCAGCGGTTGTACGGCACCACCCGCGGGACACCGGCCCTCATCGCCCCCGCTCGACCTCGCATCGACCACTTAGGATTCTCCGGTGTCACACCGTGAGCGGCTCCGGCAACAACTGCACGACGTGCCCGCGACGGTCGTCGACGCGGCGGTCGCCACCGGCATCGTGGCGGTCACGGCCTGGATGGGGCGCGACTACCAACTGCCCGGCTTCCGCGAGTTCGACGGCACGGCCCTGGTCCTGACCTGCCTGGCCAACATCCCGCTCGCGGCACGCCGCCGCGCCCCGGTGACCGTCCTGCTGACCTGCTGCGCCGTGGTGGCGTGGTTCCTCGCCCTCGGCTACGTGCCCAGCCTGAACCTGTTCGGGCCGCTGCTCGCGATGTACACCGTGGCCGCGACGCGTCCCACCCGCACCGCCCTGCCGGGGGCCGCGGCCACGGTCGGGGTGGTCTTCTACAGCGGCATGGTGGTCGAGGTCTACACTCCGTGGACGGCGCTCGCCCAGGCGCTGGTGGCGACTCTGGTGGCCTGGCTGTTCGGGGCCGGGGCCCGACGGCTGGCCGACCGCAACCGGCGACTGCTCGCCCTGGCCGAGGAACTGCGCCGGGAGCGGGAGGCCCGGGCCCGCAGCGCGGTCATGGCGGAACGGATACGTATCGCCCGCGAGCTGCACGACGTGGTCGCCCACCACATGTCGGTGATCTCGGTGCAGGCCGGCCTGGCCCGGTACGTCCTCGCCACCGATCCGGCGACGGTGGGCGCGGCGCTGGACACCATCGCCGGCAGCAGCCACGAAGCGCTGGAGGAGATGCGCCGG
This sequence comes from Micromonospora sp. DT62, assembly GCF_049847285.1. NCBI lineage: Bacteria > Bacillati > Actinomycetota > Actinomycetes > Micromonosporales > Micromonosporaceae > Micromonospora > Micromonospora sp. DT62. The sequence continues at coordinate 91,018 of NZ_JBNCOB010000006.1, forward strand.
ATGCTCGCCCTGCTCCGGGTGTCCGACACCGATCCGCGAAGCGAGGGCGACGGCCGCGATCCCGCACCGGGGCTGGGTCGGCTCGACGAACTCGTCGAGCGGATCAGGGCCGCCGGCGTCCAGGTCGCGGTGGTGGTCGTGGGCTCGCCCCGCCCACTGCCACCGGGGACGGACCTCTGCGCGTACCGGGTGGCGCAGGAGTCGTTGACGAACGTCCTGAAGCACGCGCGCGGGGCCCGGGCGAACGTCACGCTCGACTACGGCCAGCCGGAGCGGCTAACCATCCGGGTCGCCGACGACGGCCCCGGCGCTCCTGACGGGCCGGCGCACGGCCACGGTCTCGCCGGCATGCGCGAGCGGGCACGACTGTACGGCGGAAGCCTGCACGCCGGAAACGCCCCGGGCGGCGGCTTCACCGTCATCCTCAGTTTGCCCGTCGGAGTCGTCCCACCCGACAGGCACGAACCGGGGGTCACCGGTCGGCGGCCGTCGCCTCCGGCCCGGCCCGCCTAGCCTGCCCGTGTCAAGGTGTCGACGCCGTCTCCGATAGCCCGTGATCTTGCCGGCTGCGTCGGCACGAGCGCCGGGCCGGGGCTGGCAGTCGCCGCGGGCGGGTGAAGACGAGGGCCCCGATCCTGAGGGCAACGAGTTATGGCCTGCTGTCACGTCCGGTCCAGGAACTCCAGAACACCCGTGCATCTATTGCGGATTGCTGAACCCCCTCTCACCTGGCCGGACCAGACCGGACTCGTACGCCAGGACCACCGCCTGCGCCCGGCTGGCCAGGTCGAGCTTGGCCATGGTCCGGTTTAGATGGGTCTTGACGGTCGCCTCCGCGATCACCAGGCGCCCGGCGATCTCCGAGTTGTCGAGGCCCGTGCCGACCAGCCGCAGCACCTCCCGCTCCCGTCCGGTGAGGACGTCGAGCGCCAGCAGCGCACCGGGCCGCGGCGCGGCGGAGGCGGCAAGTGACTCGACGAGTCGATGGACCACGCGGGGTGTGAAGAGCATGTCCCCGCGCGCCACGGTGGCGACGGCGGCCAGCAGCCGCTCCGGGGGCGTGTCCTTGAGCAGGAAACCGCTGGCCCCGGCCCGCAGCGCGTCGTAGACGTAATCGTCGGTGTCGAACGTGGTCAGCACGAGGACGCGGGGCGGGTCGTCCCCGGCCGCGGCGATGATCTCACGGGTGGCTGCGATCCCGCCGACGCCAGGCATCCGGAGGTCCATCAGGACCACGTGGGGCCGGGTGGCGGCGGCCACGGCCACCGCCTCGGCGCCGTCGGCGGCCTCGCCCACCACCCGCATCCCCGGGGCGGCCCGGAGCAGGGCGGCCAGACCGGCGCGGATCAGCACCTGGTCGTCGACGACGAGAACCCCCACCGACCTACTGCTGCGGGACATGAGCCTCCTGGTCCTTACGGTTCGACGCCAGCAGCGGGCAGGTTCGGCCCGAGCCCCGGGCGGGCACGGCACGAGCTTCGGCCATGCGCCGCCGGGAACCGGCCCGGTCGGACCTCCGCTGTCGCCGGTCGACCCTGCCCGACGACAGCGGCTACGCCCTCAGCCGACGGACGAGCTTGCGCAGGCCGGACTGCCAGCCGTCCGGGTCCTCCGCCTTGCGGCGAGCGTAGTCGGCGACCTCGGGGTGCGGGAGGATCAGGAAGCGCTCCTCGGCAATGCCGGCGACCGCCGCGTCGGCGACCTGGTCGGCGGTGAGCACCGCGCCGGAGGCGGCCACGACCCGCGCGCCCAGGTGACCGGCGGCCAGCCCGTCGGCGAGCATCGGCGTGTCCACGCCCTGCGGGCACAGCGCGCTGATCCGGACGCCCTGGTCGCGGTAGGTGACGGAGAGCCACTCGGCGAATCCGACGGCGGCGTGCTTGGTGGTGGCGTACGGGGCGTCGCCGACCGAGGTCAGCACGCCCGCCGCCGAGCAGGTGTGCAGCAGGTAGCCGCCGCCCCGGGCCAGCATCGCCGGCAGCACCGCGCGGGCCGCGTAGACGTGGGAGAGCACGTTGACCCGCCAGGCGCGGTCCCAGCCGGCGTCGTCGACCTCCATCCCGCCGCCGGAGGTGACGCCCGCGTTGGCGCAGAACAGGTCGATGCGCCCGTACCGCTGCTCGGTGTCGGCGACCAGCGTGCGGACCTGCTCCTCGTCGGTCACGTCCAGCCCGACGGCGTGGGCGACCGGGCCGAGGCCGGCGGCCACCGCGCGGGCCGCGTCGGCGTCGAGGTCGGCCACCACCACGGCGGCGGCGCCCTCGGCGGCGAAGCGGCGGGCCAGGGCGGCGCCGATGCCGCCCGCCCCGCCGGTGATGATCACCACCCGGTCGGTGAGGTTCATCGCGACCCACCCCCACCCAGGCGCGTGATCAGGTCCCCCAACGCCGCCGCGCCACCGGCGGCGAGCTCGGGGGTGGGCAGCAGGGCCAGCACCGGTACGTCCACACCGGCGTCGGCGTAGCGGCGGACCTGCTCGCGGCAGTGCTCCGGCGAGCCGTGCAGCACCAACGCGTCGACCACGTCGTCGGGCACCGCCGCGCCCGCGCCGCGCCGGTCCCCGGCGGCCCAGGCCCGCCACATCGGCCCGAGCACCTCCTCCCGGCCGAGCCAGCGGTGGAACTCGGCGTACGCGGGGACGGTGAGGTAGCTGGTGATCAGCCGGCGGCCCAGGGCGCGGGCGTGCGCGGCGTCCTCGGTGGGGCAGACGAAGATCCGCGCGACCACCTCGAAGCCGGGGCGCCGCTGGCCGACCTCGGCGAGGGCCCGGGGCACGTCGGAGGCGGCGAGCCAGTTGAGGATGACGCCGTCGGCCTCGGCGCCGGCCAGCCGCAGCATCCCCGGGCGCAGCGCGGCGAGCAGCACCGGCGGCGGCACGGCCGGCTTGCGGTCCAGGGTGAAGCGGCGCACGGCGAAGGTGTCGTACTCCTCGTCGACGGTCTCCCCGGCCAGCGCCGCGCGCAGGAACCGCAGCACGTCGCGGGTACGCCGGAACGGCTCCTCGAACGGCACGGCGTTCCAGTTGCCCACGACGACCGGCGAGGACGCGCCGATGCCGAGCGCGAACCGGCCCGGGGCGGCGTCGGCCAGCGCCGCCGCGCTCATCGCCAGCAGGCCCGGGCCCCGGGTGAAGACCGGCGTGATCGCGGTGCCCAGGCGCAGCCGGGGCTGCCAGGCGGCGGCGAGTGCCAGCGGGGTGAACGCGTCCGCCCCGTTGACCTCCGAGGACCACACGTCGGTGAAGCCGGCCCGGTCGAGGGCCGCGTAGATCGCGGCATGCTCGGCGAGCGGGATGCCGTCCAGCGGCACGGTCATGCCCCATCGCGTCGTCATCGGTCGATGGTGCCCGCTCGCCGGGCCGCAGAGCAAGATCCTGTGACTTTCCCGGATACCGCGAGCCCGGCACCCCCGGGTGGTACGACTGCCTGATGGGCCCCGCAGCGAGTGGAGGCCGCTGACCGATGGCCACCAGCGGCAGGCGGCACCTCACGCTCCACACGAAGGACACGGGCAGGGCGACGTTCCTGGAGCTCTTCTTCGACCTGGTCTTCGTCTTCGCGCTCACCCGCATCTCCGCCCGCGCGTTCGAGGATCTCGCCCTGGAGCCGGGGGGCAACACCGGCTGGGCACCGCTCACCGGCGGCGGCAAGACCCTGCTGCTGCTCCTCGCGCTCTGGACGATCTGGCAGGGCACGGCCTGGACCACCAGCCGGTACGACCCGTACCACCTCTGGCTGCAACTGGTGGTGATCACCGCTCTGGTGTGCAGCATGGTCATGGGAGTGGCGATCTCCCAGGCGTTCCGCGCCACGGGCCTGGCCTTCGCGGTGGCGTACGTGGCGGCGCAGGTCTCCCGGCCGGCGATCCTGTTCGTGGCGCTACGCCACCACGGGTCGCGGCGGCTGAAACTGCGGATGACGATCGTCTTCAGCGCCAGCGGCGTGCTGTGGATCGCTGGCGCGTTTCTGCCGACCACCCCGCGGGTCGTGTGCTGGACGGCTGCCATCGCGGTCGAGTACGTGGCCGCGCGGCTCGGTTTCCCGGTGCCCGGGCTGGGCCGGTCCAGGACGTCGAAGTGGGAGATCGCCGGCGGGCACCTGGCCGAGCGGTACCAGCAGTTCTTCCTCATCGCGCTGGGCGAGACGATCCTGGTGGCCGGTCTCGCCTTCGACGCGGGCACCCACGATCTCGCCCGGACCACCGCCTTCGCGCTGGCGTTGGCCACCTCCATCGTGCTCTGGCGGATCTACGTCCAACGGGCCGGGCAGATCCTCGGCGAGGCGGTCAGCAAGGCCCGGCACCCGGCCGACCTCGGTCGGTCGGCGGCCGACACCCACCTGGTGATGGTGGTCGGCCTGACCGCCGTCGCGATCGGCTACGAACTGGCGATCGAGCATCCGCTCGGCCCTCCCGAGGCGTCCTGGATCGCGATGATCATCGGCGGGCCGGCGCTGTTCCTGCTCGGCCGGGCCCGCTTCGAGTACGAGGTGTTCGGCCGTGTGTCCCGGTCCCGGTGGATCGCGACACTCGTGCTGCTGGCCTCCATGCCCGTCCTGACGCACCAACCGCTGCTGGTGTCGGCGGCCCTGGTCGTCGTCGTGTTGACCGGGGTCGCGCTCGCCGACGCCCGCCGGGCCAGGGGTCGCCCGCCGGAGCCGGCGGCCCCACCGCTCTAGCCATCGGCACACAGCGATCGATACCCGGTGCCGCGGGATAGTCTCCATGCGTGACCTTCTCGCTCGTCGCCCGCTCCGCCGACGGCCGCCACCACGGCGTCGTCGTGGCCAGCCGGTTCCTGGCCGCCGGCGCGCTCGTGCCGGCCGCCGAGGCCGAAGTCGGCGCGCTCGCCACCCAGGCGCACGTCAACCTCGCCTACCGCCCGCAGGGGCTGACGCTGCTGCGCACCGGGGTGGCCGCGGCCGACGTGGTGGCCGGGCTGGTCGCCGCCGACCCGGACCGGGACCATCGCCAGCTCGGCGTGGTCGCCGCCACCGGCGTGGGCGCGACCTGGACCGGGCCGAGCTGCCACCCCTGGGCCGGCGGCCAGGCCGGCGACGGCTGGGCGGCGCAGGGCAACATCCTGGTCGGCCCGCAGGTGATCGACGCGGTCCGGGACGCCTGGCTGGGCGGGGCCGCGCTGCCGTTCCCCGACCGGCTGCTGGCCGCGTTGCGCGCCGGGGACCAAGCCGGCGGCGACCGGCGCGGCCGGCAGAGCGCCGGGCTGCTGGTGGTCGAGCGCGGCGGCGGGTACGACGGCAGCGGCGACGTGCTGGTCGACCTGCGGGTCGACGACCACCCCGATCCGGTGACCGAGCTGGGGCGGCTGCTCGCGGTGCACACCCTGCTGTTCGGCCGACCCGACCCGGCCACCCTGCTCGACCTGACGGGCGCGGTCGCCGCCGAGGTCGGCGCGCTGCTGGGCGCGCTCGGCCACCCGGTCGACCCGGCGGGGCCGGAGGAGGCGCTCTTCTCCTGGGCCGGCCTGGAGAACCTGGAGGAGCGCCTGGTGCCGGGCCGGATCGACCCGGTCGTGCTGGACCACCTGCGCAGGGCCGCCCCGCACGTGCCCGCCCCGCGCCCGGAGGCGGACCCGCTCGGCGCCGACGCCTGACCCGCCCGCCGGGCCGGGCCCGGGGACCCGCGCAGGTCAGCCGCCGAAGGAGAGCCAGCGGAAGCCGGCGGCGTTGACGACGGCCCGCTCGCGGTCCGTGAGGCCGGCCCGGCCGGTCGCCTTGCGGATCAGCGTGAGCCGGTCCCAGTCCAGCCCGGGCGGGACCGCCCGCCCGCCGGTGAGCAGGTCGGCGACGACCTCCGCCGCCGTCGGTGTCAGCCACGGCCGCCGCTCCAGCGCCGCCGCCAGGTCCAGGCCGTGCACGCCGACCTCCACCACGCGGGTACGCAGGAACTCGCCGAGCGCCATCGCGTCGCCGTGCCGGGTGCGTACCACCCGACCCGGCGGTGCGGCGTCGACGGCGTCGAGGGCGGCCCGCCAGGCCCGGTCGAAGTCGGCCACCAGGGCCGGACCGTCGACTTCCCGGGCCTCCCGCATGCCGCTGTCGACGCGGGCGGCGTCCACGGACGGGGTGAACTTGGCGGCGCCGTAGTAGGCGGCGGCGTCGACCTCGGCGCGGGGCGGGGCGGGCGCGGCGAGCATGTCGACCAGCCGGCCCGCGCCGGTGCGTACGTGGGCCAGCAGTTCGCGTACGGTCCACGGTCGGCAGTCGGTCGGACGGTCGAGATCCGCCTCGTCGACGCCGCGCAGCACCTCGCCGAGCCGATCGCACTCGTCCCGGAACGCCGCCCGTACGCTCTCCACGGTCCCCTCCCCCGTCCCGCCCGACCCTCTCACACCGGCGCAGCCGTTTCGGGGCCCGCCCGACGGGTACGCGCGGCCGGGCCGACGAGAGGAGCGCCAGGGATGGCCGGGATCATGCTGCGCAGCACCGCGTTCAACGACCACGACATGCTGCCGAACCGCTTCTCGAAGGAGGGCGGCAACGTCTCGCCGCCGCTGGAGTGGGAGCGGGTGCCGGAGTCCGCCGCCGAGCTGGTCCTGCTCGTCGAGGACCCGGACGCGGGTAGGACGCCGTTCCTGCACTGGCTGGTCACCGGGATCGCGCCGAGCGCCGCCGGGGCGCCGGAGGGCGGCGTGCCCCTGGGCGGCCGCGAATGGCCCAACGACTTCGGCACCACCGGGTGGGGCGGCCCGCACCCGCCCCAGGGCGACGATCCCCACCGGTACTTCTTCCGGCTCTACGCGCTGGACCGGCCGCTGGAGTTGCCCGGGACGCCGCGGGCCGACGAGGTGCACCGCCTGCTCGTCGAGCGGGACGCCGCGAGCGGGACGATGGTCGGCACGTACTCCCGCTGAGCGGTCAGCCCTTGACCCGGGGCACCAGCCGGTGCACGGCGGCGAGCACCAGCGCCATGACCACACCCATCGTGCCGACGATCCCGGCGGCGCTGCCGGCGTAGCCGACGAGGAGCGGCCTGCGGGCCAGCTCGCTGGGCGGGGTGGCGCGCAGGTCGACCAGCCAGGAGAGGGCGAACCCGCAGGCCACCACCGCCAGTACGCCGCCGACGCCGAGCACCGTCGCGGCGACCCGGTGGGCGTCGGCCGACTCCACCTGCGCCTGTTCCCGCTGGGTGATCAGCAGCACCAGCCCGGCCAGCGCCGCCCAGACCCCGACCACCAGGAACGCGGCCACCGCGTCGCTGGGCCGGTGCCAGCCGGCGGAGAGGGTGGCCACCCCGGCGATCGCGGCGTAGCCGGCGCCGAGGAAGGCGCCGAGCACCCGCACCTTGCGCGGCAGGACGAGCACCAGGGCCACCGCTACCGAGGCGGCGACCGTGGCGTGCCCGCTGGGCAGGCTGTTGCCGGCGTAGATCCGTTCGGGGTCGATGCCGAAGTCGGGCCGGGCCAGGCCGTACTTGAGCAACTGGGTGGTGGCGTTGGCGCCGGCGATCAGCAGGGTGGCCGTGACGGCCAGGGCGATCCGGCCCCGGATCAGGGCGATGAAGCCGATCACCGCGGTCGCCGCCAGCAGCGAGACGACCGACATGGCGTTGAGGATCCGGTCCACCGGGCCGTCGATGCGGTCCTGCCCGATCCGGTTGCCGGTCAGGGCGACGGTGTCGACCCACTGGCCGATCTCGACGTGCACGGCGACCCGCCACACAGCGATGAAGGCCGCCGCCTGGACGATCGCCAGGACGACCAACCAGACTGCGGTCCAACCCCTCGCCGTCGCTCGCACCCGCACACCGTAGCGGCAGGCGCAGCCCGGTCGGCGGGTGGCCTGTCGCTCGGCTCCGGCTAGGTTGGTGGCGGACGTGAGGAGGGTGCGGTGACGCGTACACCGGAGGGTGCGCCGGCCCCGACGGACCGGCCGGAGACGCTCGCGGACCTGCTCGGCGGGCGCCGGGGCGCGGTCGACGCCAGCCTGCCGCCGGTGGCGTTCGCCCTCGGTTGGCTGCTGCTCGGCGGGCACTCGCTGTGGGGCGGGGTGGGCGCGGCCGTGGTCACCGGCGCCGCGCTGGCCGGCTGGCGGCTGCACCGGGGCGACCGGCCGCGTTCGGTGCTGGTCGGGCTGCTGGCCGTCTGCGTGGCCGCGCTGGTCGCGTTGCGCACCGGCCGCGCCGAGGACTTCTTCCTCGTCCAGCTGCTGTCGAACGCGGCGAGCGCCCTCGCCTGGGTGGTCAGCATCGTGGTGCGCTGGCCGCTGCTCGGGACGGTGGTGGGCGTCGCGCTCGGCCAGCGGACCCGGTGGCGGCGGGATCCGGCGCTGCTGCGCGCGTACGGCCGGGGCAGCTGGGCATGGGCGGCGTCCTACGTGCTGCGGGTGGCGGTGTTCCTGCCGCTGTGGCTCGGCGGTCAGGTGGTCGCGCTGACGGTGGCCCGGGTCGTGTTGTCCTGGCCGCTGGTGGCGGCGGTGCTCGCGGTGAGCTGGGTGGTGGTGCGCCGGTCGTTGCCGGCCGGTCACCCGGGGCTGCGCCACCCGGTCGAGCCGGCCCGTGCGCCGGTGGAGCCGGCGGGAAAGTAAGGGAGAGGCCGCCACGGGGGGAGCGGCCTCTCCGGTGACGTACGTTACTCCGTCCCGGCCCCACGCGTGATCCCGTGGTGGCCGGTTTTTCGGGCGTTTTCGCGCCCGGTGCATATCCGGGTGTGGTGGGGTGGGCCGGCTGCCCCGCTGCGTCGGCCGGTTGACCGGCCCACCCCGGCCTGACCGTGGGAGTCAGGCCGTCCGCCGACCGGGCGTCTCCGTTCCCCCAGGCCCGCCCGGCCGACCTCCGGGCGGGCGGGCCGCGCCACCCACCCGGAGGAGTCGGTCAGCCGTTGGGGAACAGCTTTCCGTAGTCGGCGTACGCCATGGCGACGTCCGCCTGGGCCCAGAACCGGTGGTACTTGAACTCCGGCTCGGGGCCGCCGTCCAGGTACGCCTGGACCTTCGGCCAGGCCGGGTCGTTCTTGTAGAAGGAGCGGATGTCGAGGAAGCTCTTGCCCGCGGCGATGGGGTCACCGTTGGCCATGGTCCCCGTCCAGCCCGGCGGCACGTAGAGGCCCTGCCCGGTGCTGGCGTCGTAGACGTCGTCGAAGCGGCGGTAGTCGCCGCGCTTCTCCACGGTGGAGACGCCCTGGGCGTCGCTGGCCGCGTGCAGCGCGTCCAGCAGCCCCTTGGCGGTGTTCTTCGCCGCCGCGTTGCCCGACTTCGCCGCGTACGCGATGAGGGTGCGGGCGTAGGCGGCGGCGATGCCGACGTCCTGGCCCTTGACCGTGACCTCGACGTGCAGGTTGGTGTTGGGCTGCGGGTTGGCCGGGTTCCAGGTGGTCGGCTGGCCGGTCCACTTCATGTCCGACGGGATCGACCAGTTGGTGCCGACCGTGGTGTTGGCGATCGCCCACGGCACCCACTTGTCCAGCAGCGCCTTGGCCTTGGCGTTGCCGGTCTCCAGGTACAGCTCGGCGATCCGCTGCATGGACCAGGCCTGCATGCCGAACCACTGGTTCGACGGCGGGTCGTTGTAGACCGGGTCGACGTCGTAGTACATGCCGTAGAACGTCGACGTGCCGGCCGGCGGCTGGCCGTAGTGCCCGCCCCAGCTGTTGGTCGCGCCGCCGGCGATGCCGCCCTCGGCGGACTGGAGCCAGGTGTAGAACTCCAGCTGCCGCTCCAGGCTCTTGGTCCAGTCGGTGACCGCGGTCGGCGACTTGGGCTTGAGCTCGTTGACGTTGGTCAGCGCCCAGGCCGCGAACGGGTTCTGGTAGCCGAAGTGGTTGTGGCTGGAGCCGATCCGCCACGACCAGTTCTGGTTCGGCTCGTACGCGCCGCCCCAGGCGTAGTACCAGGACATCAGGTAGTGCGCCGAGTCCTTGCCGGTGCCGGCCGGGCAGGCGGAGGCCCCGACGCAGTTGCCGATCTTCTTGAAGTACTTGTCGAACATGGCGTAGCGCAGGTAGTCACCCATCTTCGCGGCCTTGGCCACGGTGGCCGCCACGTCGGCCTCCTTGCCCTGCTCCTTGGCCCAGGTCAGGGCCCAGTACGCGGCCTGCACGGCGCGGGCGTCGGCGTCGGGGGCGTTGGTGTACTTCCACTGCTTCGCCGGCGCGTTCGCCTCCTTGACGAACAGGTCGAGGTAGCCGCTGCGGCCGCCGTGGGCGAAGGTGTCGCAGGACGGCTGCGGCACGGTCTCCCACACCGACTCCTGGGTGCCCCGCTGGAAGGTGTTGATGTACGCCGGCCGGGTGGTGCCGTCGCCGCAGCGGCCGTAGCCGTAGGTGTTGTCCACGTCCAGCAGCCAGTGCATGCCGTAGATGTCACCGGTGCCGTAGGTGTTCTGCAGCTCCGAGCGCAGCGGGTCCTGGCCCACCGGCACGGACGGCTCCAGCTGCGACGGGTACTGGCTGGGCAGGTCGTGCTCGGCGGCGTACTGCGCGGTGCCCGCCGCGCCGGCCGTCGGCTGGTCTGAATGATTCGGAATAATATATTTTTCCATCACCGTCCAGGCGTTGTTGAACGGCGCCCAGTTCTGGGTCACCCGCCCGTACTGGGCCTCCAGCCAGAGCCAGAAGCTGAACGCCTCGGAGGTCGTCTCGTGCCCGTGGTCGGGCGCCTCGACGATCAGCGTCTCGATCGAGTGGTACGGCACGCCCTCGGGGCTGAAGTAGCCCGAGTTCTTGATCTTGCCGTACTGGTCGAGGAACCGCTTGACGTAGGTGTTGTCCCCGCCGCCGCTGTCGTTGTCGATCTCGGTGGCGGTGATCGCCAGCGGCGCGTAGCCGGTGGCCGAGGCGGTGACGGTGGCGGTGCCGCCGAGCGTGTCGGCGTCCTCCGCCGCCGCGACGGTCACGTTCACCCCGGTGTTCCAGTTGCTCGGGGTCAGCGTCACCGAGGCCGGCGAGACGGTGATGTCGGTGTCGCCGGTGCGGGCGAGGGAGACCGGCACGTTGGCCGTCGGCGCGGCGCTGAGCTTGAGGTTGACCGTCGAGCTGCCGCCCTCGGTCACGCTCACCGCCGACGGGGTGGCGACCAGCACCGGCCCGGACGCCGCCGTGACGGTGAAGGACTTCTCCGCGGTGGCGCTCAGGTTCGCGTTGTCGTACGCCTTGGCCTGCACCGTGTACGCGCCGGCCGGCAGGTCCTCCAGCGTGTAGCCGTACGGGGCGGTGGTGTCGGTGTTGACCAGCAGGCCGTTGCGGTAGAACTCGACCTTGCTGATCGTCCCGTCCGGGTCGCTGGCGGTGGCGCTCAGCGGCACGTCGGCGGGGGCCTCGAAGGGGCCGGCCGGCACGGTCAGCGCGACCGTCGGCGGCTGCTGCTGCGTGCCGCCGCAGGTGACGCCGTTGACCGAGAAGGACGTCGGCTTCGGGTTGGCGCCGCCGTGCGAGCCGTTGAAGCCGATGCTGGTGGAGGCGCCCGTGGCGATGCCCCCGTTGTAGGACTCGTTGGTGGCCGTGACCTGGTTGCCGGTCTGGCTCCACTTGGCCGACCAGCCCTGGGTCACCCGCTGGTCGCCGGGGAAGGCGAACTTCAGCGTCCAGCCGTTGATCGGGTCGCCGAGGTTCTTGATGGTGACGTTCGCGGTGAAGCCGTTGTTCCAGTCGCTGGTCGCGTAGACCACGTCGCAGGCGGGGGCGGCCTGTGCGGCGCCGGCCGGCAGGGTCACCCCGCCGACGGCGAGCGCGGCGGCGGCGACCATCGCCAGGCGGCGACGTCTTGCCAGATTTCTCATGTGCGCGGTGTCTCCTCGGACCTGGCCGGGGACGAAGGGCCCCGGCGGGGCGCCCTCCCGTGAACGGGATTCGGGGGCACCCGGGATGGTGGTCGCCCCGGCCCGAGGCCGGGGTACGGCGGGCGGCGCCCCCTGCGGGGCGGCTGCTCCACCGACTGCGTCGGATGCCGTACCGGAGACACCGGCTGCCCTCGGCGACCCACGCTTGCGCGATCTGGCTCCGCGTCGCGGTGGCGACAGTGTGCCATGCATGGAAGCGCTCCCACAATGCCGGAGGCGCACCGAAGCAGCAACATGTTTCGATCTCGTTCTGGGGCTTTCACAAAGCCGTGACGGGCGTTACAGTCGCAACATCGGTCGATGGGAGCGCTTCCATCGACGGAGATCCAATTAGAAGATCACCCGGAGTCCGTCCACGACGGACCCCGGGGACTCAGCCCGAGGGCTGACGGCGGGCCAGCCCGGACACCGCCGTCAGCCATTCCCACCGACATGGAGGGAGGTGGATCCTCTAGCCACTCGCGTGGCCCGGCTCCCGCGCGACACGCACGACAGGACGCCAATTCCGCCCGTGCGTGTGCAGCAACGGTGGGGACGGGGGTTGCCCTCCCCCGTCCCCACACCCTAAACCCCCCGCCACGGCGGGAGAAGAGGCCGACGGGACTGGCCGTGTCGCCGTTCCGACCGGCCTCGTCCGCTGTCCGCCCGTACCGCCCGGTCGACGCCCCGCGCCCCGGCGCCCCGCGTCCCGCGGCCGGCCACCCGAGCGCCGGCGCCACCGCGCGCCCCCGCTCCCGCACCGCCGCCACGGGCGCATCACGCGCGCACCCTCCCGCCGTCCCCGATCGCCTTTCGCCCGGCCGGGCAGACGCGACCGGCCGGCGGCTCCTGCCCTATGCTGGGAGCGCTCCCGGCCCGGCGGTGGCCACGCAGACCATGAGGAGAACCGATGTCGATGCCCACCCCGCGCCCGCCCCACGGCGCCGCGCTCTCCGCCACCGCCCCCACCCCTACCGGCCCCGCGCCGCGCGCCGACGAGACGCCGTCGGCCGGCCTGCGCTTCCCGCCGGGCTTCGGCTGGGGGGCGGCCACCTCCGCCTACCAGATCGAGGGCGCGGCCAAGGAGGACGGCCGGGGCGAGTCGATCTGGGACACCTTCAGCCACACGCCGGGCCGCACCCGCAACGGCGACACCGGCGACGTCGCCGCCGACCACTACCACCGGTACGCCGAGGACCTGGACCTGATGCGCGACATCGGGCTGGACAGCTACCGGTTCTCCATCTCCTGGCCGCGCGTACAGGCCGACGGCACCGGCGTGCCCAACCAGCGCGGGCTCGACTTCTACCGCCGTCTCGTCGACGGGCTGCACGAGCGGGGCATCGCGCCGATGGCGACGCTGTTCCACTGGGACCTGCCGCAGTCCCTCCAGGACGCCGGTGGCTGGGAGTCTCGCGACGTCGCGCACCGGTTCGCCGACTACGCCGAGATCGTCTTCCGCGCGCTCGGCGACCGGGTGCCGGTCTGGCTGACCGTCAACGAGCCGAAGACGGTGGTGCAGAACGGCTACCTCGAAGGTCACCACGCCCCGGGCCGGCAGGACCCGGACGCCGCGTACCTGGTCGCCCACCACCTCCACCTGGCCCACGGGCTCGCCGTGGCGGCGCACCGCGCCACCGGCTCCGGCCGGATCGGCCCGGCGCTCAACCTGCACCCCTGCTACCCGGCCGACGACTCGCCCGAGGCCGCCCGGGCCGCCCGGCTCTACGACGGCTACGAGAACCGCCTCTACCTCGACCCGATCCTCACCGGCCGCTACCCGCAGGACGTGCTGGACGACCTCGGCCCCGACAGCCGGCTGGTCCGCGGCATCCGCGACGGCGACCTGGCGACCATCGCCGCGCCGGTCGACCTGCTCGCCGTGCAGTACTACACGCCCTACTACGTCACCGGCGACGGCGCGACGGTCGGACGCTGGCCCACCTCACAGGCATCCTGGCAGCAGATCCACCCCGACGGGATGTACGACATCCTGACCCGGGTGACCCGCGACTACGGCCCGATCCCGCTGACCGTCACCGAGAACGGCCTGCCCACCCCGGACACCCTCGACGCCGACGGCACGGTCGACGACGCCGGGCGGGTCACCTTCCTGCGCGACCACCTCGCCGCCGTGCACCGGGCCATGGCCGCCGGCGTGCCGCTGGAGAGCTACCACGTGTGGTCCCTGCTCGACAACTTCGAGTGGGACGCGGGCTACGACGAGCGCTGGGGCCTGGTCCACGTGGACTACCAGACCCAGCGGCGCGTGCTCAAGCGCAGCGCGCACTGGTACCGCCAGGTCATCGCCGCCAACGGACTCTGACCATCCGGCATCCGCCACCCCGGCACCGCTCGGCGGCGCCGGGGTGGACGCCGTCGACGCGCCCGCCGGGCGGGCGCGCCGACCCGGTCAGCGCGGCAGCGCCTGCTGGAGTTCCGCCCGCAACGCCGGGGTGAGCATCTCCCCCGCCTGCTTGGCCAGCCGCGCCATCTCGTAGCCGACCACGCCGATGTCGGCCTCCGCCCCGGCCAGCGTGGCCAGGATGGAACCGTCACGCACCTGCATGACCAGGAAGTAGCCGCGCCCCATCTCGACGACCGTCTGCTTGACGATGTCCCCGTCGAACATCTGCGCCGCGCCCGCGGTGATGCTCATCAACCCCGAGGTCACAGCCGCGAGCTTGTCGGCGTGGTCCCGGGGCAGGTGGTCGGAGATCGCGACCAGCAGGCCGTCGGAGGAGACCACGATGGCGTGCACCACCCCCGGCACCCGATCCGCGAACCCGCTGACCAGCCAGCTCAGGTCGCGGGCCTCCCGGCTCAACGTCGTCATCGCTGTCCCCCTTCGGTGCGTACGCCGCCCGGCGGCATGGAAAACTCCGTGGTGTCCTCGGCCTCGGCCCGCCGTACCCCACTGTAGAACCGGGACAGCATCCCCCCGACCGCCTCCGGGTCCGGGTCGTGGCGTACCGCCGGCTGCTCCGGCCGCGCCGGCCGGGTGACGGCGGAGAGCTGCGCCATCGGCACCCGGACGGGCAGGCCGCGTTCGTTGGTCCCGCCGGTGACCGGGACGGCCGGCGGCGTGGGCGAGGCCCCCGGCACCGGACCGGGCGACGGCCCCTGCCGGGACCACCAGCCCTCATCGGTCGACGCGGGCGGCCGGGCCGCCGGGGCGAGCACGTCCTCGGCCCGCACCGGGACCGACCGGGCCTGCCGGGGCGGAACCTCGGATCGCCGCCCGGCCGCCGGCAGCTCGCCCGCCGGTCGCGCACCGGCCCACGCCGGCGGTCGCCCGGCCACCGGCAGCCCACCGGGCGGCGGCGGCCCGTCCCACGCCGTGGCCGTCAGCATCCGGGCCGCGACGGGCGCCTCCCCCTCGGGCGCCGGCGCCAGCAGGCCACCGGGCAGCCGTACCCGGGCGACGAGGCCCTCCTCGCCGCCGGCCAGGCGCACCTCGACGCGGAGCCGGGCGGCCAGGTGGCTGACCACGAACAGGCCCATCCGCTCGACCGTCGCCACGTCGGCGGCCGGCGGGGTGGCCAGGACGGCGTTCGCCTCGGCCAGCGCGGCCGGACTCATGCCGAGCCCCCGGTCGGTGATCTCGATGACCGCGCCGGCGCCCTCGCTCCGGGCGATGACCGCCACGACCGTGTCGGGACGGGAGAACGAGGTGGCGTTCTCCAGCAGCTCGGCAAGGATGTGAACCAGCTCGCCGACGGCGTGGCCGACGACGTGCAGGTCGGCGACCGCCCCGTGCCGGACCCGCTGGTAATGCTCGATCTCGGCGCTGGCGGCGAGCAGCATCGCGCCGAGCGCCGCCGGCCGGTTCCACCGGCGGGTCGACTCGGTCCCGGCGAGCACCAGCAGGCTGTCGTCGTTGCGCCGCATGCGGGCCGCCAGGTGGTCGAGCTTGAAGAGGTTCTCCAGCTGGTCCGGATCGCTCTCCTCGCGCTCCAGGTCGTCGAGCAGCTCCAACTGGCGCTCCACGAGCACCTGGCTGCGCCGGGCGAGGTTGACGAACATCGCGTTGACGTTGCGCCGGGTGGTCGCCTGCTCGACGGCGACGTTGACCGCGCTGCGGTGCACCGCGACGAACGCCTCCGCCAGCTCGCCGATCTCGTCGAGCGAACGGACCACCGCCGGCGGCACCTCGATGGCCGGGACACCCCCGGTCACGGTACGCAGCCGGTCCAGGGCGTCCGGCAGCTCCAGCTGGGCGATCCGCAGCGCCTGGCCGCGCAGCAGCCGCATCGACCGGGCCATGGACCGGCCGACGAGGACGGAGATGAGCAGGGCGACCAGCAGCACCGCGAGGATGCTGCCGACGACCAGCAGCGTGGTCCGCAGCTGCGTCGCGCTCACATCGTCGGCCTGCCGTACGGCGTCGTCGAGCACCGACGCCTCGATGCGTCGGAGCAGCTCCTGACGCTGCTCGCCGGCCGCCCACCACTGTGGCGCCGGCAGCACGCTCGGCGCGGCGGCCCCGGTCACCAGGCTCTGCTCCTCCAGCCGGGTGGCCGCCAGGAACGCCGGGTCCGTCGAGGTCTCGTCGTAGCGGCGGACCTGCTCGGCAGTGGCGGCGACCCGGAACGCGCCCAGGGCGGTCAGCTGCTGGGCGCGCAGGTCGGTCAGGACCACCTGGTCCTCCACGCCGTACCGGCCGGCGCGGGCGGCCTCGTAGAGCTGGGCCCGGACCCGCGAGGAGAGCTCCTTGACCCGGGCGAGCTGCACGTAGCGCAGCACCGCGTCGCTGAGTGCGGGCCGGTCCTCGCCCGGCGAGGGCTCGGCGAGCAGGCGCAGCAGCGCGTCGACGGCCCGGTGGTAGTTGCTCAGGATGGTGTCGCTGCCCAGCACCGCCGGGGGGATCGCGGCCCGGATGTAGACGACCTGGTCGTAGGCCTCCAGCACCTCCGAGTAGGCGAGCCGCCAGGAGGCGTCGGCGTCGGCCAGCGGCCCGGCGGCCCGGCGCAGGTCACGCAGCGCCTGGTCGGTGGCAGCCTGCAACGGCCTCAGCACCACGATCGCCGAATCCCGATCGGCGCCCGCGCCGCCCCGGCGCAACTCGCCCAGCTCACCGGCGGCCCGGTCGCGTTCCATCTGGAGTTGGTGCACCAGCGCGACGATCTCCCGGCCGATGCCGACCTGCTGTGCGAAGTCGCCCAACGCGGTCGTCCGCCCGACGAGGGTGTGGGTCTGCACGCCGGCCAGCACCAGGAACGCGACCGACGGGATGACCAGCACGGTGACGAGCTTGGTGCGCATCCGCCAGTCCCGCAGCCGGAACGGGGAGCGGCGACGGTGCGGCACGACCCGGACGTCGAACCGGCGCCGGCGGTGCTGCGACACCCCGTCGTCGGACGGTTCCGGACCTGCCCCCACACCTACCCCTTCCCTGTCCCGCGTCCGCCGCGAGCCGGGGAGCGGAGTCCATCCAACCAGGCCCGCTAGCCGTGTCAACGGGGCGGGCTGAGGTGCTATTCAGGAGGGTGAGGTGGTCTCGTCCGTCCGGACGATGGCGGCGAGCCGGGAGGCGTCACCGATGCGGCCCAGGGCCACCAGCGCCGCGCCACTCGCCCCGACCTCCGGGTTGCGCCCGTACCACACCGGCCGGGGCGCGAGGGCCGCCGCGAACGACGTACGCCACCAGCCGGAGGCTGCCACCGCTCCCCCGCCGAGCACCACCTCGACCGGCCCGTCCACGGTGGACTCCAGCACGACGAGGTCGCCGACGACCAGGTCGCACAGGCCCCGCATCAGCCCCGCCAGGATCTCCACCGAGGTGGTGCCGAAGCTCAGGCCCCCCAGCGCGCCCGAGCCGGCCGGGGACTTCCCGGGCGGCCGGTCCCCGCCGAAGCGGACGTTCACCGGCAGGGTCCGGTCGTGCGGCACCCGGGCCAGGGCCGCCTCCAGCTCGCTGCCCCCGGGCAGCCGCAGCTCCCGGTCGGCCCAGGCGAAGAGGTTGCCGCCGGAGGAGTACGCGGCGCCGGTCACCACGTGGTCGTGGTCGACCCGGTAGCGCCAGAGCTCCTCGGGCAGCGGCGGCATGGCCTGCCCCGCCGGGACGTGCTGCACCAGCCGCACCGCCGCCGACGTGCCGACCGTCACCGCGACCCGGCTCGGCTCGACGCAGCCCGAGCCGACGTTCGACGCCGCGCCGTCGCCCACCGGGCCGGCCCAGGGCGTGTCGGTGAGCTGCGGCCAGCGCCGCGCGTACGCCGGCCGCAGCCGGCCCCGCCACCCGGCCGGAGCCAGCTCGGGCAGCTCGTCGGCGTGGCTGCCGGCCAGCGCGCACGCCTCGGCGTCCCAGTCCAGCGTCCGCAGGTCCAGCAGGCCCGTGCCGGAGGCCTGGGAGATCGACATGGGCGCCGGGCCGAGCAGCTCGCCCAGCACGTACTCGGCCAGGCCGGCGAACCGGGCGACCCGCCCGCCGGTGTGTTCCCGCAGCCAGGGCAGCCGGACCGACCAGTAGCAGCGGTGCCACCACGTGCCGGTGCGCTGGTGGAAGTCGACCGGGTCGGCCGGGCCGGCCGCCCCGGCGGGCACCTCGGGACGGGTGTCCAGCCAGGTCAGCACCGGCCCGAGGGGCGCCCCGTCGGCGCCGAGCGGGACCACCGAGTGCCACTGCCCGGACGTCGCCACCAGCGACACGTCGCGCAGGTGGCCGGCGGCGGCCAGCTCGTCCAGGCACGCCACCAGGCAGGCCAGGTAGCCGGCGCCGTCCAGCGTGCCGGTGCCGTCGTCGTGCACGGCGAGGCTCACCTTGCGCCGGGCCAGCGCGCCGGGCAGCGGGCGGGCGTCCGTGTCCAGCACGAGTCCGCGTACCGAGGAGGTGCCCAGGTCGAGCGCGAGAATGTTCATCGCGGGTCAAGTTACCCGGTGCGGCGCGCCCCGGCGTCCCAGCGCGTGGGCCGTACGCCCGATCGGCTTTCCGGTGCCCGCGCGGGGCCGTAGGGTGATCGCATGCCCGCGCACCTGTCCTGCTGGTGGCCCGCCGACCCGGCGGCCATCCCCCGCGCGTAGCTTCCCACGCGGCCGCCCGACGAGGCGGCCGCCGGTCTCTCCCCGGCCCTCCCGGTCGCCCCCGCCGGGCGCCGCCCGGCCCGAGGAGACCCGATGACCCACCTGACCGAGTTGCTCGCCGCCGTCGCCGGCGGCGGCGACCCCGGCCCGTTCGCGCTCGTCCGCCGCGAGGGCGCCGCGCACCTGGAGCTGTTCACCGGCACGGTACGCACGGCGGGCCGGCTCGCCGACCTCCCCCTGCCCGGCGGGGCGCCCGGCCCCCGGACGCTGGCGCTGGTGCCCTACCGGCAGATCACCGAGCGGGGCTTCGCCTGCGTCGACGACGCCGTCCCGCTGGAGTTCCTCGAGATCGACCGGCACGAGCGGGTCGCCCTGGCCGAGGCGCTCGGCGCGCTGCCCGACGTGCCCGTGCGCACCGCCGACGCCGCCTTCGACGTGACCGACGACGAGTACGCCGCCACCGTCGGCCGGGTGCTCGCCGAGGAGATCGGGCGCGGCGAGGGCGCCAACTTCGTCATCCACCGCTGCCTGCGCGCCACCGTGCAGGGTCCGCCGCTGCTCGCCGCGCTCGCCGCGTTGCGCCGGCTGCTGCGGGGCGAGCGCGGCGCGTACTGGACCTTCCTGGTGCACACCGGCACCCGGATCCTGGTCGGGGCCAGCCCGGAGCGACACGTCAGCGTCGACGACGGCCTGGTCATGATGAACCCAATCAGCGGCACCTTCCGGCACACCGGCGCGGGCGCCGACCGGGCCGCGCTGCTGCGCTTCCTCGCCGACCCCAAGGAGGTCGAGGAGCTGTACATGGTGCTCGACGAGGAGCTCAAGATGATGGCCACGGTCGCCGAGCACGGCGGCCAGGTGGTCGGGCCCCACCTCAAGGAGATGTCCCACCTGACCCACACGGAGTACCTGCTCGCCGGCCGGGGCACGAAGGACGTGCGGGAGGTGCTGCGGGAGACGATGTTCGCGCCCACGGTCACCGGCAGCCCGATGGAGAACGCCTGCCGGGTCATCGCCCGGCACGAGGGCACCGGGCGGCGCTACTACGCCGGGGTGCTGGCGCTGCTCGGCCACGACGACGCCGGCCGGCAGAGCCTGGACGCGCCGATCCTGATCCGTACCGCCGAGATCTCCCCCGCCGGCGAGCTGCGGGTGCCGGTCGGGGCCACCCTGGTGCGGCACTCGACCGCCGAGGGCGAGGTGGCCGAGACGCACGCCAAGGCGGCCGGCGTGCTGGCCGCGCTCCGCCTCGGCCCGCAGGCGCCCGCCGGTGGCCCGGAGCCCGCCGTACGCCTCGCCGACGACCCGCAGGTGCGGGCCGCGCTGGCCGCGCGCAACACGCCGCTGGCCCGGTTCTGGCTCGACCAGCGGTCGCCGGGTGCCGGTGGCCTGCCCGGGCTGGCCGGCCGGCGGGCGCTGATCGTCGACGGCGAGGACACCTTCACCGGCATGCTGGCCCACCAGTTGGGCGCGCTCGGCCTGGCCGTGACGCTGCGGCCGTGGCACGCCGCCGGTCCCGTGGACGGCCACGACCTGGTGGTGGTCGGCCCCGGTCCGGGCGACCCGGGCAGCACCACCGAGCCGAAGATGCGCACGATGCGCGGGCTGCTCGCCGGGCTGCTCGCCGAGGGCCGGCCGACCCTGGCCGTCTGCCTGGGCCACCAACTGCTCGCCGGCCTGCTCGGGCTGGCACCGCACCGCCGGGACGCGCCCTACCAGGGCCTCCAGCGGGAGGTGGACATCTTCGGCACGCGCCGCCGGGTCGGCTTCTACGCCACCTTCACGGCGCGCGCCGACGCCGACCGGCTGGACACCCCGTACGGTCCGGTGGAGCTGGCCCGGGACGCGGCGGACGGCGCGGTGCACGCGCTGCGCGGGCGCGGGTTCGCGGGGGTGCAGTTCCATCCGGAGTCGGTGCTCAGCCCCGACGGCGTGGCCGTCCTCGCCGACCTGCTGGGCGCGCTGCTGCCGGCGCCGGCAGGACATCCGTCGGCGGCGCACGGCGGGTTGTCGGGAGCGGCCGAGCATGCATAGCCGACCCGATCGGGGGTAGGGGTGCTGCGACCGGCGGCCCGGACGGGTCGAGAGCCCCCGCCCGGGCCGCCGGTCGCACCGGTACCGCCAACCCCCTGGCAGCGCCGGTACCGCCGGCGAACCGGCGGCGCCGGGTCAACCGGCCAGGCCCGCCTTCAGCGCCGCACCGATCCGCACCGCGCGCTTGGCGGTCAACGCGGTGGCGCCGAGCGCGATGTCGTCCGGCGCCGTCTCGCCGTTGTTGCTGGTGTGCGAGGCGCCGTAGGGGTTGCCGGCGACGAACTGGCTCGGGTCGGTGTAGCCGGGGGTCACCACGACCCCGCCCCAGTGGTAGAAGACGTGGAACATCGACAGCAGCGTGGCCTCCTGCCCGCCGTGCGAGGTGGCCGTCGAGCAGAACGCGGAATAGACCTTGTCCGCCAGGGCGCCCTGCGACCACAGCGGCCCGGTGGTGTCCATGAACTGCTTGAGCTGGGCGGCCATCACGCCGTACCGGGTCGGGGTCCCGAAGATCACCACGTCGGCCCACGACAGGTCGTCCAACTGCGCCTCGGGGACGTCCTGGGTCTCCATCTGGTGCGCGTGCCAGCCGGAGTTGGAACGGATCGCCTCGTCCGGCGCCAGCTCGCGCACCTTGCGCAGCCGCACCTCGGCACCCGCCTCGCCGGCACCTTCGCACGCCGCCTGCGCCATCTGGTACGTGATGCCGGTGGCGCTGTAGTAGATCACCGCGACCTTGGTCTGGGCAGCCATCGGGTGTTCCCTCCTCATGTCGGGTCAGCTCCCGCGACTACCCGATGTTTGCGCCGTCAAACGGTCACCGGGGTCGCGCCCGGGCCGGGGCTTCGTGGACCCGCCCGTCATGCACCGCCGACCGTGACGGTCCCGCTGCCGTCGGTAGCTCAAGATGTCCGCAAGTTTCGATCCGTTCCGGTGCCGGTCCGACCGCCGGCCGGGGATGCTGGTGCCACGGTGCCGGCGGGCCGGCAACCGCCCGGCACCGGCCACCCTGAACGGGGGATCGCGCTGCGCCGGCAGCGTCGCCGGCGAAGCGCGATCAGGGGAGCCAGCCCGCCCCGGCCTGCCATGGCCAGGGGCCGCCGGGTCAGGTGTCGAGGCGGTCGCGCAGGTCGTCGACCTCCTGCTGGATCCGGTTCACGGCGTCCTCGTTGTTGAGGACGGTGGTGATCCCGGCGGCGAAGGCCAGCCCGATCAGCACCGCCAGGGCGCTGAGCACCAGGCCGCCGATCGCCACGCCCCGGCCGGTCACCCCGGGCCGACCGGCCATCTTCAGCCCGAGGATGCCCAGGATCACGCCGATGATGCCGAGCAGCAGGCCGATCCAGGACAGGATCACGGTCAGCACGCTGATCAGCGCGGCCACCCCGAAGACCAGTGCGAAGGCGGCGGCGGCGCTGGTCTTGGCGGCCGGGCCGCCGCGGCCAGCGCGGGTCGGTGCGCCGGCGCCCCGGGCCGGCTCGCTGGACGCGGTCATGTCGCTCCCTCCGGACGCGCGGACGGCGCGCCTACTGGCCGGCCGCTTTCCCGCCGCGACGGCGGTCATGCGTCGGATGTCGGAGGTCGGCCCTAGTCTGGTGCCCCACCCGAGCGGAGGAGCCCCCATGCCAGCGGAGCTGACCGGGCGCGAGGCGCTCGCGCTGCGGATGACCGGCCTGCTGCTCCGCCCGCACCCCACGGCGGCGGTGGGCGGGGTCGAGGACGTGGTGGGGTGGTTCGGGGCCATGCAGGCGCAGGACCTGGCCAGCGGCATGTGGTCGCTCGGGGTGCGGCTGCCCGCGCTCGGCCACGCCGACGTGCACGCCGCGCTGGAACGCCGGGAGGCGCTGCGCACCTGGCCGATGCGGGGCACCGTGCACCTCGTGCCGCCCCGCGACGCCCGCTGGATGCTGGAGCTGACCGGCGTACGCTCGCTGGCCGGCGCCGCCACCCGCCGCGCGCAGCTCGGGCTCACCGAGACCGACGCGGACCGCGCGCTCGACGTGCTCGGCGCCGCGCTGGCCGGCGGCGGCCGGCTCACCCGGGCGCGGTGCCTGGCCACGCTGGAGGCGGCCGGCATCGGCACCGGCGACCAGCGCGGCTACCACCTGCTCTGGTACGCCAGCGTCCGCGGCGTCACCTGCCTCGCGCCCAACGTCGGCACCGAACAGACCTTCGCCCTGCTCGACGAGTGGGCGCCCGAGGCTCGCCGGCCCGAGCGGGACGAGGCCCTGGCGATGCTCGCCCACCGCTACGTCCGGGGGCACGGGCCCGTCACCGCCCGGGAGTTCGCGGGCTGGACGGGGCTGACGCTCACCGACGCGCGCCGGGGCTTCGCGGCGGCCGGCGACGCCCTGACCGTGGTCCGGGTCGACGGGCAGGAGGCGCTCGTCGACGCGGCCCTGCTCGACGCGCCCCGCGAGCCGGTCGACGACCTGCTGGTGCTGCCCGGCTTCGACGAGTACCTGCTGGGCTTCAAGGACCGCTCGCTGATGCTGGATCCCGCCCACGCCGAGGCGATCGTGCCGGGGCGCAACGGCGTGTTCCAGGCCACGGTCGTCCGGGACGGGCGGGTCGTGGGCACGTGGAAGCGCACGGTCGGCAGAAACCGGGTGACGGTGACGGTGTTCCCACTGGTGCCCTTCGACGAGCGGACCCGGGCCCGGGTGGCGGTCGCGCTGGGCCGTTACGCCGATTTCCTGGGCCTGCCGCCACGGATCGACTGGCCCGACTGACCGCCGGGCCGACAGGCGTCGGCCCGGCCCAAAGGTCCCACCGGTCCCGGTGGCCCCAGTCGTCCCGCCGCGCTCGCCCCGCCTCGCGGCGCTGCTCCTATCCGTCGGGTCGTGGACGAATCCGGGCCGCCCGGCCGGGTATCCGGGCCGTGAACCGAGAGGGAGGGATGACGACCATGAGGCTCAACGAACAGCAGGCCAACTCGCTGTACGGGCAGGACGTCAAGGACCGCTCGGGGTCGAAGATCGGGAGTGTGGGCCAGATCTGGGCCGACGCCGCCGGTGAGCCGACCTGGGTCAGTGTGAAGACCGGCCTGATGGGCCACAAGGAGTCGATGGCTCCGCTGGAGAAGGCCCGGATCACCGACAGCGGGCTCACCGTCGACTACGACAAGTCGACCGTGAAGAACGCCCCGGCCGTGGACGCCGGCACCGAACAGCCGCTGGACACGACGCAGATCCAGCAGCTCTACGGCCACTACCGCCTGACGCCGCAGGCGCCGCCGGCCCCCGACCGGGGACGGAAGCCCGCGGCCGGCGAGGACATGATCCGCTCGGAGGAGCGGATGCGGGTCGGCACGGAGAGCCAGCCCGCCGGCACGGCACGGCTGCGCAAGTACGTGGTCACCGAGGACGTGCACACCACCGTGCCGGTGGAGCACGACGAGGTGCACGTGGAGCGGGAGCCCATCGCCGCCCGCGACGCACGCGGCATGCACGCCGACATCGGCGAGGCCGAGCAGGAGATGACCCTGCGGGCCGAGCGGCCGGTGGTCGGCAAGGAGACGGTGCCCGTCGAGCGGGTCCACCTGGCCAAGGACGAGATCGTCGAGGAGCAGCCCATCGACGACCGGATCCGCCGGGAGCGGGTGGACGCGGACATCCCGGAACGCAGCCGGCGACGTCGCTGACCGCTGACACGGCGACGGGCGGGAGGGTCGGTTCGACCCACCCGCCCGTCGCGGCGTACGTCAGTCGGCGAGCGCGCCCGCCGCCCGGCCCTCGTGCAGGGTCAGGTTGCGCCCGTCGGACGGGTCGAACAGGTGGATCTTCTCCAGGTTGAACCAGACGCGCCGGGTCTGTCCCTCCTCGACCGGGGACTCGGCGGACAGCCGGGTCACCAGGCTGGCGCCGCCGCCGCTGAAGTCGGCGCCCGCGTCGGCCGCCAGCTCCTCCAGTTCGGCGGCGCTGGCCCGCTCCCCCTCGACGCTGAAGTAGACGTACTTGTCGGAGCCCATGGACTCGACGATGTCGACCGGCGCCTCGAACTCCGCGCCCCTGCGGCGGGTGTCGTCGTCGATCAGCGCGGCGTCCTCGAAGTGCTCCGGCCGGATGCCGAGGATCAGCTCGCGCGGGGCGTCCGCCCCCTCCAGCTCGCGCCGGATCCGCTCGCCGATCGGCACGTCGCCCAGCGCCGTACGCAGCTTGCCGTCCTCGACGGCGGCGTGCAGGAAGTTCATCGACGGCGAGCCGATGAAGCCGGCGACGAAGAGGTTGCGCGGGTGGTCGTACAGCTCCTGCGGCGGGCCGACCTGCTGCACCGCGCCGCCCCGCATGATCACCACGCGGTCGCCGAGGGTCATCGCCTCGGTCTGGTCGTGGGTCACGTAGACGGTGGTGGTGCCCAGCTTCTTCTGCAGGCGCGACACGACGGTGCGCATCTGCACCCGCAGCTTGGCGTCCAGGTTGGACAGCGGCTCGTCCATCAGAAAGGCCTTGGGCTGCCGGACGATCGCGCGGCCCATCGCGACCCGCTGGCGCTGGCCGCCGGAGAGGTTGGCCGGCTTGCGGTCCAGCAGCGAGGACAGCTCCAGGACCTTCGCCGCCTCGTCGACCTTCCGGTTGATCGTCTCCTTGTCCAGCTTCGCGAGCCGCAGCGGGAACGCCATGTTCTCCCGGACGGTCATGTTCGGGTAGAGGGCGTAGGACTGGAACACCATCGCGATGTCCCGGTCCCGGGGCGCCTTGTCGTTGACCCGCTGGCCGCCGATGCGCAGCTCGCCGGAGCTGATGTCCTCCAGGCCCGCGATCATGTTGAGGGTGGTGGACTTCCCGCAGCCGGACGGGCCGACCAGGATGACGAACTCGCCGTCGGCGATTTCCAGGTCGACGTCGGCCACCGCGACGGTCCCGTCCGGGAACTTCTTGCTCACCTTGTCGAGCACGATGTCAGCCATGAGTACCACCTATCCCTTGACTGCGCCGGAGGTCAGGCCGGAGACGATGCGGCGCTGGAAGAAGAGGACGAACAGGATGATCGGAACGGTGATCACCACGGCGGCGGCGCAGATCGCCCCGGTGGGGTCCTCGAACTGCGACTCGCCGGTGAAGAACGACAGCGCCACCGGCACCGTGCGCGCCCGCTCGGTGGAGGTCAGCGTGATGGCGAAGAGGAAGTCGTTCCAGCAGAAGATGAAGACCAGGATCGCCGTGGTGAACAGTCCGGGCGCGGCGAGCGGGGCGATGACCCGCCGGAACGCCTGGGCCTGCGTGGCGCCGTCCATCTTCGCCGCCTTCTCGAGGTCCCACGGGATCTGCTTGAAGAACGCCGACAGCGTGTAGATCGCCAGCGGCAGCGCGAAGGTGATGTACGGCAGGATCAGGCCCGGCCAGGTGTCGAAGAGGCCGAGCTGCCGCTCGATCTCGAACAGCGGCGACACCAGGGACACCTGCGGGAACATCGCGATCAGCAGGGAGACCCCGACCAGCAGCCGCTTGCCGGGGAAGTCCAGCCGGGAGATCGCGTACGCGGCCATGGCGCCGAGCACGACGGCGATCACGGTGGCGATCAGCGCGATGCCGATCGAGTTGACCAGGGCCCGGACGAACTGGTCGGTCTGGAAGATCGTCCGGTAGTTGTCGAGCGTCCACTCCTGCGGGATGAACTTCCCGTCGGTCAGGGTCGCCGGCGTCTTGAACGACAAAGACATGATCCAGAGCACCGGCACCAGCGCGAAGACGACCACGATGGCGTCCAGCAGGCCCCAGCGCAGCTTGGCCCGGGTGGTGGTGTCAGCCATCTCAACGCCTCTCCCCGTCGTCGCTGCCGGGGGCAGCGGTACCGAACAGCTTCACGAAGACGAAGGCGATGATCGCCACGGTGAGGAAGATCAGCACCGACATCGTCGACCCGATGCCGAGGTTCAGGCCCCGGATCAGGTTGTTGTAGGCGAGCATCGACACCGACGAGGTCTCGTTGCCGCCCGCGGTCAGCACGAAGATGTTGTCGAAGACCCGGAACGCGTCGAGGGTGCGGAACAGCAGCGCGACCAGGATCGCCGGCTTCATCACCGGCAGCATCACCTTGGTGAAGCGCTGCCAGGAGGTGGCGCCGTCGGTGGAGGCGGCCTTGAGCAGGTCCTCCGGCACCAGGGCGAGGCCGGCCATGAGCAGCAGCGCCATGAACGGTGTGGTCTTCCAGATCTCGGCCAGCATGATGATCGCCAGCGAGCTGGCCCGCTCGGTCAGGGGCGCGCCGTCGCTGAACAGGTTGGCCAGGTAGCCCGTGCCCGGCGTCCACGCGTACCGCCAGGAGAAGGCCGCGACGACCGTGACGATGCCGTACGGGATCAGCGCGGCGGTCCGCACGATGCCCCGGCCGACCAGCGTACGGTGCATGATCAGCGCCAGTCCCATGCCGAGCACCAGCTCGACGGCGACGGTGACCACCGTGATCAGCGCGGTGACCCCGAAGGCCGTCCACCAGAACTCGTTGGTCAGCACGGTGGCGTAGTTCTCCAGCCCGACGAACTCGCGCTCGGCGGGGAAGCGCAGGTCGTAACGCTGGAGGGACAGCCAGACCGAGTAGATGATCGGGTACGCGGTCACCAGCACCATGACCAGCGCGGCGGGTGCGCAGAGCAGCCAGCCCAGCCGGCGCTCGGCCTTCTTGTTCTCGCTCAGCGGGGCCTTACGGCCCCGACCGGCGCGCTGGGCCGGCACCTTGGCGTCCCGGCCGGGCCGGGCGGCCGTCTCGTCGGCGGCCACGTCGGCGCCCGCCGGCGTGGCGTTGACGCTCATGCCGCCACCTCCGGGCGGTCGGCGTCGAGTCGCCGGGTGCGCTGGCTCACGGCAGGACCCCCTTCGATTCGAGGGCGTCGGCGATGGCGTCGCGCAGCTCGTCGGCGGTCTGCTCGGGCCGGATCGCCGACGGCGGCGACAGGATCGCCGACATGACGGTGGAGATGCTCTGGTACGCCGGGGTCAGCGGACGGACCGCCGGCTCCTTGAGCTCTTCGAGGATGGTGTCCCGCATCGGGTACGCCTCGGCCATCTCCGGGTCGGCGTAGACCTTCTCGATGGTCGGCGGCACGCCGTCGTTGACCGCGGAGAACTTCTGGTTCTTCTCGCTGCGGATGCAGCGGGCCGCCTCGAAGGACTCCTCGGGGTGCTTCGAGTAGGCGCTGACCGCCATGTTGATCCCGCCGATGGTGACCTTGCTCGGCGTGTTCTCGTTGACGCCCGGGACACGGGCCCAGCCGACCTGCTTCGCCAGCTCCGGGTCGGCCTCCTGCAGCGCCGGGTAGACGAACGGCCAGTTGACCTGGAACGCGCCGTCGCCGGACTGGAACTCCAGCCGGACCGGGTCCTCGGTGGCGTTGCTGAACGACGGCGACGTCACGCCTGACGTGGCGAAGCGCTGGAGCTGCTCCAGCGCCCGCACGGTGCCCTCGTCCATGACGGCCTGCTTGCCGTCGTCGCTGAGGATCTTGCCACCGGCGCTCTCGGCGAGGGTGTTGTAGAGGACGACGAGGCCCTCGTACTGGGCGCCCATGGTGAGGACCTGGTAAGGCTTGCCCTGCTGCTTCAGCTCCTGGGCGGTGGAGATCATCTGGTCCCACGTCTTCGGCGGCTGCGGCACCAGGTCCTTGCGGTACCAGAGCAGCTGGACGTTGGTGTTCTTCGGCGCGCCGTAGAGCTTGTCCTCGTAGCGCGCCGTCTCCAGCGGGCCGGCGAGGGTGCCCTGCTCGACCTCGGCCCGGTCCTGCCCGGTCCACTCCCTGATCCAGTCGGCGCTGGCGAACTCCTGGGTCCAGGTCACGTCGAGGCCGAGGACGTCCATCCCGCTGTCCTGCGCGGCCAACCGGCGGACCATCTGCACCCGCTGGTCGTCGGCCTGCCGGGGCAGCACCCGGAGGACGATCTTGTAGCGCCCCTGGGCCTGCGCGTTGCAGTCGTCGACGACCTTCTGCAGGTTCTGCTCCGGCGGGTAGTACAGGTTGATCGTGGGTGTGCCGCCGTCCCCGTCGGAACCGCAGGCGGCCGCCATCGGTGCCACCAGCGTCAACGCCGCGGCGGCAGCCACCGCGCGCACCCGTGGCCGCCGTCGGCGTCGGGCCTTGTCAGGGTCGCTCATCACCCCTCCCCTCGTGTCGGCCAAGACCGGGGAGAGGCTCCGCGCCCCGGCGCACGGCGAGCCGTTCGGGCCGTCTGACCAGCGGTTGCGTCGCCCGGACGTTTCGTGGCCCCAACACTGCCCGACCTGCGAAGTTGCGAAACCTGACGCTGCCGCGAGGGCTCCGACAGCACCGGCTGTGGCGCGGATCACCGCCGTGCGGGCCGGCCCGGCCGCCCGTAGGCTCGGCCGATGGACGCCACCTTCTTCCTCGACCCCGCCTGCCCGTGGACCTGGCGCACCTCCCGCTGGCTCGTCGCGGTCGCCGACGCCCGGGGCCTGCACATCGAGTGGCGGGCGTTCAGCCTGGCCATCCTCAACTCGGGTCGGGTGCCACCGGAGTTCGCCGACGCGATGACCGCCTCAAGCCGGGCGCTGCGGCTGGTGGAGTCGCTGCGCGCCGAGGGCCGCCACGACGACGTCGCCCGGTTCTACGCCGAGGTCGGCGCCCGTAGCCACGACGCGGGCAACCCGCTGTCGGCGAAGATCGTGGACGCGGCCGTCGAGGCGGCAGGCCTGGGTGCGGCCGCGCCGGCGCTAGACGACGACCGCTGGGACGAGGCGGTACGCGAGTCGCACGCCCTGGCGTACGCCTCGGCCGGCCCGGACATCGGCGCGCCGGTGCTCATGGTCCCGGGCGCCGAGCGGGGCATCCACGGCCCGATCCTGACGGAGGTCCCCGGCACCGACGACGCCCTGACGATCTGGGACTCGCTGCTACCCCTGATCCGGATGCCGGCCTTCCACGAGGTCAAGCGCGCCCGCCACTGACCTGCGGCGTCGCCTTCCCGGGCCGGCGCCGGCTGGTCATCGCGCGCACCAGCAGCACCACCCAGCCGATCGCGGCGAGCACGCCGGCCCCCGCCAGCCCGGAGAAGAGCAGCCAGGTGTCGCCGCCCTGGACCGCGAAGACGCCCCTGTGGGCGCCGGTGTCGCGGGCCGCCACGGTGGTCCCCGAAGTCAGCCGGTCCGGCCCGTCGTAGACGATGACGTCGTGACGCGGCGTCCCGCCCCCGTCCGGGACGAAGTCGCCGTACCAGACGCAGTAGCGGCTGCACTTCTCGTGCAGGGCGGTGAACGTCCCCGCCGTGCCGCCACCGGACCTCGCCTGCCATGCCGGGGCGACGTCGGGTACGCCGAGGCCCAGCCCGAGGAGCGCGAGGAAGGGAAGTCCGGCCCAGAGCAGGACCTTCCTTCCCCAACCAGCCGCTCCACCCGTCACGACCACACCGTAACAAGATCGCCCCACCCCGCCCCGATCGGTGGGTTCTCGCGGGAACCCACGCCACCGCCGGCTGCGTTGGGCAGGATCGTTGCCAACGAGGAGGTGCCGCCGTGCAGGACACCCGCGCTCTCGCCCTGACGTTCGAGGTGGGTGGCCTGCCACCGGTCAGGACCGAGGCGCTGTCCGTCTTCGCCGCCGGGCACCGGCAGGCGACGAGGGTCCGCGCCCTGCTCCAGGCGGCCTGCGAAGCGGCCCAGCGCACCGGCTGGACGCCGCTGTCGGGGCCGATCGAGGTGGACCTCGTGCTGCGCTGCCCGCCCGGGCACCGCACCTCCGACGCCAGCACCCTGCTCGGCGGGGTGTGCGCGGTGCTGCAGGACAAGAAGCGGGTGGCCAGCATCGGCCTGGCCCACCTCGGCGTCCTGGTGGACGTCGCCCTCTACGACGACGACCGGCAGATCCGCCGGCTGTCGTACGCGGAGGAGCCGGCCGAGGACTTCTCGTACCGGGTGCGGGTGGCCGCCGTACCGCACGTGGTTTGACCGACGGCCGCGGTGGGGTACCGCGGACGCCGACGAAGGGAGCGCCGATGTCGGAGCCACATGTCACGCTGGACCCTCGCGGGCTCGATCCCGTGCAGCAGAAGCTGCAGGGCCCGCTGGAGGACCAGCTGACCTCGGCTTTGCAGGCCGCCACGGAACGGGTCAGCGCCAGCTACGCCGGTGAGCCGGTGGAGCAGGTCTGCCAGCGGCTGCTCGACGAGACGCGCTCGGGGCTGCACCCGGACATCGCCGCCGGCTTCAACCCCGACATGGACGAGTTCTGCCGGGTGGCGGTGGCGATCGTGCGCGGCGAGGTCTCCTGAACCATGCGACCGACCGTCGAATACCTGGTCGGGGATCTGCCACGCGGCGCGTTCGACGTGCTCGACGCAGTCGCTGCGTTCGGGCTCGCCCGAGCGGGGAAGCTGATAGGACATAGCGGACGGATAGTTCCGAACTCGATCCGCGGGAAGAGGTCCTCATGGCAGGCCAGCTCAGTGGAAAACGGATTATCGTGACTGGTGGGGCCCAGGGAATCGGAGCGGCGATCGTTGCCGGCTACGTGGCCGAAGGCGCCCGGGTAGCCGCGCTCGACCTGAAGTTCGACGGCTCGGAGTCCGACGCGGGCGACATCATCCGCCGCCGCTGTGACGTGTCGGACCAGCAGTCCGTCAACGCCGTGTTCGACGAAGTCGTCCCGCTGCTGGGCGGCCTGGACGTTCTGGTCAACGTGGCCGGCATCGAACGTGGCGGCCCCTCCGCCGAGATCCCCGACGCCGACTGGGACGCGGTCTTCGCCGTCAACGCCAAGGGCACCCGCAACACCAACTCCGCAGCCTTCACCCACCTGCGGGCCAACGGCGGTGCCATCATCAACTTCGGCTCCCGGTCCGGCATCGTGGGAGTACCGATGCAGGCCGCCTACTCGGCGAGCAAGGCCGCCGTGCACGTGTGGACCCGTGCCGTCGCTCAGGAATGGGCGCCGCACGACATCACCGTCAACGCGGTCGCGCCAGCGATGTGGACGGGCATGTACGACGACTACCGTGATCGCCTGAACGCGGAGGAACTCGCCGAACACGACGCGATGATGGCCACCCAGATTCCCATCGGCGGCAAGCTGGGCGATCCCAGCACCGACCTCGTCCCGCTACTGGTGTTCCTGGCCGGCGACGGCGCCCGCTTCATCAGCGGCCAGTCCTTCCCGGTGGACGGCGGGTGGCTGCACATGCGGTGAGCGCAGCTCGTCGCGAGCTGAACCGCACCGCCGTCCGCTCGCCGCATTCGCGCGTGGGGCTCGGCCACCCCGCCCCCCATGCTTGCGCGCCACACATCGCCGGCCCGCCGCCTCCTGCCGCGAGGCCGACACCCGGCCGGCCAGGTCGTGATCAGCTGGCACCAGCGCGCGAGCGCCCGCGGTGAACCCCCTGGAGCGCGACCTGGGCCCGCAGTTGCGCGCGGATCTCGTCGGCCTCGACGCTGCCCACCTCGGTGAAGAGGGCCAGCGCCAGCCGGAGCTGTTGGATCCCGCGGGCGGCGTCACCGTGCTGGCACCGCATCAGGCCGACTCGGCGCAGTGCCGCCGCCTCTCCGTGCCGGAAGTCGGCCCGGCGCATCGCCTCCACGGCCAGTTCGGCATACCTGATGGCCGGGCCGATCTGGCCGTCGCCGAGGCACGCCTCGGCCAGGGTGCCCATCATGCTGCCCCGGTTGCGTTCGTTCACCGGTACGCCGGCGACGGCCAGGCCGCGCCGCAGGTAGTGCAGCGCGGAGCGGTAGCGCCCGAGCAGGCACTGCACCTCGCCGAGATTGCCCAGCGCGTTGGCCTCGATCTCCGGGGCGGCGCTGCGGCGGGCGAGGCGGGCCGCCGCCCGGCAGAAGCGGATCGACTCCTCGTAGCGGCCGGCCAGGCGGTACGCCATGCCGATGTTGCCCTTCGTCGCGGCGCAGGAGCGGAGGTCGCCGAGCCGCTGGCGCAGCCGCAGGCTGCTCTTGAAGCACTCGGCCGACCGGTCGTACTCGCCGGCCATCCCGTGCAGGACGCCGAGTTGGTTGAGCGCTCGTGCCTGGCCCCCGTCGTCGCCCGCGGCGTGGCTGATCTCCAAACTGCGTCGCAGCAGACGCGTCGCCTCGTCGGTGCGGTGCAGATGGAAGTACGCCACCGCCAGGTCGTGCAGCAGACCGGCCTGCGCCGCCCGGTCGCCCAGCCGCTCCGCCGCGGCGATACCCGCCTGGTCCACGGTGATCCAGTCACCCACGTGACCGCGCATCTCGAAGAACAGGAAGAGACTGTCGGCCAGGTCGACGCCCAGCTGCGCGGTGGCCGACGAGGCTGCCGACTGGACGACGGCCGCCACCAGGTTCGGTCGTTCGGCGGCCAGCCAGTCCAGTGCCGCGTCGGCGTCGGCGAAATGTGACGGGCCGGTGATCGACGGCGCCCGGGTGCCCGGCCGCAGCAGCGCCAACGCGTGGCGGGTCCGCTCCAGGTGGTGCGCGAGCATCCGGTTCACGGCCGCCGTCCGTTGCGGCCCCGGCTCCTCTTCGGCACGCTCGCGGGCGAAGAGTCGGATCAGGTCGTGCATCGCGTACCTGTTCGCCACCGGCTCGTCGAGCAGTCGCGCGTCGACCAGTTCGTCGAGCGCGTCGAGTGCCGGCGGCAGGTCGACGTCGAGCAGCGCGGCGGCCACCGCGCAGGTGACGTCCGGGCCGTCGACCGCGCCGATGAGCCCGAACAGCCGCGTCGCAAGTGGATGCGTCAGGTGCTGGTAGCTGACCAGGAAGCTGGTGCGTACCGCGATGTCGCCCAGGCGCAGCTCGTGCAGCCGGCGGTGCTTGTCGCGCAGGCGGCCGTCGAGCGTCGCCAGCGTCCAGTTCGGCCTGGCTGCCAGGCGCGCGCCCGCGATCCGGATCGCCAGGGGCAGTCCGCCCAGCCGGCGGACCATCCGCACCGCGGTGTCGGCCTCGGCGGTGACCCGGGTGCTGCCGACGAGCCGGCGGAGCAGGTCGACGGCGTCGGCGTCGTCGAGCACGTCGAGTTCCAGGTGGGTGGCGCCGTCGACGTCGGTGAGGCTGCGTCGGGAGGTCACCAGGACGGCGCACCCGTCGTCCGCCGGGATCAGGGGTCGCACCTGACCCGCGTCGTGGGCGTTGTCGAGCACCAGCAGCACCCGCCGGCCGACCAGCAGCGAACGCAGCGTGGCCGACGCCTCGGCCACGTCGACGGGGATCGCCGCCTCGGCGACACCGAGCCCCCGCAGGAGGCGGCCCAGCACGTCCAGGGGCGGCACCGGACACACGCCGGCCGTGGCGCCGCGAAGGTCCACGTAGAGTTGGCCGTCGGGAAAGGCGCCGGCCACCTGGTGTGCCGCCTGCACCGCCAGCGCCGACTTGCCGACCCCGGCCGGGCCGCTGACCACACACAGCGGCATGACGCGTCCGGGCCCGGTGGCCAGCGAGTCACGCAGTGTCGCGAGTGCCCCGTCCCGTCCGACGAGTGTCGGCACGGTGTGCGGCAGCTGCCGGGCAGGCCCACCCGCCGGCCCGGGCGCCTCGGTGTCGGTCGGAGCCGCCTTGCCGGCCAGTTCGCCGAGCCGGTGCAGCACCGGGCCCGGTTCCAGCTTGAGCTCGTCGGCCAACGCGCGACGACAGCGCCGGTAGGCATCGACGGCCTCGCCGCGGCGACCGAGGTGTTGCAGCGTCATGACCTGCTGCTCGGCGAAGCGTTCGTGCAGCGGGTACCGCGCGACGAGTTCGTCGAGCACGGTCAACATGTCATGGTGTCGGCCCAGCTCCAGCCCGAGGTCGACGTACTCCTCGTACGCCGTCAGCCGCTGCCGGTCCAACCACGCGACGTTGACGCCGAAACTGCCCAGGCACGCCACGTCGGCCAGCGGGTCCCCACGCCACAGGTCGAGCGCGGACCGGTAGAGCGTGGCGGCCTTCTCGGTCAGGCCGGACCCCACCGCCGCGCGGCCGGACCCGAGCAGGGCGTCGAACCGGGACACGTCCAGCTCGGCCGGGCCGACGGTGATGCGGTAGCCAGGTGGGTCCGACGCCAGCCGGTCACCCACCAACTGCCGCAGGCGCCACACGTGGAGCTGGACGTTCTTGCGCGCGGTGCGCGGCGGCTCGTCGCCCCAGAGCAGGTCGACGATGTCGTCGACCGGGGTGACCCGGTTGGCGTGCAGCAGCAGCGCGGCGAGCACCGCCCGCTGCCTGGGCGGACCGGCCGGAACCGGCTGGTCATCCGACCAGACCTGCACCGGACCGAGCAGCCCGAAGGTCAGCCGACCACTCATGCCACCGGAGCATAGCGGCTCGTCTATACCAGAAATAGAACGACCGCTGGGAAGCTGCGCCGCACCTCCCATCGGGAAAGGAGTTCCTCCCGTGTCTGATCGAACTGCCGGAGAGCGGCTGCCTGCCTGGGTGCCGGCGATGTGGGTCGCCGTGCTCCTCGCGGCGCTGCTGGTGCCGACGAGCCCCGCCCACGCCTCACACCCCAACCCCGCCTCCACCCGCCACCTGCACAACATGCACTACGCCACGTCCGGATCGTCGGCGGGCGCCAACGACGAGCAGTTCTGCGTCGAGTCCACCGACACGTCCAAGGTCAGCCACAGCGCGGCCCGCGCCTTCGTCAAGCAGACACTG
This sequence comes from Micromonospora sp. DT62, assembly GCF_049847285.1. Classification (NCBI taxonomy): domain Bacteria; kingdom Bacillati; phylum Actinomycetota; class Actinomycetes; order Micromonosporales; family Micromonosporaceae; genus Micromonospora; species Micromonospora sp. DT62. The sequence goes on from NZ_JBNCOB010000006.1 coordinate 126,391, forward strand.
ACCGAGATGGGATCCGGCAAGGTCTGGGACGGCCTGGGCAACTGGCGCATCGACCTCTGGGCGACCAACGCCAACTGCAGTTCGTACCCGGCCTCGACGCGCAACACCATCGAGATCGAGGTCCACTACGGCTGGGACTGGAGCGGGCGCTGCGGCGGCTCCGTCGGCTACTACAACTGCGTCGAGCACGACAACCCCGTGTGGGACGCCGCCCAGGGCCACTACGACAGCCAGTGGGCGTACGTCTTCCTGGTCTTCAGCTCCGGCGGACGCCTCGACAACGTGGGGCGGGGCTTCATCAACCACGAGTTCGGGCACGTCTTCGGGCTGACCGACGACAACGGCACCTGCAACCCGCCGAGCCTCATGCACAGCACGGTGGTGGGTTACGGCTGCGGCAACTGGACCAACTGGTATCCGAGCCCGTCCGACTTCCAGTCCGTCCTGAACGTCATGGCCTGACGTTTCCGCAAGGGGGCCACGATGGCACGACTTTCCCTCAGGACCCGTCTGCTGACCACGCTGACGGCCTGTCTCGCGTCGGCCGTCGCGGCCGGAGCGGTCGCGACGGCCGTGCTCGACCGCGACCACGGACACGACCACGGCGACCACGCCCACGTCGACACCACCAACGGGCTGCTCGTCACCAGCCGCTCGTCCCTGCGGATGTGCGTCGAGGCCGGCATGGACGCCGACGGACAGGCCATCCGCGGCGGTCTGCTCGCGGGCCTGGAGCGGGCACGCCAGGACCCGAACTGGACCGGCGCCTACGGCAGGGCGCGCTTCAGCCCGGCGACGGCGCTGACGTTCGGCTGCCCGGCCCCGCACCTTCCGGACCGGGTCGGACGCACCACGGTGGCCGGCCCCGGTCTCACCGACGATCCGAGCCCGTACCGCGTCTGGGTCTACGTCCTCGACGATGCCACGGCCGACCGGGTCCTCGGCGCCGGCCGAGCGGCCGACGTGGCGACCGCCGAACTGATGCGTCAGGCGAACAGCACGTGGCCCGTCTCCACGGCCCTGTTGGTCCGGCGCAGCCACCTGGCGGACCCGACGGCCGTGGCGCTGGCGCTGCGCACCGCGCTGGGTCTCGTCAGGGCGAACCAGGAGCCGGCTCTGTGACCACCGCCCGGCCGGCGCCGACGCCGGCCGGGACCCACCGTCCCGTCCCGCCCGGTCCCGCCCCCGGGGCCGGGCGGTACACCTCCAAGGAGGGGCACATGCAACCACTGCCCTGCCCGGGCCATCCACCACCCCGACGCACACGGCACAGGGCCTCCCGGCCGGCGGTGCTCGCCGGGCTCTGCGCCGCCGCGCTCTGCGCCGCCCTCGCCGGCGTGGCGCCGGCCACCGCCGGGCCCGCCACGGTGACCCCGGTGGCCGGCCCGGCCGCCGCCGGCATCCACACCGTCCGGTCCGACGCCGGCTACCAGGTCCGGATCGACGGTGTCACCCGCGCCACCGTCACGGTCGACGATCCCGGCAATTCGGTACGGACCACGCTGAGCCCGACCGGGCGACACGCCGCGCTGATCCGGGACTTCAACGGCCGGTACGGCGCCGAACTGCTCTCCCTCGACGTCGGCACCGGACGGTTGACCAGGGTCGCTGCCGGACGGATCACCTCCGCCGTCTACACGCCGGACGGCCGGCTCGGCTACGTGCTGGCCGGCGACAGCTCGGGTCAACTGCGGCTGCGCCAGCCCGACGGCGGCGCAGCCGACCGGCCCGTCGCCAGTCTCGACGGCGTCGACGTACAGCTGATCGGCTGGGGGGAGGGCGCCGCCGCGGCGCTGCTCACCCACCGCGCCGTCGGAGAGCCGTCGGGTCCCTCGCTGACCCGGGTCAACCTGGCCACCGGCGGTGCCCGGACCGTACTGGCCGGCGACGCCGCAAAGGGCGTCGTCTACCGGGACATCCGGGTGACCCGGATCGACGGCGCGCAGCGGGTCAGCGCGATCGTCGCGGACCACGTCTACCCGTGCGCCGGCACCTCGTCGAGCCTGCTGCTGGCTGACGAACATGGCACGGCGGTCATCCGTACGGGCGCCACCCGCGACTCCTACCGCGAGGCGGCCTGGAGTCCGGACGGCGACCGGGTCGCCTACACCATCCAGGCGTGCGTCTCGCCGGCGGAGAAGGCGGCCAGCCGCTCCCGGGCGTTGCAGCGGCTCGACGAGCTCAACGGCACGTACGTACGGGACCTCGCCGCGACCACCGCCCAGCGCCTCGTCGAGGGCGTCACCCCGAACTACCGCCTCGACGGCTTCGCCGGCGCGCAGCTGCGCCTCGCCTCCGAGCGGTACGGCATCCAGGTGGTGGACGCGGCACGACCGGTGACCGCGGCGGTGCTCGACGCCACCGCCGCCCCGGCCACCGCCGTCACCACCGCAACCAAGGGGGCGGCCCCGAAGGCTCCGGCGGGCGGGCACGACGTCGGCGGGGACGTCGGCGTCCAGTCCAAGATCGTCGGCTCGACCTTCATCCACCAGTTGTGGGACACCGCCGACAACTTCAACGGCAACTCGGCCTGCGGGCCGACCAGCGCGGTGATGGACCTCGCCGGTTACCAACTCGCCAACCAGAACGGCTACTACGTCAGCACGCCGTCGCGGCACTGGTCGCCGTACGGCCGGTACATCACCCACAGCTACACCGCCTACGGCACCACCTACGACGCCACCGCGCCGGACCCGAACTGGAACTACTTCGCCGGGGCGTACGGCTGGTTGGTGGAGACGCCGTCCCAGGGCACCCTGCACCGCTGGATGGGCGACTACCTGAACCGGCACGTGAGCTACCCCGTCGCCGAGACCGGCAACGTCACCTGGTCGTGGATCAAGTCGAAGATCGACGCAAACCTGATGGTCGTGGTCAGCGGCAACTTCGCCTACGGCCAGTACGGACACATCGGGCTGATCACCGGTTACCTCGACGACGGTCGCGTCTATGTCAACGACCCGTACGGCGCCGGCACGGACGGCACCTGGGACGGCAAGAACACCGTCTACACGCTCGACTACATCCGGGGGTGGTACGCATGGGCCGCATGACCCGTGGGCTGGTCGCACTGGTAGCAATCCTCGGCATCGGGTACGCCGGCGGCCCGGCCGCCGCCGCGGTCCCGGCCGAGCCCGGCGCGAAGGTCCCCGCGGCCCAGGCCGCGTCGAACGCGGACGACGTGGGCATCCAGGCCACCGCCCGGTCGGTACGCTGCGCCGCAGCCGCCCGGGCCGCCGGCTGGACCGGTGAGAACCTGGTCATCTCGGTCGCCGTGTCGCTGGCCGAGTCGCAGTGCGTGGCGGGCGCGCAGGGCTACAACGGCCCGACGTCCGGCTGCCCCAACGGTTCCCTGGACCGGGGCGCCTGGCAGATCAACAACTGCTACCACTCCTGGGTCACCGACGCCTGCGCCTACGAGCTCTACTGCAACGCCCGCGCCGCCCACGACATCTGGGGCTGGTCGGGATGGAGCGCGTGGGCCACCTACACCAACGGCGCCTACCGCAACTACCTCACGGAGGCCCGCGACGGCGTGAACAACCCCGGCGGCGGGGTCTACGGCACGGTGAACACCGGTGGAGATGCCCTGAACGTCCGCTCCGGACCGGGCACCTCGTACGCCCTGGTCGGCACGGTGGCCCACGGCGCAACCGTACGGATCATCTGCCAGGCCCGGGGCACGCGCGTCTGGAGCGACGTCTACCAGTACTGGACGGATATCTGGGACAAGATCGGCGACGGACGGTTCGTCTCCGACGGCTTCGTCCACACGGGCTCGTCGGGCACCGTCGCCCCGAGCTGCTGAACCGGAAACACGATTCCGCGCCCGGGTCGACAGCCCGGGCGCGGACCCGTGTACCAGCTTTGCCGGTGGCCGCCGGGTCGACCGCCAGCCGCTCCGGCCCGGCGAGCGACACCAGCAAGATGCCCGTGCTCGCCGGACCACCGGAATCGGGTGGCGACGCCCACGGCGGTGCTCTGCGACAGGGGGGATTTTCCGCCGTCAGGCGGCGCGACGGAGAGGCGATCCGCCGGGGGTGCCAGGACCGGGGCCGCAACTCCCCGGTCCTGCCCCCAGCCGTCCGGCGTCGTAACGGACGCACCGCGTGAGCGCGTGGGCGTGGCACGCCGCCCACGCCGGGCTCGACGCGGCGAGCCTGCCGCCTGCACTCAGCTCCGTGTGCCCGGCAACCGGACTTCGGCACGCTCCCGGCCCACCCCGAAGGGCCGTGAGCGCCGAATCAGGCTAGGCGTGCCGCCGGGGCCCGGACAAGGACGAGTCGGGGCCGAGGCGGCGTGATTGATGTCAAGGTGAAAAAGCGGCATGTCGACGTAACACGCCCCTCGGGGCCAACGCTGTTTCCCGTCGAGGCGACCATTGTGTCCGGTGCGCCGCCGCGGCTCCCCGGCGGCCCGGCCGCCGCTCCCCGGCGGCCCGGCCGCGGCTCAGAAGTGGCGCAGCAAATCGGGAAACGCGGACAGCCGCAGCACGCCCGGGTCGGCCGGGTCCAGCTCGTCGTGCTCCAGCACCCAGGTGTTGTCGTTGGGGATGAACACGGCGTTCAGCCCGGCGGCGCGGGCCGGCAGGATGTCGGACTTCGGGGAGTTGCCGATCATCCAGGTGACGGCGGGGTCGACGCCGTGCTCCCGGACCAGCCACCGGTAGGTGTCGACGTCCTTCTCCGGCACGATGTGCGCGGCCCGGAAGTGGTGCAGCAGACCGCAGGCGTCGAGCTTGCGCTGCTGCTCCTCGCGTTCGCCCTTGGTCAGCAGCAGCAGGTGGTGCCGGGCGGCCAGGGCGTCCAGCGCCTCGGCCACCCCGGGCATCAACTCCACCTGGTGCGCGACCAGGGCCGCCGCCAGCTCCTCGATCTCGCGCCGCTCCGCCTCGGTCGCGGGCCGCTGTCGCAGCCGTTCCAGGCACTCCCCCAGGCTGCGCAGGAACACCTTGCTGCCGTAGCCGTGCGCGACCGCGTTGGCCCGCTCGATGTCGTCCAGGATGGCCCGGGTCTCGGCCCGGTCGAGGGTCGGATGGTCCAGCCACTCCAGGAAGTCGTCGATCACCCGCTCGAACAGGACGTTGTTCTCCCAGAGCGTGTCGTCGGCGTCGAAGACGAGCACCTGCCCGTCGCGGCGGCGCGTCGCGTTCCCCATGACTCTCCTCCCCGTGCTGGCCGGGGCCACGGTACTGCGGGCCCGTCGGCCCGGTCAGCCAAGTTTCCGCGGGGTCGGCTCGTCCCTGGCGGACGCCGGGGCCTCCGTGCCGGCGAGCAGCCCCGACATGATCATGTCCTCCCGCTGCTGCTGCGTGTCGGGGCGCAGCCGCCCGCCCCGGGTGAGCATGACCGTGCCGTGCAACAGCGCCCAGCCGAGTTCGGCGAGCGTGTCGGGATCCCGGCCGGCAGCCAGCGGGGCCACGCCGGCGCGCAGCTCTGCGAAGGCGGCGCCGGGCGCGCCCGGTCCCGGGTCGCGGCCCAGGGTGAGGTCCGAGGTGTGGGCGAGCATCGCGTCGTAGACCTCGGGATTGGCGTACGCGAAGTCAAGGTAGGCCGCCACCACCGCCGGCCAGTCGCCGTGGCTGGCGGGCGCGGCGCGGGCCGCGGCGAGCGCGGCGGCCAGGTCGGCGAAGCCGCGCAACGCCACGGCGGACATGAGCGCGGCCAGGTCCGGGAAGCGGCGGTAGAGGGCCTCGATGTCGATGCCGGTCCGCTCGGCCAGCCGGCGGTGGGTGGCCGCCGCCCACCCCTCGGCCTCGGCCAGTTCCCGCGCGGCGAGGACGACGCGCTCGGACTCGGCCGGCTCGGCGTCTGCTCCGTCTGCTGTCGGCACTCCGCCGATGCTAGTGAGCGGCACCGACGGTGACGCCCACGCGACGGATTGGCGACTCTGGCGCTGCTCGGCTGAGCCTGAATCCACCGGTACTCGGCTTCGGAGACGTCCGGCCTGGGCAACCTCTTGCGGATTTAGATGCGGCACACAAGGCCCGGGGGCGGCAGCCGGTGTGTGAAGCGGTCCCTGCGGTTGGAGTGCGACGGCGTGTACACCACCTGGCGAGGTCAGGACCGACGGAGGCGTCGCTTACGCCGTTGCCGCCGGGCTCGGCTACGTCCGGTCTCGGAAGTCTCGCGCGGCTGGCGCACCACGACCCGGGGCTTCAGCGGTCGTCCAGCGAGCATGCAGGCCACGGCGGTCATGGTGAAGGCCACGAGCCAGTTGAACACCGCGGAAGGAGCATCGACGTCGTCCGGCAGGCGTGGATCGACCAGGCCCTCCGGGTCCCGTATCACCGTGACCCGCGCGCCGACCTCGCCTTCGGGATTGTGGTTCGCGCCGACCTCCGCGCCCGGCCACGCGCCCAGCTCGCCGGGAATGCGTGTGCCCTCCGGATCCGCCAACGCGTAGTAGAGGTGGCGCCCATTCTCCCTACCCTCGCGTACCTGCGTCACGGTGGCCTCGACCCGCTTGCCACGCGCTTCGAGGACGGCGGTGTAAAAACCCATCGCGCTGGCGAACATGAGCAGCCCGGACAAGAGCCACGCCAGGCACAGCATGCCCATGCGGGGAGGTTGTGCGGGTGCGGTCACGAGCGCCGCCGCCATCAAGGCGAGGCACCACAGGATCGTGCCCGGCAGGGCCGCCACGTCGGCGCGGATCCACGTGGTGGCGACCAGTGCGCCGCCGAGTGCCGACACGACGGTCAACACGCCCAGGTACTCCGCACCGAGCTGATTCACCGGCCGGAAATTGCGAATCGACACGAGCCGGAGCGTAGAGCGCCAGTACAACGCCGCACGGCGCGCGGGACTCGCTTCGCCAGCCGCTGGGTGGCGCGGTTGACTGACGTTGACGGTGAGTTACGAGACCATCGGTCGGCCACGACGGCCCGGCCCACTCCCGGTCCGACTGCCGACCACCACGACCAAGACCAGGGAGCAAGCCGGGCAGACCGGCCCGCTTCGCCAACCACCGGTGGATTCAGGCTCAGCGGCGCAGGGTGAGGATCAGGTCGGCGACCAGGGCCGTCCATCCGGTCTGGTGCCAGGCGCCCAGCCCGGCGCCGTTGTCGCCGTGGAAGTACTCGGGGAAGCAGATCAGGTCCCGCCAGTCCGGGTGGGTCTGGAAGAGCTGGGCGGCGCCGTAGATCGGCCGTCGGCCCCAGTCGTCGCGGGTGAACAGCGAGATCAGCCGTGCGGAGAGGTCGTCGGCGATCTCGTCGAGGGTCCGCTTCACCCCCGACCGCGTCGGGTACTCCACCTGGAGGTCGTCGCCGAAGAAGGCGGCGTAGTCGCGCAGCGCGCTGATCAGCAGGAAGTTGGTCGGCATCCAGATCGGGCCGCGCCAGTTCGAGTTGCCCCCGAACAGGCCGCTGGTCGACTCGGCCGGCTCGTAGCCGACGCTGAACTCCTGGCCGCCGAGGGTCACCGAGAACGGCTTGTCGAGGTGGGCCCGGGACAGCGTGCGCAGGCCGTACTCGGAGAGGAACTCGTCGGTGTCGAGCATCCGGGCGAGCAGCCGGACGATCTGCTCCGGGCCGACCATGGACAGCAGCCGGTGCTGGCGGCCGTCGGGCCCGAGCCGGCGGGCGCCGATGACGTCGGCGTACTCGGGGCGGTTGGCGAGGAACCAGCGCAGCCGGGCGTGCAGCTCGGGCAGCCGGTGCAGGGTGTGGGCGGTGAGCCGGGTCGTCGCGGCCAGGGGCAGCAGGCCGACGACCGAGCGGACCTTCAGGGGCACCTTCGAGCCGTCGGCGAGGCGCAGCACGTCGTAGAAGAACGCGTCCTCGGCGTCCCACAGGCCCTGCTCGTACGCGGCGGCGGCGATGTAGGCGAAGTGCTCGAAGAACTTGGTGGCGGTGTCGACCCAAGTGCGGTCGTGTTCGGCCAGCACGACGGCGATGTCCAACAGGTTCAGCGCGTACATGCCCATCCAGCCGGTGCCGTCGGACTGCTCCAGCACCCCGGCCACCGGCAGCGCCGCCGACCGGTCGAACGGGCCGACGTTGTCCAGCCCGAGGAAGCCGCCCTCGAAGACGTTGTTGCCGCCGGTGTCCTTGCGGTTGACCCACCAGGTGAAGTTGAGCAGCAACTTGTGCATCACCCGGGCCAGGAAGTCGTGGTCCCGGCTGCCGTCGATCTCGAAGACCTTCAGCGCCGCCCACGCGTGCACCGGCGGGTTCACGTCGCCGAACGCCCACTCGTACGCCGGGATCTGGCCGTTGGGGTGCAGGTACCACTCGCGGAGCAGGAGCAGCAGCTGCTCCTTGGCGAAGCCGGGGTCGACCCGCGCGATGCTGACGCAGTGGAAGGCCAGGTCCCAGGCCGCGTACCAGGGGTACTCCCACGGGTCCGGCATGGAGATCACGTCGAAGCTCGTCATGTGCCACCAGGCGCTGTTGCGCCCGTGCCGGCGGCCCGGTGGCGGGGGCGCGGAGCCGGGATCGCCCTCCAGCCAGCGCTTGACGTCGAAGTGGTAGAACTGCTTGCCCCACATGAGCCCGGCGATCGCCTGCCGGGCGATCAGGGTCTCGTCAGGTGTCGCGGCGGCCGGGATGACGCCGGCGAAGAACCGGTTCGCCTCCGCCCGCCGGGCCCACACCACCGCGTCGAAGCCGTCACCCAGGTCCGCCGGCGGGGGCGGGGCGCCGCCGGGCGGTGGGGCGGTACGGGTCAGCCGCAGCCGGATCCGCCGCTGTGCCCCGGCGGGTACCTCCAGCACGTAGTGCAGCGCGCCCTTGGTGCCCTCGCCCGCCGGGTTGACGGTGTCGGCCCCGTCGACCACGTGGTCGTTGATGCCGTCCTTCGGGTAGGCCGAGCGGCCGGGCAGCCCCCAGAGCCGCTCGGCGTTGGTGTCGTTGTCGCAGAGCAGCGGCGTGGGCTCCCCGTCGCCCTCCAGCAGCAACTGACCGAGCACCCGGTGCTCGCCGACGAGCCGCGATCCCTCGCCGACCAGCCGGGGCACCCGGTCACCGCCGGGCAGCCCCCACGCCCAGGTGTTGCGGAACCAGAGGGTGGGCAGCACGTGCAGGGTGGCCGCTTGGTCGCCCCGGTTGGCGACGGTGACGACGACGCACAGGTCCGTCGGGGTGGCCTTGGCGTAGTCGACCGTCACCGCCCAGTACCGGTCGTCGTCGAAGATGCCGGTGTCGACCAGCTCGTACTCGGTGTCGTCCCGGCCGCGCAGCGCGTTCACCGCGACCAGCTCGTCGTACGGGAAGGCGGCCTGCGGGTAGTGGTAGCGCCAGCGCATCCACGAGTGGGTGGGGGTGGAGTCCTCGTACCACCAGTATTCCTTGGCGTCCTCGCCGTGGTTGCCGCCGTCGCCGCCGAGGCCGAACATCCGCTCCTTGAGGATCGGGTCCCTGCCGTTCCACAGGGCGAGGGCGAAGCAGAACGTCTGCCGGTCGTCGCAGACGCCCGCCATGCCGTCCTCGCTCCAGCGGTAGGCTCTGGACCGCGCGTGGTCGTGCGGGAAGTAGTCCCAGGCCGTACCGTGCTCGCTGTAGTCCTCCCGTACCGTCCCCCACGCCCGCTCGGACAGATAGGGACCCCATGCGCGCCAGTCCTGCTCCCCGGCGTCGGCCTGAGCCAGCCGGAGCCGTTCGGGGTCGGGCGCGGAGTCGTCGGGGGGCGGCACGTCGGTGATCACTCGCACATCTTCGACGCCGCCGGGGGACTTCACCACAGGAGCCATTCTCGTCGTGGCGTGTTGCACCCCGCCGCCGGTGGAGGAAAGTTGATCGACATTCGCTTCGGCCCGCAGGTGTGCGGCGACCTGACCGGCGGCGGCGCCGCCCGGGAGTGGCTGGTCACCGACGGTCTCGGCGGCTACGCCACCGGCACGGTGAGCGGGCTGCGCACCCGCCGGTACCACGGGCTGCTCGTGGTGGCCGGCGAGACGCCGGCGTCCCGCCGCGTGGGACTGGTCGGCCTGGACCCGGCCGTGCTGTTCCCCTCCGGCGCCCGGGTGCGCCTGGGCGCGCACGAGTGGGCGTCCGGCGACGTCGACCCGCGCGGCTTCGAGTTGCTGGAGCGCTTCGACCTGACCGACGGCCTGCCCCGGTGGCGCTGGCGCGTCGGCGACGTGGTGATCGAGCGTGAGCTGGCGATGACGTACGGCCGCTCCTGCGTGGCCGTCGTGCACCGGCTCGTCTCCGGCGGGCCGGTGCGGCTCGAACTCGCGGCGGCCTGCACCTGGCGCGACGCGCACGGCGAGCGCCGCGCCGACGGCCCGGCCCCACGGATGGAGCCGGTGCCGGGCGGGGCGGTGGTCGAGGACGCGTTCCGGCTCGCCGGGCCGGACTGGACCCCGCAGGGACAGTGGTGGCTCGGCGCGCACCACCGGGAGGAGGCGGCGCGGGGCCTGAACCCCGACGAGGACCTCTGGTACGCGGGCCGGTTCTCGGGCGAGCTGGAGCGCCCGGGCGACACGGTGTCGGTGCTCGCCTGGGCCGGCGAGCTGGCCGAGGAGCCGCCACCGGCGACCGAGGTGGTCGCGGCGGCCCGGGCCCGCAACCGGCGGGTGGTGGCCGCGGCGAAGCCGGCCGACCCGGTCGAGGCGACGCTCGCGCTGGCCGCCGACGCGTTCGTGGTCCGCACCTGCACCGGGCCCGACGTGGTGGCCGGCTACCCGTGGTTCGGCGCCTGGTCGCGGGACACGATGATCTCCTACGAGGGGCTGTTCCTCTGCACCAACCGGGCCGACGAGGGCCGGGAGCTGCTGCGGGCGTACGCGGCGACGCTGTCGGAGGGGATGCTCGCCAACACCGCCGACACCGGGCGGGTGGAGTACAACACCGTCGACGCGACCCTGTGGTTCCTGCACGCCGTCAGCCGGCACGTCACCGTCACCGGCGACACCGATCTCGGCGACGAGCTGCTGCCCGCGCTGCACGGGGTGGTCGACGCGCACCTCGCCGGCACCCGCTTCGGCATCGCCGTCGACCCGGCCGACGGGCTGCTCACCCAGGGCGGCACCCCGGGCACGGCGCTGACCTGGATGGACGCCCGGGTGTACGGGGTGCCGGTCACCCCGCGTACGGGCAAGCCGGTGGAGGTCAACGCGCTCTGGGTCAACGGGCTGGCCGGCCTGGCCGAGCTGACCGAGCTGGCGGGGCGCGACGCGGGCGAGCTGTGGCGGCTGCACGAGCAGGCCGGCGCCGCGTTCCGGCGCCGGTTCCCGGCCCCGACGGGCTGGCTGCACGACGTGGTGGACGCGCCCGCGCCGGCGTACCCGCTGGGTGGGGCCGCGCAGCACGACGACGACCTGCTGCGCCCCAACCAGCTGCTGGCCTGGTCGCTGCCGTACGCCCCGTTGGAGCCCGACGAGCCCACCGTGCGCCGGGTCGCCGGCGGGCTGCTCACCCCGCTGGGCCCGCGCAGCCTCTCCCCCGACGCGCCCGAGTTCGTCGGGCGGCACCGGGGCGGTCCGGCCGAGCGGGACGGCGCCTACCACCAGGGCACCGTCTGGCCGTGGCTGCTCGGCCCGTACGCCGACGCCGCCCGACGGGCCAAGATGCCGGTCGATGACCTTTTCGTCGGCATCGAGGCCCATCTGACCGAATATGGCCTGGGATCGGTGAGTGAGACGGCCGACGGACTCGCGCCGCACGCCGCCACCGGGTGCCCGTTCCAGGCGTGGTCGGTCGCCGAACTGCTGCGCGCCCGCAGGAACGGCCGGTAGCGCTTTACACGACCGCAACGGCGGCGTCTCCGCTGGTTATCCGGCCACCAGCAGGATGGGTCCCGATCCAGTCGCGACATCGGCGGGCACCGGTTGCGGTGCCGGTCGACGCGCGCTCGGGGATAAATCAAGGGGGCCACATGTCACCTGACGCCGACGTGATCGACATCCATCCCGCCCGGCGACAGCGGGTGCTGATGCTCTCCTGGGAGTACCCGCCGGTCCTCGTCGGCGGGCTCGGCCGACACGTGCACGCCCTCTCCGTCGCCCTCGCCGCCGCCGGCCACGAGGTCACCGTCGTCACCCGCCACACCGACGGCGCACCCCTCGAGGAGTACGCCGACGGCGTCCGCATCGTCCGCGCCGCCGAAGACCCCGTCACCTTCCCCCTCGCCACCTCCTCCCTGCTCGCCTGGACCATGGCCTTCAACCACACCCTCACCCGCGCCGCCCTCCGCGCCACCGAAGCCGGCACCTACGACGTCATCCACGCCCACGACTGGCTCGTCGCCCACACCGCCATGACCCTGCGCGAACACCTCGACATCCCACTCGTCAGCACCATCCACGCCACCGAAGCCGGCCGACACCAGGGCTGGCTGCCCGAGGAGATGAACCGCACCATCCACGGCGTCGAACACTGGCTGAGCAACGCCTCCGCCCGGGTGATCGTCTGCTCCGGCTACATGCGCGAGCAGGTCGCCACGCTCTTCGACGTGCCGGCCGGGCAGGTCGACGTGGTGCCCAACGGGGTCGACGACCGGGCCTGGCGCGCCCGGCCGGGGGCGGTCACCGCCGCCCGGGCCCGGTTCGCCGGCGACGGCCCGCTCGTCGGGTACGCCGGCCGGCTGGTCTACGAGAAGGGCGTGCAGCACCTGGTGCACGCCGTGCCGTACCTGCGCGACCGGCACCCCGGGCTGCGGGTGGTGATCGCGGGCGACGGCCCCTACCGCGGCGAGTTGGAGGAGGAGACCCACCGCCTCGGGCTCGGGCAGACCGTACGCTTCGCGGGCTTCCTGGACGCGACCCGCCTGCCCGCGCTGCTCGGCGCCACCGACGCGACCGTGGTGCCCAGCCTCTACGAGCCGTTCGGGATGGTGGCCCTGGAGGCTGCGGCGGCCGGTGCGCCGTTGGCCGTGGCCCGCACCGGCGGCCTCGCCGAGATCGTCGAGCCGGGCGTGACCGGGGTGACCTTCCCGCACAGCGACCCGGGCGCCCTCGGCGAGGCGGTCGACCAGCTCCTCGCCGACGAGGTCTTCGCCCGGCGGGTGGCCCGGCGGGCGCGCGCCATGGTCGGCCGTCACTACGGCTGGACGACCATCGCCGCCCGGACCGCCGGCACGTACGCGACGGTCGGCCGGGAGCACGGCCCGACGCAGGCCCGGCGCGCCGCCGCCCGACTCGGCGGGGCCCGCCAGAAGATCACCATCCCGGAGGGGAACCTGCTCGCGGCCGGCGGCGCCGTCCGCTGAGCGGACCGTCGCCGCCTCCCTACCGTCCGGTGGCCGACAGACCGGCCCCGTCCGCCGCCCGGCAAGGGCATACTTCCCTGCCGGTGCGGCAGATCCACCCACCCCTCCCCGCCACCGTCCCCGGTGGACCGTCCGGGCGATGCCCCTGCGGAGCGTCGGCGAACTACAGTGGCGTAGTTTTGGCGCTCAAGATCCCTGGGGAGGGTGAGCCGACATGATGGGACCGTCCCACGCGCTGTCCGGCGCGGCGGTGTGGCTGGCCGGATCCTGGGCGCTGCAACAGTTCGCCGACTACCACCAGTCGCCGCTGGAACTCGCCGTCGGCACCGCCGTCTGCGCCGGTGGCGCGCTCTTCCCCGACCTCGACCTCTCCGGCAAGGTGACCCGCAACCAGGGCGGGGCGACGGTCGCCCGTACCTTCGGCGTGTTCTCGCTCTTCATCGCCGAGGTGATGGAGAAGATCTCCCTCGGGGTCTACTACGCGACGAAGCTCAGCAAGGATCCGCGCCGCAACAACGGCCACCGCACCCTGACCCACACCATCCCGTTCACCCTGCTGGTCGGCTGGGGCACCACCACGCTCTGCGCCGCGTACGGCAAGTGGGCCGTCATCGGCATCCTGTTCTTCATGTTCGGGCTGGCGCTGCGCGGCCTGTTCGACAAGTGGGCGGAGCGCGCCGGCTGGGTCATCGTCACCCTCGCGTCGGCCGCCGCCGCCTGGTACACCTTCGCCAACCTGCCCGGCGGCCGGGGCTACCCGCTGATCGGCACCGCCGTCGGGGTCGGCTGCTTCGTGCACATCCTCGGCGACATGATCACCCGGGCCGGCGTGCCCATCCTCTGGCCCATCCCGATCAAGCGTCGGATGTGGACGCCGATCGGGCTGCCGAACAAGATCGCCCTACGGGCCGGCAGCAAGACCGAGGTGGTGGTCGTCCGGGCCGTACTGACCGCGATCTCGGTGCTCGCGGCGGCCGGGCTGGTCGCCCCGTCGGTGCTGCAACGCTTCAACATCGACGTCTGACGGCCTTCCCGCGCCCGGTCAGTCCCACGCCTCGGCGGCCCAGCGGGCGAGCAGCTCCAGCACGGGCCGACGGCCCGCCATCATCTCCGCCTCGTCGCGGGCGTCGTAGGTGCCGCTGATGGCGGAGCGGCCCAGCCGGCCGAGCATCATCGGCGCCAGCCAGAAGTACTTGGCCGCCCCGGTGAGCCGGACGGCACGGGCCACTTCCCCCGGCGCGACGGCACCGCGCAGCCCTTCGGCGTACCGGTCGGGCACGGTGGCGGCCACCTCGTCGAGCAACGCGACGTCGACCAGCCCGTCGAGGAAGGTGTCCAGCACCAGGTTGGCCGCGTCCTCGCCGACCGGCCCGGGGCCGACGCCGGACCAGTCCAGCAACACCGGGCCGTCGGCGGCGAACACCAGGTTCATCGGCCAGCAGTCGTGGTGGCAGAGCGTACGCGGCAGCCGGTCGGTGGCGGCCAGCACGTCGTGTCGCCGTTCCCACAGCACCCGCAGCGCGTCGCGCAGGGGGCGCGGCCAGGCGGCGACGGCCACCGGGTGCTCCCACGGCACCGGCGCGGCCACCGGGCGGCTCAGCGTGTAGTCGCGCAGCCAGTCGCGCGCCAGCCAGTCCGGCGGGCGACCGCCGGCCGCGAGTTCCCGCGCCTCGGGGTCGCCGAGCCAGCGGGCGTGTCCGGCGCCGAGCCGGACGGCCACCTCGCCGAGGTCGACGGGCGTGCAGGCGACGCCCGGCCGACCGGCGACCTCGGGCAGCCACAGCGCGACCGAGCCGTCCGGCCGGTCGTCGACCGCCAGCGCCGTCGGCGCGGCCAGCCCGGCGTCGGCGTACGCGGCGGCGGCCAGCCCGCTGCGGTACGCCTCGACCTCGCGGCGCCAGTAGTTCCAGTGCCCCGGCTCGTCGCTGCCGGCCCAGTGCGCCGGGCCGGGGCGGCCGGGCGGGGTGAGGAGTTTCAACACGGCCGACCGCCCGTCCCGGCGGGTGCGCCAGATGCCGTCGGTCACCCCGTTGAGCATGTTGTGGGTGAGCTGCCCGGCCGGCACGTCGGCGGGGACGAGGTCGGTCGGCGGGCGGGACGTGGTCACGGGGCCTCCAGCGCCAGGTAGCCGACCAGTCCTTCGGCGACGAACACCAGCCAGGCGGCGACCGCCCCGGCTATGTGCCGGGTCAACGTTCCGATCATCGGCCGGCCTCCCCCGTCGTCAGCGGCCCGCCGCGGTGTGCCACGGCGGCGGTGCCGCGCCCGCCGACGCTAGCGGAACAGCGGCCTGGCATGGGGGCAGTGGCCGGACCGGACAGCCGCCGACGGGGTGCAGGCCGAGCGATGACCGATCTGGGCGATCCGCCGTCAGCGACCTACCCCGGGCGCGCACGACCAGTCGGCCGAATCGCCGGCAACGGGAGTGGGGACGACGATACGTTCGGATTGTCGAGCCTGCGGCCGGCCATCCGCACCGGCGTCCGCCGAAAGGAGCATTCGATGGCCCTCTGGAAGGATCTCGCAAGCTGGCGCGGCCCCACCGCCAACCGGGTCCCGAACGGCATGGTGGAGGTTCGCGGCCTGGTGGTACACATCGCCGACGGCACCTATGAGGGCACCATCAGCCACCAGCAGGACCCGGACACCGAAACCTCCTCGCACTTCATCGTCAGTCGTGAGGGTGACATCGCGCAGATGGTCGACACGGCGGACAAGGCCTGGACCCAGCGAGCCGGCAACGGGCACTGGCTCTCGGTGGAGTGCTCCGGGTTCAGCGTCGGCAGCCCGCACCACGCCAGCCATCCCGGCTGGGAGAGGCTGACCGACGAGCAGATCGTGGCCCTCGGCCGGATCTTCGCCAGGGTGCACGAGGAGTGCGGCGTCCCTCTCGCCCTGACGGCCGACCCGTCGGGCACAGGCCTCGGCCACCACAGCATGGGAGGATCGGCCTGGGGGCACGACAAGTGCCCCGGCCCGCCGATCGTCGCGCAGAAGCCGGACATCCTGGTCGCCGCCCGGCAGATCGCCAGTCCGTCCGGGCCCACGCCCTCACCGGGCCTCGTCGTACGGCGCGCCGCCCCCTGAGCCGGTCCGGGGCAGCGGACGGCCCGGCCCGTCGCTACGGTGCGGAGGATGGACAGTTCCCATCCGCTGGTGGCCGGCATCGTGCACCAGGCGCCCGGCTCGACCGTACGGCTGCGCCCGGTGGCCGAGGACGATCTGGGGATGTTGCGCCGGTTCGCGGTCGAACCCGGGCTGATCGGGCTCGACTGGGCCGGCTTCCGGGACGCCGCCGCACCGGCCCGCCGCTTCGCCGAGGACGGCTATCTCGGCGAGCGGACCGGCGGCCTGATCGTGCAGGTCGAGCCGGCGTCGGACGCCCCGGCGGGCTACCTCAGCTATCTCCAGGGCCAGTACGGCGGGCGGGCCCCGTACTGGGAGATCGGCATCGTGCTGCTGCCCGAGTGGCGCGGCCAGGGCATCGGCTGGCGGGCCCAGGCGCTGCTCTGCGACTACCTGTTCAGCCACACCCCGGCGCAGCGCATCCAGGCCAGCACCCACGCCGAGAACACCGCCGAGCAGCGGTCGCTGGAGAAGGCCGGCTTCCAGCTGGAGGGGGTCGTGCGGGCCTGCGAGTTCCGGGCCGGCGCCTGGCGTGACGGGTGGCTCTACAGCCGGCTGCGCGACGACCCGTCACCGCTGTGACCGCATGGCTCAGCGTCCCCGGTCGGGTCGCGCCGCTGCGGAAGACGTCCGCGGCAGCGACCCGTGTCCTGCCGGCTGAGCCTGTCCAGCGCAGTTAGGCGCCGATGCGCTGGGGTGGAACGGTCAGCCCGTAGAGCGCCATCAGCTCCGGGGTGTCGACCCGGCTGCCGTCGGCCACCGAGTCGCAGGAGATGTCGACGATCTGGTCCTTGTGCGCGAGCAGGTAGGGCCGGGCGCCCACGTCCGCGCTGGCCAGGGTGGCGATGCCGGACCAGTGCCGGCGTCCGAACAGCATCGGGTAGCCGCGCAGCCCGTCGTAGGTGGCGCAGACCAGCACGTCGGGGTACGGCAGCGCGACGACCCGACGCACGGCGGTGGCGGTCAGGCCGGGCATGTCGACCGGCACCACCACGACCGCCTCGATGCCCTCGTCGTCGAGCGCGGCGAGGCCGGCCCGGATGGACGAGCCGACGCCGGTCCCCCACGCCCGGTTGATCACCACGGTGGCCCGGCTCAGGTCCGCCGTCTCGCGGACCTGGTCGGCCGCGGCGCCGAGCACGACCACGATCCGCTCGCAGCCCGCCTCGGTCATCGTGTCGATCATCCGGTTCACCAGGGGCTTCTCCCCCTGATGCAGCAGCGCCTCGGGGCCGCCGATGCGGCGCCCCCCGCCCGCGGCGATGATCATTCCTGCGATCCGGTTCAGCTGGGCCCCCTCCACCGTGGAGCGGGCCGTGGCGCGAACGCACGGCCCGCTCCGTCGTACGGACATCGGGAGCAACGAGGAGAAGGCAGACCGGGTAGCGGGGCGAAAAGGGAAAATAGTGCAACCGTTACCGGCCCGGAACCGCACCGCGTCGCCCTTCTCCGGCGCGGCTGGCTCGAAGGCGGGCAGCCCCGTCGAGGCTGCGCGTACGGTCAGGACGGCGCCCCGGCGGCGGCGACCGCGACCGGCATCGGGTCGCGGGGCGGACGCGACAGCAGGCGCGCCAGGTCGCCGTGGGTCCGCGCGAGGAACCCGGCCGCCGTGGCGGAGTAGATCGACATGAGCATGGCCGGCTGGAACGGCAGCAGGCCCGGGCCCGTCAGGGCGGCACGCCGCTCGCCTAGCGACTCCGGGCGGTAGGGCACGCCCAACCCGGCGGCGACGCCGGCCGCGGTGAGCGCGACAGGTCCGGTCAGCTCGTACGTGCGACCGCGGTGGGCGGCCGGGTCGGCAGCCACCCGCACGGCGGCGTCGGCCAGATCCTGTCGGGCCACCGCGGCCAGCGCTCCCGTGCCGAACGGGGCCGTGACCGCGCCGTCGACCGGGGCGGCCAACTGACCGAACAGCTCGGCGTAGAGGCCGTTGCGCAGGATCGTCCAGTCGAGCCGGCTCTCCCGCAGTCGACGCTCCGTCCACCGGTGCGCGAGCGCGAAGGCCAGGTGGTCGCCGGCGCCGACCAGGCTCGTGTAGACCACGTGCGCCACCCCGTGCCGCTCGGCGGCGGCGATCACCCGGTCGTGGCGGGCGGTGACGACGTCGTCCTCGCCGTAGCCAGCGGAGACCAGCACCAGCACGCGTACGCCCGTCAGGTCCGGCCCCGCCGGGTCGTCGAAGTCCACGCTGCGCCCAGCGTCGCCGAAGCGACCGGGCGTACGGGTGCCGGCGAGCGGGGCGAGCCCTCGCTCGACCAGCCCGGCGTGGATGAGGGAGCCCAGGTGCCCGGAGGCGCCGGTGACCAGCAGCATGTGGCGAGCCTTTCGGTGGTACCGAATCGGAACTAGCCTCATCGTCGGGAACCACGGACGCGGCCACAAGGAGGCACTTCGATGTCGGCAGGGCACACGGCGGTAACCGACGCGCTGGCACCCTGCGGCCTACCCGAGCACCCCGACTGCGGCATCCGCGACGTGCTCGACCGCATCGGCGACAAGTGGTCGGTGCTCGCGATCGTCGAGCTCTCCTCCGGTGTCCGCCGGTTCCGGGAGCTGCAACGGGCCATCCACGGCATCTCCCAGCGGATGCTCACCCTGACCCTGCGTCGGCTGGAGCGTGACGGGCTGGTGCTGCGCACCGCGTACCCGACCGTCCCCGTGACCGTCACCTACGAGCTGACCGAACGCGGGCGGAGCCTCACGCACCTGGTCAGGCAGTTGGCGGACTGGTCGCTGGCGCACAAGGACGCCATCGCCGAGTCGCGGCACGCGTGGGACGCCGCCAACCCCGACTCCGGCGTCTCCTGACCCGGGACGAGAGCCGTCAGGCCGCGTCGGCGTAACAGTCGACGACGGAGAGGTCCAGCGGGAAGCGGACCGGGGTGTCGCCGAAGAGCAGCGCGCCGGCCTGCTCGCCGCACCGGGTGACCGCGTCGGCGACCGCGTCGGCCCGCTCCGCCGGGCAGTGCACGATCACCTCGTCGTGCTGGAAGAAGACCAGCTCGCCGCCGGTGGCGGCGAGCCGGCCGCGCAGCGTCGCCAGCAGGGTCGAGGCCCACTCGGCGGCGGTGGCCTGGATGACGAAGTTGCGGGTGAACCGCCCCCGGGACCGGGCCGCCCGCGCCCGCGGCGACTGCGGATCGTCGCCGTCGTCGGGCACGTCGGCGTCGGGGTCGCCGAACCCGGCCGTGCCCGGCGGGCAGGTGCGACCCAGCCAGGAGCGCACCAGCCCGCCAGCCTCCCCCGTGCGGGCCGCCGCCTCCACGTAGCCGAAAGCCGTCGGGTAGCTGCGCCGCAGCACCGCCAGCGCCGGCACCGCCGCCCCGCCCGTCTGCCCGTACATGGCGCCGAGCAGCGCCACCTTGGCCCGGGGCCGGTCGCCGCCGAAGGCGTCCTGGGCGAGGGCGGCGTAGAGGTCGCCGGCACCACCGGCGGCGGCGAGCCGGGCGTCGCCGGAGACTGCGGCGAGCACCCTCGGCTCCAGCTGGCCGGCGTCGGCCACCACGAACCGCCAGCCCGGATCGGCCACCACCGCCCGCCGGATCACCTTGGGGATCTGCAACGCGCCGCCGCCCCGGGTGGCCCAGCGGCCGGAGACGACCCCGCCCGGGACGTACTCCGGCTGGAACCGGCCGTCGCGCACCCAGGCGTCGCGCCAGGCCCAGCCGTGCGCCGTCCAGATGCGGTAGAGCTCCTTGTATTCCAGGACCAGCGGCACCGCCGGGTGGTCCACCCCGCGCAGCACCCAGGCCCGGGTGTTGGGCAGTTCCACCCCGGCCCGGGCGAACGCCCGCAACAGCTCCGCCGGGGAGTCGGCGTGCAACTGGCGTACGCCGAACGCGTCGGCGATCCGCGCGGCCAGCTCGGCCAGCCGGCGGGGCGGGCCGCCCACCGGCGACGGCTCGCCGAGCAGCTCCGCGAGGAGTCGGTCGTGCACGTCGGCCCGCCAGGGCAGCCCGGCGGCCCCCATCTCCACGGCGATCAGCGCGCCGGCCGACTCGGCGGCGACCAGCAGCCGGAACCGGCCGGGATGCTCGGTGGCGGCGATCCGGGCGAGCTGGTCGGCGTACACCCGGGTCAGGGCCTCGACGCCGGGGCCCGGCGGGCCGGGCAGGGCGTCGAAGAGCGCGCCCTGCCCGTGGCCGGGCGGCGCGGCCGGCCGGGGCGGCGGATCGGCCGGCACCGGCGCGCCGGTCAGCCGGGCCCAGGCCGCCGCGAACGAACGGGGCTCGCCCCAGCGGCCGGCGTGGCCGAGCAGCAGGGCCTCGGTCAGCTCGACGTCGTGGCAGCGCTCGACCCGCACCCCGGCGCGCAGCAGCGCCGGGTAGACGGTCGCGCCGGAGGCCCACACCCAGCGCGGCCGGTCCGCCGCCTCGCGCGCCGCGACGGCGGCGGCCAGGTCGGTGACCGGCTGCACCGGGCCGACGGGCTGCCCCGCGGCGTCGAGGGGTTGCAGCGCTCCCCCGCCCCGCTCGTCGGAGGCCACCGTCACCAGCACGGATGCGATTCTGCCTCGCCCCTGCGACACTTCACCCACCAGCCACTCCGGCGCGCCCCCGCGCCGGGGTGGGTCGGCCGCCGGCGCCGGCGACGGAACGTCGGCAGGCGGTACGGCGGAAACGGGGCGGCGAGGCGGTGCCCGGCTCGCTAGCGTTGGCCGGTGCCACCACGGATCCCCCATCCCGAGCCCGGCACCCCGGACATCCGGGGGCCGATGCGGTACCTGTGGTGGCTGGTTCGCTGCCAGCCGTGGCGGGTGCTGCGCGGCAGCCTGTTCGGCACGGCCTGGATGACAGGCCTGGCGGTCCGGCCCTACCTGATCTCCCGCGCCGTGGACGACGGACTGCGGGCCGGCGACAACCGGGCCCTGGCCCTGTGGGTGGCGGCGATCGTCGTCGCCGGCGTCGCGCTGTCCTGGCTGGGCATCATGCGGCACCGCACGATGACCTTCATCCGGGAGGATGCGAAGGCGCGCTCTGCCGCCGTGGTGCTCCGCCAGCTGTCCCGGGTCGGCGCCGTGCTGCCGCGCCGGGCCGCGGCGGGCGAGGTGGCCACGATCGGCGGCACCGACATCGACCGGGCGGCGCAGGTGATGACGATGACCGGGCCCGGCGTCGGCGCGGTGGTGGCATACCTGGTCGTCGCCGTCGTGCTCTGGTCGATCTCGCCCCTGCTCGCGCTCTGCGTGCTGGTGGGTGTGCCGTCGGTCGTCCTGGTCGTCGCTCCCCTGCTGCGCCGGCTGGAGCGGGCGGAGTCGGTCTACCGGCAGCAGCAGGGTGAGCTGACCGCCCGGTCGGGCGACATCGTGGCCGGGCTGCGGGTGCTCGCCGGGGTGGGTGGCCGGGGCCTGTTCGCCCGCCGGTACGCGGCCCGCTCCCGCGACCTGCTCGTCGAGGGGTACCGGGTGGGCGCCGTGAACAGCTGGATCGACGCGGCGACGGTGGCCGTGCCCGGGCTGTTCCTCGCGGCGGTGGTGTGGCTGTCGGCCCGGATGGCGGTCACCGGCGACATCAGCGTCGGGGAGCTGGTCGCCGTCTACGGCTACGTCGCGACTCTCGTCGTGCCGGTCTGGTTCCTGCTGGAGGGCGGCCACCAGCTGATCCGGGGCCGGGTCGCGGCCCGCCGGATCGTCGCCCTGCTCGCCGTCGAACCGGACGACGTCGGCGGGCCGCACGACACGCCGGCCCGTGCCCGCGCGGCGACGGTTCCGGGCAGCCGCCAGCCGGCCCACCCCGCCACCCCCGTCCCGGCCCCCGGCGGCCCCGCCGGTCCTGCCCTGGCCCCCGCCGGCCCCGCCAGCCCGGTCCCGGCGCCCGCCGGCCCGGTCCCGGCCCCCGACGGTCCCGCCGACCTGCACGACCGGTCGAGCGGGCTGACCGTCCGGGCCGGCCACCTCACCGCGGTGGCCGCCGCCGACCCGGCGGACGCCCTCGCGCTGGCCGACCGGCTCGGTCGGTACGCCGTCAGCGACGCCACCTGGGGCGGCGTGCCGCTGACCGCCGTCGACCTCGACCAGGTGCGGGCCCGCATCCTGGTCGCCGACCACGACGCCCACCTGTTCGCCGGGACGCTGCGGGAGGTGCTGCGCGGGGCCCGCCCCGGCGATGACCGGGAGCGGATCACCGCCGCCCTGCACGCCGCGTCGGCCGAGGACGTCGTCGAGGCCCTGCCGGACGGGCTCGACACTCCGCTGGACACCCGCGCCCGGTCCCTCTCCGGCGGCCAGCGGCAACGGGTCCGGTTGGCCCGGGCGTTGCTCGCCGAACCGGAGGTGCTGATCCTCGTCGAGCCGACCTCGGCGGTCGACGCGCACACCGAGGCGCGCATCGCCGAGCGGCTGCGCCGCGCGCGGGCCGGACGGACCACCGTCGTGCTCACCACCTCGCCGCTGCTGCTGGGACGGGCCGACGAGGTCGCGCACCTGGTCGCGGGGCGGGTCGCCGCCACCGGCACACACGCCGACCTGCTCGACCGGGACCCGGGCTACCGGCGGCTCGTGGCCCGTGGCGACGCCGACGCCGAGCAGGCGCTGCGGTGAGCGGGCTGCCGGTCGCCGACCGGGCCACCGTACGCCGCGCGACGCGTCGGCTGATCGCCCGGGACCGGCGCGCCGTGGCGGTCGTGCTGGCGCTGCACTCGACCGCCACGGTCGCCGGGCTCGCCCCGCCGTGGCTGCTCGGCGCCATCGTCGACCGGGTGTCCGCCGGGGCCGGCGTCGCCACCGTCGACCGGTTCGCCCTGGCGATCGGCGGGGCCGTGCTGGCCCAGGCGCTGCTGTCGCGGTACGCGCGGTACGCGGGCCACCGCTTCGGCGAGCGGGCCGTGGCCCGGCTGCGCGAGGAGTTCGTCGAGCGGACGCTGAACCTGCCCGTCGGCGTCGTCGAGCGCGCCGGCGCCGGGGACCTGGCGACCCGCAGCTCGGTCGACGTGGCGACGGTCGGCACCACCGTCCGGGACGTGGTGCCCACCATCGTCATCGCCTCGGTGCAGTTGGCGCTGCTGTTCGGGGCGGTCTTCCTGCTGCACCCGCTGCTCGGGCTGGCGGCGCTCGCCGGGCTGCCGACGATCGCGCTGGTGACCCGGTGGTACCTGCGGCGCGCCAGCCCGGCGTACCTGGTCGAGGGGGCGGCCGCCGCCGAGCTGACCGAGACGCTGACGAGCACCGCGGAGGGCGCCCGTACGGTCGAGGCGTTCCGGCTCGCCGACGAACGGATCGGGCACGGCAGCGCGCGCATCGGCCGGGTCTGGGCCGCCCGGCGGGCGACCCTGGCGCTGCGCACCGTGTTCTTCACCGTGGTGGAGGCCAGCTACCCGCTGCCCGTGGCCGTGCTGCTGCTGGTCGGTGGGCTCCTGCTCACGCGGGGCGAGGTGTCCCTCGGCGCGGTGGTCGCCGCCACGCTCTACCTTCAGCAGGCCATCGAGCCGCTGGACCGGATCCTCCAGTGGATGGAGCAGGCGCAGCGCGGCTTCGCCTCGTTCGCCCGGGTGCTCGGCGTCGGTCAGGTGCCGCCGGAGCGGCCCGGCCGGGCCGCCACGCCGGTGGACGAGCGGCTGGTCGTCCAGGGAGCCCGGTTCGCGTACGGCGGCGGACCCGACGTGCTGCACGGCATCGACCTCGAGGTGCGGCCCGGCGAGCGGTTGGCGCTCGTCGGGCCGTCGGGGGCCGGGAAGTCCACCCTGGCGCGGCTGCTCGCCGGGATCGACGCGCCCCGGGAGGGGGTCGTCAGTGTCGGCGGCTGCCCGGTCACCGACCTGGACCCGGCCGAGCGCCGGCGGCGCATCGCCCTGGTCACCCAGGAACACCACGTGTTCATCGGCTCGCTACGCGACAACCTCGCGTTCGCCGCCCCGGACGACTCCGACGACCGGATGCGCACGGCGCTGGCCACGGTCGGCGCCGACTGGCACGCCCGCCTGCCCGACGGCCTCGACACCCTGCTCGGCGACGGGGCGCACCCGCTCGGCGCCGCCGAGGCCCAGCAGCTCGCGCTGGCCCGGCTGGTGCTCGCCGACCCGCACACGCTGATCCTCGACGAAGCGACCGCCGCTCTCGACCCGACGACCGCCCGGCGCACCGAGCGGGCCTTGGCCGCCCTGCTCACCGGGCGGACCGTCATCGCGATCGCGCACCGCCTCAACACCGCCCACGACGCCGACCGGGTGGCCGTGCTGGAGGGGGGCCGGATCACCGAGCTCGGCAGTCACGACGAGCTGGTCCGGGCCGACGGCCCGTACGCCGCCCTGTGGCGTTCCTGGCACCCCTGACCCGCCCGGGTCTACTTGACCGCGCCGGAGGTGAGACCCGACTGGATCTGCCGCTGGAAGATCGCGTACACGACGATCATCGGGAGGATGGCGATGGTCAGGGCGGCGAAGAGGCCGGACCAGTCGGCCTCGTAGCCGGCGTTGACCGAGATGTCGGCGATGCCCTGGGTGAGCACCCACTTGTCCTTGGCGTTGGAGAGCAGCACGAGCGGCAACTGGTACTGCCCCCACTGGCCGATGATGTTGAAGATGCCGACGCTGATCAGGCCCGGCTTCGCCATCGGCATCATCACCTGGAAGAAGAGCCGGGTGTGCGAGCAGCCGTCGATCATCCCCGCCTCGGCGACCGACGACGGCAGCGTCTTGAAGAACGCGGCCAGGAAGAACACCGTGAACGGCAGCGAGTAGGCGATGTAGACCAGCACCACCCCGGTGTGGGTGTCCAGCAGCCCCAGGTTCTTCACCACGAAGAAGAGCGGCACGAGGGCGAGGAAGACCGGGAACGCCAGCCCCGAGACGAACAGGTAGTAGATCGCCCGGTTGCCCCAGAACTTGTAGCGGGCCAGCACGTACGCGGCCATCGAGCCGAGCAGCATGGTGCCGAAGGTGCTGCACGCCACCACGATCACGCTGTTCAGGAAGTAGCGCCCGACGTTCGCCTTGTTCCACGCCCGGGCGTAGTTCTCGAAGCGCAGCTCGGCCGGCAGGGTCCACGGGCTGCTGAAGATCTCCGTCGTGTTCTTGAACGAGGCGAGGAAGGTCCAGAGGATCGGCACGATCACGATCACCGCCCAGACCGCGAGCGCCACGTGCCCGAGGGTGGCGAGAAGCCGTACCTCGGAGCGTCTGCCCCGACCTCCGCGCCCACCCGCGGCGCCCGGCTTCACGGTCTTCGGCGGTAGCGCCGCCGGCGTCGGCGGCACCGTCGTCTGCGGGTTCATCAGTACTCCACGCTTTCCCGCTTGGTCAGCCGCAGCGTCAGCGCCGCGAACGTGAGGGTGAGGAAGAACAGCGCCACGCCCATGGCCGAGGCGTAGCCGTACTTCGAGTAGACGAAGGCGTTGCGGTAGATCTCCATGGCCAGGACGGTGGTGGCGCCGTCCGGGCCGCCGCCGTCCACCGAGAGCACCGAGACGATGGCGAACGCGTCGAACGCGGCGATGCCCAGGTAGACCCAGGCGACCTGGAGGGTGTCCCAGAGCAGCGGCAGGGTGACCCGGAAGAAGAGCGTCACCCGGCTCGCCCCGTCCACCTCGGCGGCCTCG
Organism: Micromonospora sp. DT62; assembly: GCF_049847285.1. NCBI lineage: Bacteria > Bacillati > Actinomycetota > Actinomycetes > Micromonosporales > Micromonosporaceae > Micromonospora > Micromonospora sp. DT62. The sequence goes on from NZ_JBNCOB010000006.1 coordinate 152,201, forward strand.
TAGATCTCGCCCGGGATGGAGGCCATGCCCGCCGAGAAGAGCACCACGTAGAAGCCGACCGCCTGCCAGACCAGCACGCCGATGATCGACCAGAGCGCCAGGTTCGGCCGGACCAGGAAGAGCACCGGGTCGAAGCCGAGCTTCATCAGCACGCCGTTGATCAGGCCGGACTCGTTCGGCCGGTAGACCATCTGGAACAGCACCGCGATGATGGCCACCGCCAGGACCTGGGGGAAGAAGAACACCACCCGGTAGAACTTCGACCCCCAGACCCCCTGGCGTTGCCCGCCGCTGCTCTTCCCGCCCACGTTGAGCAGGAAGGAGAAGAACAGGGCGATGGCGATGGTGATCAGCGGCAGGGCAAGCAGCAGTACGCCGTGGTGCTGGACCGCCTTCCAGAAGTTGTCGTCGTCCCACAACCTCCGGAAGTTGTCGAAGCCCACCCACTGCGGGGCCGAGAGCCCCCGCCAGTTGGTCATCGAGATCTGGAACGCCTGCGCGTACGGCGCGATGACGAAGACCACGTACAGCGTGACCGGGACGAAGAGGAACCCGATCACGAACGGATACTTGCCGTGCCGCATGACCCCTACGCTCCGATCGATCAGCGCTTGAACTTGGCGATGGAGCTGTCCTTCTTGATCGCGTCGGCACGCTTCTGGATGCGCTCCACGAAGGCGTCCGCCTTGATCCGGCCGAACATCAGCTCGTTGGTGGCCGTGCGGGCCTCCGTGTCGAGCTCCTTGTACCAGCCGTCGAAGTAGATGTTGAACACGTCCTGGCCGGCGGCCTTCAGCGCGGCCTGCGAGCTGGCCACGCCGGGCGGGAAGGCGAAGCCCTCCGAGCCGGCGGTGACCACGGTTGGGGCCTTGACCACCTCGGTGAAGCCCTTCGCGCCGGCCACCGAGAGCATCTGGCGCATGTACTCCAAGCCGCCCTTGGGGTTCTTGCTCTTGGCCGAGACGAAGTAGCCCTCACCGGCCGTGGCCCGCAGCGCCGTCGCCGGCAGCTTGTCCGACGCGGACAGGCTCGGCACCGGCATCAGCTGGTAGTCGAAGCCGGACGGGGTGTCCTTCTTCTGCTCGCCCTCCAGCCAGTCGCCGCTGGGGTAGAACGCCAGCTTGTACTGGTTCTGCCGCAGCTGCACGTCGGTGTGCTTGAGCCCCTCGAAGCTCTTGTCGACGTACTTGGCGCCGATCTCGGCCCACGCCGCGGCGGCCTGCTTGACCGCGTCCTGCTGCCAGGCGCCGTCCTCCAGGTTGTCGATGTTCTTCAGTACGTCGGTGCCGCCGATCTTCGCCGCGTGGGTGAGGATCACGTTCCACTGGTAGTACGCGGCGTTCGCCCCGGCGTAGCCGTACGGGGTGATGCCCTTGGCCTTGATCTTGTCGAGCAGGGCGGTGAACTCGGACCAGTCCTTCGCCGGCGCCCAGCCGTTGTCCTTGAACAGCTTGCCCGAGTACCAGATGCCGAAGACGGTGGAGACGTAGTACAGGACGTACGGCTTGCCGTTGAAGGAGCCGACGTCGACGGTGCCCGGCACCACGGTGTCGCGGACCTTCTTGTTCGGGTCGTCGACCGACGGGGCGTCCCAGAGCTCGGTGAGGTCCTGGAGCTGACCGTCGGCGACCAGGGAGCCGAAGTCGATCAGCTTCTCGCCGGAGTTGTTGACGAACTCCGGCGGGTTGCCCGAGGCGAACCGCGGCTGGAGGACGGTGGAGACGGCCTGGGTCGACTGGTGCTTGACCTCGGCCTTCGGGAACGCCTTCTTGTACAGCGGCTGGTGCACGTCGGTGGCGTACTTCTCGCCGTAGCCACCGTTGAAGATGACCACCTCGATCGGGGCGTCCTCGGCCACCCCGAGCGGGTTGGTGGCGCTCTTCGCACCGTCCGCGACCTGCTCGTTCTTCTCGTCGCTGCCGCTGGTCGCGCAGGCGCTCAGCAGGCCGGCGGCCGGGGTGGCGAGCAGGCCCACCGCGGCGGCCCGGCGCAGCATGGTCCGGCGGCTCAGGTCGGCCGGGTTGTCGGGGGTAATCGACATCGTCGTCTCTCCTTGTGTGTTCGGGTCAGGCGGTCCGCCGGAGGCGCCCGGCGTACCGCGACTCGAGGGCGTGGTTGTGCTCGTCCCCGCCGGGGACGTTGGCGGAGAGGTAGATAGGGGGTACCTCCCCGGCCTGGTGGAACCGTCGTACGACCTCGGCGGTCAGCAGCTGCGCCAGCAGCGCCGCGGTGACCGAGGAGACCGCACAGACCGCGCCGCCGCCCTCGAGCGGCAGCAGTGCGTCGCCGTACGGCGCGCCGTTGTCCAGCACGACGTCGGCGAGGTCGGCGAGGCGCCGGCCGGACGGGTGCCGCGGGGCGACCCGTGCGGTGTGCGCGACCGAGGTGACCGCGATCAGCGGGTGGCCGCGTCCGGTGACCAGCGTCGCCAGCTCGACCACCGAGCCGTTGATGCCGGACTGCGAGGCCACCACGAACACGTCCCGCGGCTGCGGGGCAGCCAGCTCGTAGAGCTGGTGGGCGACCGCCGGGTCGCGCTCCAGCTTCGGGTCGGCGAGCACGTCGCGCGGGGCGTCGCCGTGCAGCACCAGGTCGTGCAGGGAGAGCCGGTTGGTGGGCACCAGCCCGCCGGCCCGGGCGACCAGTTCCGCGGCGAACGCCTCGGAGTGGCCGGCGCCGAACGCCTGGAGCACCCCGCCGGCGCGCAGGCTGGTGGCGATCAGGTCGGCGGCGGCGCCGATCGCGTCGGCGCTGGCGTCGACGAGCCGGTCGAGCACCGGGCGGACGGCGTCGGCGTACCCCTGGGCGCTGATCATGCGGTGGCCCCCTTCGCGGCCTTGTGCCCGTCGACGGCCTGGGCGGTACGCCGGAAGGCCGCGTGGGCGCGGTCGTGGGTGCGCTGGGCGACGGCGATGTAGAGCAGGTCGAGCACGACCAGCTGCGGGTGCCGGGCGGAGAGCGCGTCGGGGCGGAAGGTGGTGGCCTGGCTGGCGGTGAGCAGCACGATGTCGGCCAGCTCGGCCAGCGGCGAGCGCGGGAATCCGGTCAGCGCCACGGTGGTCGCGCCCCGGCTGCCCGCCTCGGCGAGCATCTCGATGGTCTCGCGGGTCTGGCCGGTGTGCGAGATGCCGAGCGCCACGTCGCCCTGGCACAGCAGGGCCGCGCTGGCGAGGCCCTCGTGCACGTCGTTCCAGGCCCAGGCCGCCACGCCGATGCGGTGCAGGCTGAACTGCATCTCCTCGCCGACCAGGGCGCTGCCGCTGGCCCCGAAGATGTTCACTCTGGACGCCCCGGCGATGGCGACGGCGGCCCGTTCCACCTCGACGAGGTCGAGCAGCGCGGCGGTGTCGTGCATGGCGCGGGTGTCGGCGGCCATGATCTGGTCGAGGACCCGGGAGAGGGGGTCGCTGGGCTGGATCTCGCGGCCGATGTCGACGGTCCAGCCCGCCGAGCGGGCCCGGCCGGTCTCCGCGGCGATGCCGAGCCGCAGGTCGGCGTAGCCGTCGAAGCCCATCGCCCGGCAGAACCGGGTGATCGTCGCCGGGGAGGTGCCGCTGCGCTCGGCCAGTTCCACGATGGTCGCCCGGGCGGCGGCCTCCGGGTCGCTGAGCACGTGCTCGGCGACGCGGCGCAGTGCCCCCGTCAGCTCGCCCGCGCCGGCCCGGACCCGCGCCAGCACGCCGTCGGAGCCGACCCCGAGCGCACCCCGCCGGTCGACCGCGCCGGCGTCGACCACCGCGGTCCCCGCGGAGGCGTCCACCTCGTGATCAACCATGGGGCACCTTTCCGAAAAGAGTGTTAACTGTTAGTGGTAAAAGTTCTTACTGAAAGCCCCTCCGTGTCAAGACCGTGGGCGAAGTTTTCAAACTGTTACCTGGCGCACGGCCTCCGGGCGGGTCCGCCCCTTGCCTGCCGTCGTTGGGCCGACCAGCATGAACGCGGCGTCGATCGAAGGGGTGGCTGCGGATGTCCGACAGCGTCGTGGTCGGTCTCGACGTCGGGGGTACGTCCACCCGGGCGACCGCCCTGACCCTCGACGGGCGGCGGCTGGGCAGCGGCCGGGCGGGCGGCGGAAACCCCACCAGCCACGGTGCCGAGCGGGCGGCGGGCGAACTCCTGGCCGCCCTGCGGGAGGCGCTCGCCGGCGTCGATCCCGCCCTGGTGCGTGGCGGCACGATCGGGCTGGCCGGGGCGGGCCGGCTGCTCGCCGATCCGGCGGGCCGCGACGCCTTCGACCGGGCCTGGCGTGACGCCGGCCTGCGCTGCCCGTACGCGGTGCACGGCGACGCGCTGGTCGCGTACGCGTCGGGGACCGCCAGCCCGGACGGCACGGTGCTGATCGCCGGCACCGGGGCGATCGCCGCCGGGGTACGGGAGCTGCGGCTGGACCGGGTCGCCGACGGTCACGGCTGGCTGCTCGGCGACGCGGGCTCGGGCTTCTGGCTGGGCCGGGAGGCGGTCCGCCGGCTGCTGGCCGACCTCGACCGGGGGCACGCACCGGGCCGGCTGGCGACCGGGGTGCTCACCGAACTGCTCGGCTCCGCCGAGGTGGCTGCCCGCCCCCGGGACACCGTCGACGCCCTGGTCCAGACGGTGACCCGGCGACCCCCCGTGGAACTGGCCCGGCTCGCGCCCCTCGTGGTCGCCGCCGCCGTCGACGGCGAGCCGGTCGCTTGTGGGCTCCTCGACGAGGCCGCCGCGCACCTGGCGGAGAGCGCGGCGCGGATCCGCCCCGCGGGCGGGGTCTCCCCCATCGTGCTCGGCGGCGGCCTGCTGACCGGCGACACCCCGCTCGCCGCGGCGGTCCGGGCCGAGGTCGCCCGGCGGTGGCCGGACGCGCCGCTGCACTCGGCCGGCGACGGCGCGGCCGCGGCGGCCTGGCTCGCCGCCCGGGACCTGCCCGAGGTGACCGACCCGGTCGCCCTGCACGCCCTCCTGGTGCCGGTGGCCTGACCCTGCGCGCGTCGCCGGGACCGACGCCAGCTCGGACTCCCGCTTGGCCCGCTTCGCGGCGGGCAGGGGTCGCACACGGCGCTCGGGTCGCCGTCCCCGCCGTCCACCCGCCCGGGGGCGAGGGCTGCCTCGCCCGGCGCTGTCGAGCTGAATCGTCTACGTCATCGCGCGGCCGGCGTCCGCGCCGGTGCCGAGCCCCCGGTGCAGGTCGGGGCGGAGCGCGCGCGTGGCGTCCGCGCCGGTGCCAGCGCGGTGTGGCGTCCGCGCCGCGCGCGGCGCAGCGGACCGGGCCAGGCGCCACCGACGAGCGAATCGTCTACGACATCAGCTCGACAGCGCGCGGACAGCGACCGGTCGGGCCAGCTCCGCACGCACCGAGGCGCCCTGCCGAGCTGATCAGAACCGGTCCGGCGCGAAGGGGCTTACTTGAGCTGGCCGGCGGTCAGCCCGGACTGGACCTGGCGCTGGAAGAGAATGTAGACCAGCAGTACCGGGACCACCGCGATGGTGAGGCCGGCGAAGAGCTGCGCGTAGTCGCCGGCGTAGCCCTGGTTGACCGAGAGCGCGGCGAGCCCCTGGGCGAGCACCCACTTGGACTCGTCGCCCTGCATGAGCACCTGGGGCAGCAGGAACTGGTTCCAGTGGCTGAGGAAGTTGAAGATCGCGACGCTGATCAGTCCCGGACGCGCCATCGGCAGCATCACCTGGAAGAAGAGCCGGAAGTGACCGCAGCCGTCGACCAGTGCCGCCTCCGCGACGGCCGTGGGCAGGGTACGGAAGAAGGCGGTCAGGAAGAACACCGTGAACGGCAGCGAGTACGCGGCGTAGACCAGGATCAGCCCGGTCCAGGTGCCGAACAGGCCGGCGTTGCGCACCACGAAGAACAGCGGCACCAGGGCCAGGAAGACAGGGAACATCAGCCCGCCGACGAACAGGTAGTAGACGACCTGCTTGCCCCGGAACTCGTAGCGCGCGAAGACGTACGCGGCGGTGGCGCCCATCAGCATGGTCAGGGTGACCGAGCCCGCGACCACCACCAGGCTGTTCAGGAAGTACTGGCCGATGTGCGCCCCGCTCCACGCGCGCGACCAGTTGTCGAAGCGCAGCGCGCCGGGCAGCGACCACGGGTCGGCCAGGATCTCCGCGTTGCTCTTGAACGAGCTGATGAACATCCAGAGCAGCGGCAGTACGGTCAGCGCACCCCAGAACAGCAGGAAGCCGTGCGACAGCACGTTGGCGACGCCGAGTTCGCGGCGTACCGGGCGGTCGGCGGGGCCGGGAGGCTCGTCGGGCAGCGCCACGGACGCGGGCTTGTCCAGAGTCGTCACGAGTACTCGATCCTGTCTCGCTTGCTGGCCCGCAGCGCCAGCACCGCCACCGTGAGGGTCAGGAAGAACATCACCACGCCGATCGCCGAGGCGTAGCCGAACTTGGTCTCGCTGCCGAACGCCGTGTCGTACATCCGCACACCGATGACGTCGGTGGAGAAGTTGGGACCGCCGTTGGTCATCAACTGCACCAGGATGAACCCGTCCAGGGCGAAGATGGCCAGGTAGACCCAGGCGACCTGGACGGTGTCCCAGAGCAGCGGGATGGTCACCTTCCACAGCGTGGTCAGCCGGGAGGCGCCGTCGAGCATGACCGCCTCGTAGATCTCCTTGGGGATGGCCGACATGGCCGCGCCGAAGAGCACCACGTAGAAGCCGACGTTGCTCCAGATCATCACGGCGAGCACGCACCAGAAGGCGGTCCGCGGATCCCCCAGCCAGGTGGGCGCGCCCAGACCGACGCTGTTCAGGGCGCTGGTGAGCAGGCCCTTGTTCGGGTGGTAGACCTCCTTCCACAGCAGCGCGATGATCACGACGGAGAGCACCTGGGGGAAGAAGTAGACCGTGCGGTAGAACGACGAGCCGCGCACCCCGCTGACCCCCGCCCGGCCCTTGCGCCCGCCCATGTTGAGCATGGCGGCGAAGAAGAGGCCGAGCACGATCGTCAGCACCGGAACCAGCGCCAGCAGGATCGCGTTGTTCTTCAACGCGTTCCAGACGTAGTCGTCGTTCCAGAGCGTCTTGAAGTTCGCCAGCCCGACGGAGTTGGCGTCGGGCGAGTAGCCGAGCCAGTCGGTGGTGGAGATCTGGAACGCCTGGAGGTACGGCGACACGACGAAGATGACGTAGAGCAGCACCGGCGGCACCAGGAAGGTGACGATCAGCGGGTACTTGCCATGTCTCACGATGAGGTCCTACCTCTTCAGCGGCGGCCCGGTGGGGGCGGGGCGGTCCACCCCGCCCCCACCGGCCGGGGTGTCAGGCGGCCCGCTTGTACTTCTTGATCGAGCTGTCCTGGGCGATCGAGTCCGCGCCCTTCTGGCACTGGTCGAGGAACTCCGCCGGGCTGATCCGCCCGCTGAAGAACTCGCCGCACGCGGCGTCGATGAGGTTGCGCTCCAGCTTGCGGTAGTAGTTGTTGTAGACCCAGTTGAAGCCGTTGCTGCCGGAGGCATCCAGCGCCTTGACGACCGTGTTCAGCCCGAACGGCAGCTCGACGCCCTCGCTGGCACCGGCCACCACGGTCAGGCTGGAGACCTTCTTGGTGAAGTCCTGCGCGCCCTTCTTGGAGAGCATGACCCGGAAGAACTCCAGGCCGCCGGCGACGTTCTTGGCCTTCGCCGGGACCATGAACGGCTCCCCGGCGGTGCCCCGGACGGCCTCGAACGGCAGCTTGTCGCCGCTGCCCAGGCTCGGGGTCGGCTGGATGGTCATGTTGAACCCGGCCGGCGTGACGTCCTTCTGCTCGCTCTCCAGCCAGGAACCGCAGGAGATGAAGGCCGCCTTGCCCTGGCACCACGCGGTCTGCGACTGCTTGTGGTCGAGGCCGGGCGAGCCCTCGAGGATGAACTTGTCCTTGACGATCTGGTGCCAGGCGTCGGCCGCGGTCTTCATCGCGTCGGACTTCCAGGCGTTGGGCTCCAGGTTGTCGATCGCCGTGGCGACCGAGGGGCCGCCGAACTTGATGGCGGTCGAGATGACCGGCCAGCTCATGTAGCGCGGGTGCGCGCCCGCGTACGTCCAGGGGGCGATGCCCGCGGCCTTGATCTGCTTGCACAGCGCGATGTGCTCGTCCCAGGTCTTGGCGTACTCCCACTTGCGCTCGGTGAAGAGCTTGGTGGAGTGCCAGATGCCGTAGACGGTGTAGGTGTAGTTCATGACCAGGAACTTGCCGTCGTACGAGCCGACCTCGACGGCACCCGGCAGCAGGGTGTCCTTGACCGTCTTGCCCGGGATGTCGAGGCTCGGGGCGGCCAGCAGCTCGCCCAGGTCGGCGATGGCGTTCTGCGACACCAGGCCGTTGAAGTCGATCTGGTTGGCGCCGGAGTTGTTGACCACGTCCGGCGGGGTGTTGTCGACGAAGCGCGGCTGGAGGGTCTTCGCGATCTCCTGCGTCGCCGAGTGGTTGATCTTCGCCTTCGGGTACTTCTCGGTGTACATGGCCTCGTGGGCCTTCGCGTACTCCTCGCCGAAGCCGCCGTTGAAGATCACCACCTCGAGGGGCGCGTCCTCCTTGACACCGAGCGGGTTCTGCTCGCTCTTGGTGCCCTTGTAGGTGCCGGCGTCGCCCTTGTCGTCGTCACCGCCGCCCGTGGCACAGCCGGTCAGCAGGCCGGCGGCGGGGGTGGCCAGGAGGCCGGCGGCGGCGGTGCGCCGCAGGATGTCACGCCTGTTCATGGTCTCTCCTCGGATCCGTCCGGGCGGTCGCCGGATGGGGGATGGCGACCGCCGCACGAGGCGCAGGGGGAATTTGTCTTCAGTTCGCAATATGTTGCTGAAGAATTTCTACGGCAGGAGGGCGCGGACTTCAACCCCCGGGGACCGAACCGTTATCAGCAGCGGCCAGTCCACGCCTGACGTACCCTCGGGGCCATGCGCCGCCTGCGGCAACTCGCCGCGCGCACCCCCGCTGGTCGGCAACGTTACGTCGACCTGCTCCGGGCGCTCGCGATCGGCATGGTCGTTCTCGGCCACTGGGCCGTCGCCACGATCGGCGAGGACGCGGCCGGCCGGCCGACGGGGCGCTCGGCGCTGCCCGACCTGCCGTGGGCGTACCCGCTCACCTGGGTCGCCCAGGTGATGCCGATCTTCTTCCTGGTCGGCGGGTACGCCAACGCCGCCTCGCTGGCCGCCCGCCGGGCCGCCGGCGTCGACGCCACCGCGTGGCTGCTGGACCGGGGCGCCCGGCTGCTGCGCCCGACGACCGCGCTGCTGCTGGTGATCGCCGGCGGCGCCGCGCTCGCGTCGCTCGGCGGCGTCGGGGCGACGCTGGTGCGTACCGTCGCCTGGTTCGCCACGATCCCGCTCTGGTTCCTCGCCGCCTACCTGATCGTGGTGCCGCTGACCCCGGCGATGCTCGCCCTGCACCGGCGCTTCGGCCTGCTCGTGCCGGCGGCGCTGGCCGCGCTGGTCGTCGCCGGCGACGTGGGGCGGGCGCTGGGCCCGGCGGAGCTGGCGCTGCCGAACTACGTCCTCGGCTGGCTGGCCGTGCACCAGCTCGGCATCGCCTGGCGCGACGCCGACGCCGGGCGTCAAGACGCCCACCCGGACGCGGCGGGCGGGCACCCGCCACGCCCCGCGTCCGCGCGCGACCGGGCGCGGCCACGTCGGCTGCCGCTGTCGCGGCGCGCGGGCGCGGCGGCGCTGCTGGGCGGCCTGGCCGCGACGGTGCTACTGACCACGGTCGGACCGTACCCGGTGAGCATGCTCAACGTCCCGGGCGAGCGGCTGGACAACGCCGCCCCGCCCAGCCTGGCCCTGCTGACGCTGACCGTCGCCCAGTTCGGGCTGATCCTGCTGCTGCGCGACCCGGCGGAGCGCTGGCTGCGCCGCCCCCGCCCGTGGCAGGCGGTGATCGCGGTGAACGCGGTCGTGCTCACCGTCTTCCTCTGGCACCTCACCGCCGCGATCCTGCTGGTCGGCGCGCTGGACGCGGCCGGGCGGCTGCCGACCCCACCCGCGGGGTCGGCAGCCTGGCTGGCCTGGCGGGTGCCGTGGGTGCTGATGCTGACCGTGGTGCTGGCCGCCCTGGTCGCCGTCTTCGGCCCCGTCGAGGCCCGCACCGGCCGCACCGGGCAGGGCCGGCCGGCCGGCGGCGGGGCCGCACCGGGCCGCGCGCCGGCCGGCAGCGGGTGGCGGGCCACCGTGCGCAGCGCGCTCACCGCCGCCGGTTTCGCCGCCGTGGTGTACGCCCTGGTGGTCAACGCCCAGACGCCGAGGGCGGCCCCCGAGCCGCTGGGGCTGCCGGCGGCGGCGCTGGTGGCGTACCTGGCCGGGGCCGGCACCCTGCGCCTGCTCAGGTCTGGGTGGGGAAGCCGAGGTTGACCCCGCCGTGCCGGGGATCCAACCAGCGGCTGGTGACCACCTTGCCCCGGGTGAAGAAGCGCACCCCGTCCTCGCCGTGCGCGTGCAGGTCGCCGAAGAGCGAGGCCTTCCAACCGCCGAAGGAGTAGTACGCCATCGGCACCGGGATCGGCACGTTGACGCCGACCATGCCGACCTCCACCTCGTGCTGGTAGCGCCGGGCCGCGCCGCCGTCGTTGGTGAAGATCGCCGTGCCGTTGCCGTACGGGTTGGCGTTGACCAGCTCCACCGCCTCGTCGTACGAGCCGACCCGCAGCACGCCGAGCACCGGGCCGAAGATCTCGTCGGTGTAGATCGACATGTCCGGGGTGACGCGGTCGAACAGCGTCGGGCCCAGCCAGAACCCGTTCGGGTCCCCGTCCGGCTCGACGTCGCGGCCGTCCACCACCGGCACCGCGCCGGCGGCCACCCCCGCCTCGACGTACGCGCGCACCCGGGCGGCGTGCGCGGCGGTGACCAGCGGGCCCATGTCGCAGCCGCGCCGGCCGTCGCCGGTGCGCAGCCGGCCCATCCGCTCGGCGATCCGGGCGACCAGGGCGTCGGCGACCGGCTCCACGGCGACCAGGGCCGAGATCGCCATGCACCGCTCCCCCGCCGAGCCGAACCCCGCGTTGACCGCCGCGTCGGCGGCCAGGTCCAGGTCGGCGTCGGGGAGCACCACCATGTGGTTCTTCGCCCCGCCCAGCGCCTGCACCCGCTTGCCGGCGGCGGTGCCGCGCTGGTGGACGTGCCGGGCGACCGGGGTGGAGCCGACGAACGACACGGCCTTGACGCCCGGGTGGTCCAGCAGCGCGTCCACGGCCTCGGCGTCGCCGTTGACGACGTTGAGCACCCCGTCGGGCAGGCCCGCCTCGGCGAACCACTCGGCCAGCAGCAGCGCCGCGCTCGGGTCCTTCTCGCTCGGCTTGAGCACCACCGCGTTGCCGCAGGCCACCGCGATCGGGAGGAACCACAGCGGCACCATCGCCGGGAAGTTGAACGGGGAGATCACCGCGACGACGCCGAGCGGCTGCCGCAGGCTGTACGAGTCGACCTCGGTGGAGACGTTCTCGCTGAACCCGCCGCGCAGCGCGGAGGGGATGCCGCAGGCGTACTCGATGATCTCCAGGCCGCGCTGCACCTCGCCGGCGGCGTCGGCGAGCACCTTGCCGTGCTCGGCGGTGATCACCCGGGCGAGCCGGTCCCGCCGCGCGTGCACCAGCTCCCGGAAGGCGAACAGCACGGCCGTCCGCCTCGCCAGCGACGCGTCCCGCCAGGACCGGGCCGCGCGCCCGGCGGCCTCCACCGCGACCGCGACGTCCGCCGCCGAGGCCAGCTCCACCCGGGCCGTACGCCGACCGGTCGCCGGATCGAAGACGTCCCCGTGCCGCCCGGACGAGCCGCTGAACGGCTTGCCGTCGACGAAGTGGCCGATGACGTCCACGCCGTGCTCCGCCGCGCTCACGCCGCCACCTCCGCCGCCACGCAGGAGCGGATCGCGTCGACCAGGATGGCCAGGCCCTCGCGGGCCTCGTCCTCGGTCAGGGTCAGTGGCGGGCCCATCCGCAGCACGTTGCCGTACAGGCCGCCCTTGCCGGTGAGCAGCCCGCCGGTGCGGCACGCCTCGAAGACCCGGTCGGTCAGCGCCGGGTCCGGCTCGGCGGTGCCCGGCCGGACGAACTCGACGCCGAGCATCAGCCCCTTGCCGCGTACCTCCGCGACGCCGTCGAGACCGCCCACGGCGGCGCGCAGCCCGTCGGCGAGGATCGCCCCGGTGCGGGCCGCGTTGGCCTGGAGGTCGTGGTCGAGCAGGTAGTCGAGCACGGCGTTACCGGCCGCCGTCGAGACCGGGTTGCCCCCGAAGGTGGAGAAGCTGATCCCCGGCACCGACTCCAGCACGTCCGCGCGGCCGACCACGCCGGCCAGGGCGAAGCCGTTGCCGATGCCCTTGGCGAAGGTGAGCAGGTCCGGGGTCACGCCGTGTGCCTGGTAGCCCCAGAAGTGCTCCCCGGTGCGTCCCCAGCCGGTCTGCACCTCGTCGCAGACGAACAGGATGCCGTGGGAGTCGAGGACCTTCTTCCAGGCGGCGAAGAGCCCGTCCGGCGGGTGCACGAAGCCGCCCACCCCTTGGATCGGCTCGGCGATCAGGCAGGCCACGTCGCCGGCGGTCTGGGTGGCGAGCACCTCGTGCAGGTCCTCCACGGCCGCCTCGACCCGCTCGGTCTCGCCCAGCCGGGCCAGCAGGCCGCGCAGCCGCTCGCCGGAGTGCAGCCAGGCCACCTGGAGCGGGTTGAGCGCGCTGGCCGACCAGCCCCGGTTGCCGGTCACGCCCATCGCCGCGTACGACCGGCCGTGGTAGCTGTTGCGCACGGCGAGGATCTGGTGCGAGCGGCGGTGGTTGGTGGCGACCAGCAGCGCCGCCTCGTTCGCCTCGGTGCCCGAGTTGGTGAAGAAGACCCGCGCGTCCGGGATGCCGGAGAGGCGGGCGATCTTCTCGGCCAGTTCGACCTGCTGCCGGATCAGGTAGAGGGTGGAGCTGTGCACGATGCCGGTGCGCAACTGCCGCTCGACGGCCTCCCGGATCTCCGGGACGTCGTAGCCGATCATGTTGGTCAGCACGCCGCCGAAGAAGTCGAGGTAGGTGCGGCCCCGGGCGTCGGTGACCCGGCGGCCGGAGCCGGAGACCAGCTCGATCGGCTCGGCGTAGTAGAGCGGCATCCAGGACGGGAGCACGGCCCGGTGCCGGGCCAGCAGATCCTCGGTGGTCATCGTCGCACCCTCTCAGCGGCGTTCGCGGTAACCGCACGCTGCCACCAGCCGGCGGCCGGGACAAGAGGCGGTGGGTGGCGCGGCACCGGGGCCGCCCCACACCGTCGCCCGGCCCGGCCCGGTCGTTCGTCGCCGGCCCGGTCGTTCGTCGCCCGGGCACCCGGCCGCCGGTACGATCCGGCGGTGCGGACCGGTGAGGAAGCGCCGCGTGAGGCGCCGGCGCTGCCGACCGGCGCGGCGGGCACGAGCGTCGAGGCGATCGCGGCCGGCGTACGGGCCTGGGTGGGCTCGGGGCCGCTGCGCGACCTCGTCGGGCACTTCGGCGGCACGTGGCCGGACGGGGACGTGGCGGGAGTGCTGGCCGGCCTCGACGACTTCTCCGCCCGGCACTGGGACTTCCGGGGTGGCCGGGAGCGGCCGGACGCCCGGGAACCGGCCGTCGACGCGGCCACCGCGCGGCTGGTGCTCGCCACCGCCGCCGCGCTCGGCATGGTGCGTCCGGCGGCGCCGGCCCGCTCGCGGTACGCCCACCTGGTCGTGCTCGGCGGGTTGGCGCACGCCTGCCAGCGCCGCGTCGCGTACGCGGCGCACCTGCTGCGCGGCGGCACCCGGGTCGGCGGCGAGGTGGCGGTGCTGGGCAGCTTCCGCCCGCTGTCGGAGGCGGAGTGCCGGGCCCTGGACGTGGCCGGCGTCCCGCCCTGCGACACCGAGGTGGCGGCGCTGGACGCGGCGGTGCGGCGGGAGTTCGCGGTGGCCGTCCCGGCCGAGGAGGACGGTCACGACGCCGACCACCCGCACCGCTCCTGGTCGTCGCGCACGTACCGGCCCGAGGGTGGCCCGCAGGTGCGCGTACTGGCCGCCCCGTCCGGCGATCCCGCGCGGCGCCGCGCGCACACCGCCGACACCCAGCGGTTCTGGGCCGAGCACGTCCGCCTGCGCGCGGGCGACACGGTGCTGATGGTGACCGCGCCGATCTACGTGCCATTCCAGCACTGCGACGCGCTGCGCACCCTCGCCGTGCCGTACGGCTGCGCGATCGAGACCGTCGGCGTCGACCCGGCCCTGCCCGACCTGGCCGGGCTGCCCGAACCGGCGCTCACCCCCGGTCGCTACCTCCAGGAGATCCGCTCGGCCATCCGGTCCGTGCGGGCCCTGCACACGGCGCTGGGCGACGGCTGAGCGGCGCACGGCCGGGGGCCGACGCGCGACGGATCGCCGCGCGCCGGCCCGTGGACCGCGATCAGTTGACGTAGACGGGGGCGTTGCCCTTGCTGGCGTCCTGCACGGGCGAGTACGTCGCGGAGAAGTACGCCGTGCCGAAGCAGAGGCTGGGGCCGGAGAACTTCGTCAGCGTCTGGTTGGTGAAGGTGATCGAGTTGTTGGCGTTGGTCGCCGTGCCGGTCAGGCTGTTGGTGCTGGTCCGGTAGACGCAGGTGATCGTGCCGAGCAGCGAGTTCAGCACGACGGTGCTCTGGATCGGCGCCGTCGCCGTGCCGCTGATCTTGACCACGCCGGCGCTGGTGACCGAGGTGGCGTACGGCAGGTTCTGCACGGTCACGCCCTGCACCCCGGTGGTGCCGATGACGTTGGTGGTGCAGTTGGTGAAGGACTGGGCGGTCAGGCTCTCGGTGGCGGTGCCCGGGGCCGCCGGGTTGCTCAGCACCTTGGCGCTGAAGCTGGACACGGCGCACTTCACGCCGGTGGTTCCCGAGGCGGAGGAGTAGAAGGTGGCGTTGGTGCCGGTCCTGAGGTTGGCCCGGATCACGTCGTTGACGGCGACGGCGGTGCCGCCCGTCGTCGGGTAGGTCAGCACGTTGTTGGCGAACGGTGCCGGGGTGGCGGAGCGCGGAGCGGCGGCCGAGCCGGGGGCGGCGGCGACGCCGGTCAGCAGCGCGAGGGTGGTGAGACCCACGCCGATTCGTCCGTACCTGAGCATGGTTCTTCCTTTCCGGGGCGGGGGGAGGTCGACTCGCGCGGGCGGGGGGTGCCCACGTGGCGACCGGGGCCGTCGCGTCATGGACGGCGGTGAGGGGTGCCGGGCGGCCGTCGGGGCCGGACGGCGGTGGTGGTGGTGCGGCGACGTCAGCGGTCAGGCCGGCGTGGCGCGCCGCGGCGCAGCGGCGTCACCTGCGTCTTTCCGGCCTTGGGAGGGCGCTCCTGTTCCGCGATAATGGCAGCCATCGAGCCCTCCTTCGATGAGTCGACGGGTGACCATCCGGAAGATCACCCATGGTGACGGGATCCCAACTGAGCGTGCAGAAAGTTATAAACCCCGGAGGGTCGTAAAGTCAATCGAACGGAGAGGCAGGCACGTTGACCACGCAGCGCCGTCCGCATCCGGCGCCCCTGCCGGGCGCACGCCCCGGTCGCGACCCCGATCGCGCGATCAAACGTGGTCCGCGCCGGCTCTCCGCCGAGGCGGTGGCCGCGACCCAGCGCGACCGCCTCTTCGACGGGCTCGTGCGGGAGGTGGCGACGAAGGGCTACGACAACGCCCGGGTCACCGACATCTGCCATGCCGCCGGGGTGACCCGACCGGCCTTCTACGCCCTCTTCAGCGGCAAGGAGGACGCCTTCCTCGCCGCGTACCGGCACGGCGTCGCCGTGCTGTCGCAGCTCATGGAGAGCGCCTACCGGGAGGCCGGGCCGACATGGTCGGACGCCGCCCGCGCCGCCCTGCGCACCCTGCTGGAGGTGCTGGCGAGCGTGCCCGCCTTCGCCCGGATGGCGCTCGTAGAGGTGGACGCGGCCGGCCCGGACGCCCGCCGGGAGCGCGACGCCCTGCTCGGCAGCTTCCGCCGGTTCTTCGCCGACGCCGGCCCCGGCCCGACGGCGGACGTGGACCGGGACGCGCTGGTGTCCACCGTGGTCGGCGGGATCCACGCCACCGTGCGCAGCCGGGTGGCCCAGGGCCGGGCGACGGAGTTGCCCCAACTGCTGCCGGTGCTCACCTACGCGGCCACCGCACCCTTCCTCGGCACCGACGACGCGGCCCGGGCGACGCGGCTGGCACGCCCGGCCGACGGCCCGGGCACGACCGCGCCGTGCGCGCCGGCCGGCGAGGCGGCCACCCTGCCCTGACGGCACCCCGGCCACCCGGCCGGACAGCCGACGCCGCCCGGTCGGAAACCGCAGCGGTTTTTCACTTTGGCCGCATTTGGCAGATACCGCCTCAACCAGCCCCCACCGGCCGTTGACCCGGCATTTACTCGGCGGTAACTTCAGCCTGCGCAGACCCTTGAGTCGATTTCCCATTGTCGCCGATCAATTGATCTTCGAAAGGGAGCCCACCATGTCGGAGCAGATCGCACCGATCGAACCCGATCCGCCGCGCAGCGGCGTGCGCTGGCGCCGGTTCGCCGCCACGCTGGGCACCGTCGTGGCGGGTGCCGCCGGCATGGTCGTGCTGACCGCCCAGGGCGTACTGGGCGCACAGTTCGCCATCTCCGGCATGCCGTTCACCGTCACCGCCGACAAGCTCACCGGCACGGGGTTCGAGCAGTTCGCCACCATCGACCAGATGATTCCGGACAGCCCCAACCAGGGCGACACCGGCGGGCAGGTCCTGGTGATGGTGTCGGCGATCGACAAGGCCGAACTGACGAACCTCTGCCAGAGCATCAACCTGGGCGGCGTCTACCTGAAGATCACCGCCGGCGGCGCCGGCACACCGGTCACCGCCCGCACCCTGGTGGTCGACGGCGACGAGGTCGCCGGCAACGCCTCGTTCAAGAACATCAACGTCGGGCAGGACGCCAGCACCCTCGACCAGGTGCCCGGGGTCAGGGGCAACCCCGGCGTCTTCGCCCAGCAGTCGGACACGGTGATCATCACCAACCTGCGGCAGAACAACTACGCCACCACCGCGGCCGTCTTCAACCTGCCCGACCTGCGCATGGCGTTCACCTCCGACGGATGCTGACGTGACCAGCGGAGGACACCACCCGGTGCCGGCCGCCCGCCGATCCGGCGGGCGCTGGCGCCGGTGGCGGCGGGGCCGCCCGTTCACCGCCGGGGTGCTGATCGCGCTCGGCGGCACGGAGATGCTCGTGACCCTGCGCGCGCCGCTCGGGGTGCTGCTGCACGTCGGGCCGCAGGGCCTGGCCGCGTACCTGGTGCCGGCCGTCCTGGTGCTCTGCGGGGTGCTGCTGGTCGCCACTCCGCAGCAGCGGGTCTTCTACGCCGTGCTCTCGCTGCTGCTCGGGCTGGTCTCCTGGCTGACCTCGAACCTGGGCGGCTTCCTGGTCGGGATGCTGCTGGTCCTCGTCGGCGGGGCACTCGCCTTCGCCTGGACGCCCGACAAGCGGCGCCAACCGGCCGGCGCCGCCGGGGCGCCCGGGTCACCAACCCCGCAGACCGAAGCACCGGCCTCGCAGACCGGGGACCCGGACGACGACGCGGACGGGGACCCGGACGACGACGAGTTGCTGCCGGGCCTGGGCACGACGCACCCGACGCCCGCCGACCGGGGCTGACTCAGCCGGCGGTGTCGCGTACCGCCTGGGCGAAGACCTCGGAGCGGTGCTCGAAGTTGCGGAACCGCCCGTAGCTCGGCGCCGCCGGGGAGAGCAGCACCACCCCGTCGGCGGGGGTCACCTCGCGGGCCAGCCGGACGGCGTCGACCAGGTCGTCGACCACCTCGGTACGCACCTTCGGCAGGCCGGCGAGCGCCTCGACGATGCGGGGGCCGCTGTCGGGGATGCCGAGCACGATGAGTTCGCGCTCCGCGAGGTGCTCGCGCAGCGGCGCGTAGTCCAGGCCCCGGTCGGTGCCGCCGACGATCACGGTCAACGGCCGCCCCTCGTACGCGTCGATGGCGTGCATGGCCGCGTACGGGCTGGTGGCCAGGGTGTCGTCGACGAAGGTGAGGCCGGACGGGTCGGCGATCTCGGTGAGGCGGTGGGCCAGCCCCTGGAACTCGGCAACCGCCACGGCCAGGGTGTCCCGGCGTTCCACCACGTCGACGCCGAGCGCGTCGAGCACGGCGAGTGCGACACAGAGGTTGCCCTCGTTGTGCCGGCCGACCAGCGGCAGCACCGCGCGCGGGAACAGCGGCCGGTCGCCGAGGTGGAACCAGGGCGTGCCGTCCGCGCCGCCGGCCACGTGGGCGGTGTCCGGCAGGCCGGCGCGTACGGCCGCACGGTCGCCCAGTTCGAGGGCGAGCCTCGGGTCGGCGCCGTTGACCACCACGGTCCGTGGCCCGTGCGCCAGCAGGTTGAGCTTGTCCCGGTAGTACTCGCGCTCGCCGCCATGCGCGTCAAGGTGCTCGGGGAAGAGGGAGGTGACGACCGCGACCCGGGGCGAGTCGGTCAGGTCGCTGCACTGGTAGCTGGACAGCTCCAGCACGTACAGCTCCGCGTCCGGCAGGTCCAGCGTCGGCACGCCGATGTTGCCGCCGAACACGTTCGGCCGGTCCACGGCGGCGAGCAGGTGGCTGATCAGGCTGGAGGTGGTGCTCTTGCCCTTGCTACCGGTGACGCCGACGGTGCGGGCGGCGTGGTCGGCCATCCACAGGGCGGTGCCCTGGGTGACGGTCGCCCCGCGCCGGCGCAGTTCCACCAGCCACGGGTGGGTCTGCGGCACGCCGGGCGAGCGGACCACCACGTCGGCGGCGGCCAGCCGGGCGAAGCCCTCCTCGCCGGTGACCAGGGGCGCCGCCTCGGCCAGCGGCCCCTCCCAGGGCAGGCTGAGGAAGTTGGCGCTGTCGTCGACGGCGACCAGGTCGGCCGGGCCGTGCGCGGCGATCGCGGTCACCGCGGCCCGGCCCTCCCGGCCGGCCCCCCAGACGGCGACGGTACGTCCGCGCAGGTCAGACAGGCGCACAGGCTCTCCTCAGGGGGTGTTGGCGGGCGTGGCAGGGGCGGGGTCCGGCGCAGCCGGACACGGCCGGACGAACCAGGGCCTAGTATGGCGTGTGCCCAACGAGCAGCTCCGGCGGATGGACGCCTTCACCTTCCCGTCCTACTCGATCGACCTCTCCACCGGGGAGGTGTTGTTCGACTACGCCCTCACCGGCCCCGACGGCGAGCAGCGGTTCACCGAGGTGGTCACCCTTCCCCTGCCGGACGCGCCGCCCTCGGACGAGACCGTGGCGACCCTGGGCCGGGTACTGGAGCTGCTGCACGTGGTCGCCGGCGTCAGCTACTACAAGGCCGCCGCCCCGCCCCGCCTGGTGCTGCCGGCGCCGCTGGGCACGGCCGCCGCCGAGCTGGTCACCGCCGTCTACACCAAGGGCCTCGCGGAGTACGCGTACCGCAACCAGCTGCCCCACGTGCTCGCGCTGCGCCCGGAGGTGCCGCCCGGCACGGTCTCCCCGGCCCGGGAGTACGACGACTCCGACAGGCGTCCGCTCTCGGCGGTCGGCGGCGGCAAGGACTCCATCGTCAGCCTGGAGGCCCTGCGCCGGGCGGGCTTCGACCCGGTGCCCTTCTCGGTCAACCCGAACCACGTGATCGTCGCGGTGAACGAGGCGTCCGGGCTGGCCCCGCTCGCCGCCCGGCGGCGCATCGATCCGGTGCTGTTCGAGCTGAACGCCGCCGGGGCGCTCAACGGCCACATCCCGGTCACCGCGATCAACTCGCTGATCGCCGTCGCGACGGCGGTGCTGCACGGACTCGGCCCGGTGGTGATGTCCAACGAACGCTCGGCGTCGGACCCGAACCTGGTCTGGAACGGCCACGAGATCAACCACCAGTGGTCCAAGGGCGTGGAGGCGGAGGGGCTGCTGCGGGCCGCGCTGGCCGGGCACGCCGGGCTCACCGAGCCGTACTTCTCGCTGCTGCGCTCGCTGTCGGAGCTGCACATCGCCCGGTCGTTCGCCGAGATCGACCGCTACGACGACGTGGTGACGAGCTGCAACGCCGCGTTCAAGCTGCGCGACGCCAGCGAGCGCTGGTGCCGCGACTGCCCGAAGTGCCGGTTCGTCTTCCTGGCCATGGCGCCGTTCATGTCGCGCGGTCGGATCACCCACATCTTCGGCGGCGACCTGCTCGCCGACGAGTCGCAGATCCCCGGCTACCGGGAGCTGCTGGGCGTGGACGGGCACAAGCCGTTCGAGTGCGTCGGCGAGGTGGAGGAGTCCGTGGTGGCCCTGAGCCTGCTGGCCGAGCAGGACCAGTGGCGCGACGCCCCGGTCGTCCGCGCCCTGGTCGACGCGGTCCCGGCCACGGCCTGGTCGACGGCGGCCACCTCGGACGTCTTCACCCCGGGCGGCCCGAACCACATCCCACCCCCCTACGCCAAGGCCCTAACCGCCCTCACCTGACCTCCCCTCCCCCGCCCTCCCCCTCCCCTGGCTCGCCCCGTTGATCATGAAGTTATTGCGCTTCGCCTCGGCGTGTCGTGGCAACAACTTCATGATCAACGGGGCGAGGCGGGGGCAACGGGGCAACGGGGTGAGGCGGGGTCAGCGGGGTGAGGCGGGGTGGGTGCGGATGGCGTCGAGGGCCAGCAGGGCTACGTGCAGGGAGAGGCAGGCCTCGACCGAGTCGAGGTCCACGTCCAGGACGCGGCGGATCCGGGCCAGGCGCTCGTAGAAGGCCGGCCGGGACAGGTGCGCCGCCCCGGCCGCCGCCGACTTGTTGCGGCCCTGCTCCAGGTACGCCCGCAGGGTGCCCAGCAGCTGCTCCCGCGGGTGCTGCGCGTCGTGGGTCAGCAGTGCGCCAAGTTCCCGCTCGACGAAGGTCTGCACCCGGGGCTCGTCGCGCAGCAGGTGCAGCAGCCCCGCCAGCCCGACGTGCGGCAGCCGGAAGACCGGCAGGTCCCGGCGGTCCCGCCGGGCGGCGTCGGCGACCTGCCGGGCCTCGACCAGCGACCGGCGCGCCTCCCGCAGGCTGGGCACGCCAGAACCGGCCGCGACGAGCAGGCCGCCGCCTGCCGGCCGGGCCACGCCGTTCGTCCGCCCGTGGGACCGGGCCGGTCCGTCACCACGGACGGGGCCGCCCGGGCGGGCCTGGCCGTCGGGACGAGCGGAGCCGCCCGGACGAGGATGACTCTCCAGGCGTACGAGCCCGTCCGGGCGTACGAGCCCGTCCGAGCGGGCATGACCGTCCGAACGGGCATGACCGTCCGAACGGGCATGACCGTCCGCACGGGCGGGGGTGTCCGGGCGGGCGGGGGTGTCCGGGCGGGTGCGGTGCAGCGCGGTGGCGAACGCGGCCAGCGCCCGTTCCTCGGCCGCCGGTTCCGGCAGGGCGAGCAGCACGCCGACGGCGTGGTCGTCGATGGCGCTGGACAGCCCGGTCAGCTTCGCCTCGTGCAACGCCTGCCCGACCGCCTCGGCGAGATCACGCAGCCGAGCAGGGCCGGCCTCCGGACCGCCCGGGTGCCCCTGGTCCGGGGCCGGGCCGCCCTCCCCCGCCGGGTCGTCGGCCCGGTGCCGGACCACCACCCCGACCAGGTGCCGGCGCTCCAGCAGCACCCCGAGCGCCCGGGCCCGCAGGGCGACCTCGTCCACCGGTAGCGAGTGGTCGAGCAGGGCGGTGAGCAGCGTACGGTGGATCTGCCGTTCCAGGCCCTCGGCGTCGCGCCGGATCAGCCGGCCCAGGGCCAGCGTCGAGGCGGCCCGCTCGACGAGGATGGTCAGCCGGGTGGGCGGGACCACGGGCGGCGCGGCGACGCCGACAGGCGCGCCGCCCTCCTCGACGGGGTCGAACACGCGCCGGCCCGCCGCCAGGTCGCCCCCGCCGGGCCAGCGCAGCAGCAGCCGCCCCCAGTCCTGCCCCCGGGCGCCCACCGTGGTCACCAGCCACCCGTTGTCGCCGTCGTACGCGGTCCGCCCCGCCGGCCGGATCCGCCGCGAGTGCTGCTCCCAGCAGTCCAGCAGCAGCTCGGCGCTCTCCCCCGCCGGGTCGTACGCGAGCACCTGCCGGGAGAGGTTCTCCAGCACCACCGGGCAGCCGGAGAGGTCGGCGGCCTGCCGTACCACCTCGCCGGGCCCGGCGCCCTCCACCGACAGCTCCGTGAAGCGCTGGTGGATCTCCTCCGTCGCCCGCAGCTCGGTCAGCTGGGCGTCGACGATCAGCGCGTGCACGGCCTCGGTGATCCGGACGAACGGGGTGGCCCGCCGCAGCTCGACCAGGGGCAGCCCGCGCCGCTCGGCGGCGGCGGCCATCACCCGGGGCACCCCGCTGACGTACCGGCGGCCCAGCTCGACGACCAGGCCGGAGACGCCCACGTCCGCCAGGTCGCCGATGAAGGCGCGCAGCCCGGCGTCGTCAGCGGGCAGGCCGATCCCGGTGGTGAGCACCAGCTCGCCGCCGCCGAGCAGCGGGGCGATGTCGGGCACCTCGGTCACGTGCACCCAGCGCACCGGGCGGTCGAGACCGGCGTCCCCGGCGACCAGGCGCGGGGCGCCGTGGCGAACCGGGCCCAGCGCGAGGACCTCACGGACGGTAGGGAACACGGGCGACACGCTACCGTCCGTGACGTCGATTCCGCACGAGCGGCCACCCAGTCTCGGGCCCCGCCCGCCCTGTCTGACTCGAACGACGGCCCGCTCCGCGTCCTGAGCCAAGCCGGTGCCGAGATACGGTCGGGATCATGACCCTCATCCTCGCCGACCTCGGCCTGCACCTGGGCGTCCTGGACGCCCTGTTGGACGACGCGATCGCTGCCGACGACCTCAAGGCGCTCATCGAGTCGACCGGCCCCGATGGCCCGGAGGACGGCTACCCGGGTCCAGGCCCGCGCCTGAAGGCGTCACTGGAGCTGTTACATGCCGTCGCGGTGCCGTCGGCCGAGGCTGCAGCGATCACCGACTTGCAGTTCGACGGCGGCAGCGACATCTACATGCTGATCGAGCAGACCCTGGACATCGACACCGGCGGCGAGTCCGACGACTACAACGTGACGTCGCTGGAGGGCATTCGCGCACTGTCCAGCCTGCGGTCCCTGGACCTGGACGGCCACGGCTATCGCCAAGGGCCGTTGGACCTGACCCCGCTGACCGGCCACCCGGCCCTGTCGGAACTGGTGCTGACCGGGAAATGCACGGGAGCGGCGGCGCTGGAGTCGCTGCCTGCGCTACACACCCTGGACGTCTCGCTGGCGCACCTCGACGACCCCGATGTCCTGACCCGCTTGGAGGCCCGCGGAACGACGATCCACCGTTGACCGCGCCACCGCAGGGGCCGTTGCCCCACAGAGGTTGGGGGTCCTGGGTGGGAACGTGGTGCCACGCGGGGAAAAGCGACGCAGGAAGAGGTGACGCCTGCGGCGGAATCTCGAAGAACGTTCGATCAAGCAGTTTGTAAGGCTGCGTGTTCAGATGTCTCGCTCTGGATGCCCATGATGGACGCGCCGGGTTCGGCTTGTCGGCTGGCGTGGTTTGCGAATGCGGGTCAGCCCAGTGCCTTGCGCAGCAGCGCCGTCAACTGGTCCTGCTCGTCGGGCGAGAGTCGTCCGACCGCCGTGCGGGCGAAGGTGAAGGCCGTTGCGAACCGGTGGTTGATCTCGTTTCCCCGGGGGGTTCTCGCGACGAGCCGTGCGCGGCGGTCCCGGGGGTTCGGTTCGCGGGTCACGAGGCCGAGCGCTTCGAGACGTACGACGATCTGGGTGATGTTGGAGGCATCGCAGCCGAGTTCCTCGGCCAGGGCGCCCATGCCCCGTCGCTCATCGAGTCGCCCGAGGACACATGCCTGCGCCGGGCTGAGCGACAGCTCGGCTGCCGCCGCCTCGTAGGCGCGGTCGTACACGTCGACCAGGTCGAACAGGGCTGCCTCGGCCTCGGACGAGGGAGTCACGGGCCCGTTCGGCAGCGCCATGTCCCCCAGCCTAGATGATTTAGTTGATTCACTCAAATAGCTGTGGTCCAATGATCCTTGATGCACTCAAGTAAACAAGGGGGGACGATGGGGAGCAGAGTCGAGCGCACAGCGGGCGACGCGATCGTGGCGCCGCAGATGAACGCGGTCGTCCTTGACCGGTTCGGCGGAGTCGACGAACTCTCGTCGCGCCTGATACCGCTCCCGCAGGTCGGCGACGACGACGTCCTCATCCGGGTGGAGTACGCAGGCGTCGGGTCCTGGGACGCGGGCGAGCGGGAGGGGGAATACGACGGCGTCTTCGGCGTCGCCTCGACCTTCCCCTACATCCTCGGCTGGGACGCGGCCGGCACGGTGGCCGCGGTCGGGCGCAACGTCACCCGGTTCGGCGTGGGCGAGCGGGTCTACGCCGCGACGATGCCGGTACCGCGTGGCGGCTCCTACGCCGAGTACGCCGTCGTCGAGGCGGAGTTCGTGGCTCGCGTGCCCGACCGGCTGCCGACCGGACAGGCCGGCGCGATGGCCTGGGACGCCCTGACCGCACTGAGCGGCCTCGATCTGCTCGGCCTGCGGCCGGACGAGACGCTCATGGTCTTCGGGGCCAGTGGGGGTATCGGCCACATGGCCGTGCAGCTGGCGCGACACAGCGGCATCCGGGTGTTGGCCGTGGCCTCTGGTGACGACGGTGTCGCCCTGGCCCGGCGGCTGGGCGCCGACGACGCCGTCGACGGTCGTCGAGACGACGTGTTGGCTGCGGCGTTCGAGTTCGCACCGGGCGGGCTCGATGCGGCACTGGTCACCCTGGGAGGCGGGATCGCCGAACGATCTCTTCGCGCGATCAGGAAGTCGGGGCGGATCGCCTGGCCGAACGGTGTCCTACCCGCGCCGGTGACGTCGCCGGGCGCGACGGTGTCCCACTACGACGGAGACCGGAGCCGCACCGCCACCGATCGGCTGAACGCGATCATCGAGGCGAGCTCCTTCGAGGTCCACGTCGCCCGGACTTTCCCGTTGGCCCGAGCCGGGGATGCGCACCGCGCCCTGAATGATCACTATGTCGGGAAGCTGGCCCTCAAGGTCGGATAGGACGCGACAAACGGCCCGAGGTTCCCTGGAGCGACACGGCCCGGAAGCCCCTCGACGTGCGGGACTTCCGGGCCGTGTGACGATCACGTCCAGAGGTGGAGCTCAGTCGACACCGAACTCCATCGCGGCGCGGTCCAGTGCCTCGTCGGCGGCGGAGGGGACACCCCGGGAGGCGATGGCCTCCGCGCCGCCCTGCGGCATCGCGCCGATCAGCCCGGTCGAGGCCGCCTGCGCGGCGCCGACCATCCGCTGCGGGGCCGCGCCGCCGACCATGCCGAGGGTCGCGTACTGCTCCAGCTTCGCCCGCGAGTCGGCGATGTCGAGATTGCGCATGGTGAGCTGGCCGATCCGGTCCGACGGGCCGAACGCCGAGTCCTCGGTACGCTCCATCGACAGCTTGTCGGGGTGGTAGCTGAACGCCGGGCCGGTGGTGTCGAGGATCGAGTAGTCCTCGCCCCGGCGCAGCCGCAACGTCACCTCGCCGGTGACCGCCGTGCCCACCCAGCGCTGCAACGACTCGCGCAGCATCAGCGCCTGCGGGTCCAGCCAGCGTCCCTCGTACATCAGCCGGCCGAGGCGGCGGCCCTCGTTGTGGTAGTTCGCCAGGGTGTCCTCGTTGTGGATGGCGTTGACCAGCCGCTCGTACGCGGCGTGCAGCAGCGCCATGCCGGGAGCCTCGTAGATGCCCCGGCTCTTGGCCTCGATGATCCGGTTCTCGATCTGGTCCGACATGCCCATGCCGTGCCGGCCGCCGATGGCGTTGGCCTCCAGCACCAGGTCGACGGGGCTACCGAACTCCTTGCCGTTGATCGTCACCGGGCGGCCCTGGTCGAAGCCGATCGTGACGTCCTCGGCCGGGATCTCCACCGACGGGTCCCAGAACCGGACTCCCATGATCGGGTTGACCGTCTCGATGCCGGTGTCGAGGTGTTCGAGGGTCTTCGCCTCGTGCGTGGCGCCCCAGATGTTGGCGTCGGTCGAGTACGCCTTCTCGGCGCTGTCCCGGTACGGCAGGCCGCGTTCGAGCAGCCACTCCGACATCTCCTTGCGCCCACCGAGCTCGGTGACGAAGTCGGTGTCGAGCCACGGCTTGTAGATGCGCAGCTGCGGGTTGGCCAGCAGGCCGTAGCGGTAGAACCGCTCGATGTCGTTGCCCTTGAAGGTCGAGCCGTCACCCCAGATCTGGACGTCGTCGGAGATCATCGCCCGGACCAGCAGGGTCCCGGTCACGGCCCGGCCGAGCGGGGTGGTGTTGAAGTACGCCCGCCCGCCCGAGCGGATGTGGAAGGCCCCGCAGGTCAACGCCGCCAGGCCCTCCTCGACCAGGGCGGCGCGGCAGTCGACCAGTCGGGCGACCTCGGCGCCGTAGCTGAGCGCGCGACCGGGCACCGAGGCGATGTCCGGCTCGTCGTACTGGCCGATGTCGGCGGTGTAGGCGCAGGGAACGGCGCCCTTGTCGCGCATCCACGCGACCGCGACCGAGGTGTCGAGGCCGCCGGAGAAGGCGATGCCGACACGTTCGCCGATGGGCAGGGAGGTGAGAACCTTGGACACAAGGAAGATTATGCACTAGGCCGCATGGCCATGCAAACGCAGGGTGGGGACATGACCCGCGACAGCGGGACCCACCGCACGCTGCGCACCGCCGCAAGGGTCCCGCTCTAGTAATAGTTGTCGATCGGCTGGCGCGCCTCGTCGAACAGCGCCGGCCCCTCGTATCGCACCGGGAGCAGCGGCAGGGTGACCGGCTTGACCTCCTCGAACTGTTCGGCGGACAGGGCGTACACCACCCGGCCGAGGCCGGACCGGTCGATCGCGGTCGCGCACATCGGGCAGGGCTGGCAACTGGTGAACATGGTGGTGCCGGCGGCCACGTCGGGAGCGAGTTCCCGGGCGGCCCAGCGGGCCAGCTTCAGTTCCGGGTGGGCGGTGATGTCCGAGTCGGAGACCACGGTGTTGTGGTCCTCGATCAGGACGGTGCCGTCCGCACCGACCAGCAACGAGCCGAACGGCCGTTCGCCGGATGCCCCGGCCTCGCTGGCGAGTTCCACCGCACGGCGGAGAAATCTCTCGTCGTCAGGGGTCATCGGTCCTCCTGGGATTTGTGGTACGCGGCCACGGCCGCAAGGGTCTGCCAGGCGCGTTCGGGCTGGCGGATCTCGGTCAGGTCGCCGTTGAACGGGTCGAGCACCACCGTTTCCGCCCCGAGCAGACGAATCTGGTCGATGTCAGCGATGATCTGCTCGATGGTGCCGACACCGGCGAGCCGGTCCGGGGCGGTGACCACTTCTCGGGTCTCCCGGAGTCCGATGCGTGGCATCAACGCGGGCACCGGCCGGCCCAGTTCGTCGGCGGTGGCCTTCAGCCGCCCCGCTGCGTCCGCCAGCCATCCGGGCGTGACCCGCAGCGGGTGCCAGGCGTCACCGAGCAGTACCGCGCGACGAATGCCGGCGTCGCTGTTGCCGCCGACCCAGATCGGGATCGGGGTCGTATCGTAGTCGTCGGTGTTCCGCCAGGCGTCGCGCATGACGTGCAGGTACTCATCGGTCAGCGCGCCGCGCCGCCGGAACGGCACGCCGAGCGCCTCGAACTCCTGCCGGGCCCAGCCGACGCCGACGCCGAGGACGAGCCGGCCGCCGCTGAGCCGGTTGAGGTTCGCCGCCATCCGGGCGGTGAGCAGCGGGTGCCGGTACGGGACGATGAGCACCGTGGTGCCCAGCCGGACCCGGCGGGTCACCCCGGCCAGCCAGGACAGCGTGGTGAACGGCTCGTAGAACGGCGCCGGATACTGCTCGGCCACGTCCGGGGTCACCGCGATGTGATCGGAGACCATCAGCAGGTCGAAGCCGAGGCCCTCGACCGTCTGCGCCCACCGTCGCAGCATGTCGGGGTCGGTGCCCGGGGCAAAGTTCGGTACGTTGACGCCAATTTGCACGGGTTCCACGCTAGCCGGGGTGGGTTCCGTGTGTGAACATCGCGTTCCCTGCCTTTGCTGGCTTTTGCCGTGGATCCACCGGCAAGATGGCCCGATGGCCGAGAATCTTGACGCTGTCGATTGGTCCATCCTGATCGAGTTGCAGGGCGACGGCCGGCTGCCGATCACCGAGCTCAGCCGCCGGGTCAAGCTGAGCGCGTCGGCCACCAGCGAACGGGTGAGGCGGCTGGAGGCGACCGGTGTGATCAGCGGCTACCGCGCCGAGGTCGACCTAGCCAAGGCGGGCTTCGCCGTGCTCGCGGTGGTCCGGCTGAAGTACCCCGGCAGCCGGCCACCACCAACGTGGTCTACAGCGCCACCCTGCCCTATCGCGGCCCGCGCCTGTCGCCGCCCCGCTCGTGACCGGGGCACGAACGCCCCCCGCGGCTGAAGCGGAGCACTAGGCCGGGTCGTCGCGGCCCAGTTCCCAGCAGGCCACCGCGGTGGCGGCGGCGACGTTGAGCGAGTCGACGCCGCGGCGCATCGGGATCACCACCCGGACATCGCTGCCGTCCATCGCCGCCCGGGTCAGGCCGGCGCCCTCGGCCCCCATGAGCAGCGCCGCGCGGGCCCGCTGCGCCGCGTCGAGCCGCTGGATCGGCACCGCGTCCGGCGCCGGGGTCATCGCCAGCACCGTGAAGCCGGCCGCGCGGACGTCGCCGAGCGCGTCCGGCCAGGGCTCCAGCTTCGCGTACGGGATCGCGAAGACCTCGCCCATGCTGACCCGGACGCTGCGCCGGTAGAGCGGGTCGGCGCAGGTCGGCGAGAGCAGCACGGCGTCCACGCCGAGCGCGGCCACCGCCCTGAAGATGGCCCCCAGGTTCGTGTGGTTGTTGACGTCCTCCAGGATCACCACCCGCCGCGCGGCGGCCAGCACCTCGGCGGCGGGCGGCAACGGCTTGCGCCGGAACGACGCCAGCACGCCCCGGTGCACGTGGAACCCCGTGGCCCGTTGCAGCACGTCCTGCGTGGCGGCGTAGACGGGGGCGTCGCCGGTGTCCAGGTCGGCGAGCTGGTCGACCCGCTTGGCGTCCACCAGGTACGACCGGGCCGGGTAGCCGGCGCGCAGCGCGCGGCGCAGCACCAGCTCGCCCTCGGCGATGAACAGGCCGTGCGGCGGTTCCCAGCGGGTACGCAGCTCGACGTCGGTCAGCGCGCGGTAGTCGGCGATCCGGTCGTCGTCGGGGTCGGTGATCGGGTGGATGGGCACCCGCCGATTCTGCCGGACGCGCCGCAGCCGCCCCGGGCCGCCCAACGCCGGGGTGCCCCGTGGCGTTTTGTCCCGGGAAATAGGGGAATGGCGGGCCGGAGCGACGGAAGGACTGTCAGGTGAACGCACGTCCCATGGGCACGCCGGGGCCGGCCCGCATCGACCAGCCGGACGGGTGGCGCGTCGACCTGGGTCCACTGCCCCGCGACGCCACCGTCGCGGACCACATCGTGCACCGGTTGGCCGGCTGGGGCGTCCGCCGCTACTTCGGCTATCCCGGCGACGGCATCAACGGCCTGACCTCGGCGCTGCAACGCACCCGGGACCGGGCGCAGTTCGTCCAGGTCCGCCACGAGGAGACCGCCGGCTTCGCGGCGTCGGCGCACGTCAAGTACGGCGGGGGACCGCTCGGCTGCGCGCTGGTGACCAGCGGCCCCGGCGCGATCCACCTGCTCAACGGTCTGTACGACGCCAAGCTGGACCACCAGCCGGTGGTCGCCCTGGTCGGCCACACCGCGCTCACCGCCGAGGGCGGCGGCTACTACCAGGAGGTGGACCTGCTCGCCCTCTACAAGGACGTCGCGGCCGCCTTCCTGGCCCAGCTCGACCACCCCAGCCAGGTCCGCCACCTGGTCGACCGGGCCTGCCGCACGGCGCTGGCCCGGCGTACGGTCACCGCGCTGGTGCTGCCGTCCGACATCCAGGGCGCGCCGGCCGTGCCGGAGCCACCGCACGCGCACGGCTACTACCGCACCAGCGACGTGCCCAGCAGCGGCCCGACGGTGCCGCCCGAGGCGGACCTGCGCCGAGCCGCCGAGGTGCTGGGCGGCGGCGAGCGGGTCGCCATGCTGGTCGGGCAGGGCGCGCTCGGCGCGGTGGACGAGGTCCGCGCGGTCGCCGACCGGCTCGGCGCGGGGGTGGCGGCGGCGCTGCTCGGGTTCGCCGCGGTCGACCACCGGGAACCCTGGGTGACCGGCGCGATCGGCCTGCTCGGCACCCGGCCCAGCTGGCAGCTGATGAACGAGTGCGACCGGCTGCTGATCGTGGGCAGCAACATGCCGTACTCGGAGTTCTACCCGCCGCAGGGGCAGGCCCGGGCGGTGCAGATCGACCGGGACGGCACCCAGCTGGGGCTGCGGTACCCGACCGAGGTGAACCTGACCGGGGACGCCGCCCCCACCCTGCGGGCCCTGCTGCGCGAGCTCGGCCCCGGCCCGGGACCGACCCGCTGGCGGGCGACGATCGGCAAGGCCACCACCGCCTGGCGCCGCACGCAGCGGGAACTGGCCGGGCAGGCCGCCGACCCGGTCAACCCGCAGCTGCTCTTCGCCACCCTCAGCGACCGGCTCCCCGACGACGTGATGATCTCGGTCGACTGCGGCACCACGACCGCCTGGTACGCCCGGCACCTGCAGGTCCGCCCCGGCATGCTGGCCAGCCTCTCCGGCACCCTGCTCTCGATGGGCGGCGCGATGCCGTACGCGCTGGCCGCCAAGTTCGCCCACCCGGACCGTCCGCTGGTGGCCCTGATCGGCGACGGCGCGATGCAGATGAACGGGGTCAACGAGCTGATCACGGTGGCCAAGTACTGGCGGAGCTGGTCGGACCCCCGCTTCGTGGTGCTCGTGCTCAACAACCGGGATCTGGCCTTCGTCAGCTGGGAGCAGCGCTCCAGCGAGGGCACGCCGATGTTCCCGGACAGCCAGCAGCTGCCCGACATCGGCTACCACCGGTGGGCGGAGGTACTGGGCCTGCACGGCGAGCTGGTCGACGCGCCGGAGCAGGTGCCGGGCGTCTGGGAGCGGGCGCTGGGCGCGGATCGGCCCGTGGTCGTCAACGCGCTGGTCGACCCGGCCGAGCTGATGCTGCCGCCGCACTTCACCGCCGAGCAGGCCCGCAACACCGCCGCGGCCGTGCTGCGCGGTGACACCGACTGGGCGGGCATCATCCGGCGGGGCCTGCCCACGGCGGTCGCCACCCTCCGGCCGGGGCGCCGCCGAGGCTGACCGGGACGGCGCGATGCGACCCGGACAAGCCCAGCGCGGCCGGCCTGTGCTGGACCGTCGTCGGCCCGCGGCCGGGCGTCAGCCGGCCCGGTGGTACCGCAGCAGCACCGACCTGCCGTCGAAGGTCCGCGACTCCGCCAGGCGGAACTTCATCCGCTCGGTGGCGGCGAAGACCGGCTTGCCGCCGCCCAGCACCACCGGATGCACGAAGATCTGGTACTCGTCGATCAGGCCGAGGTCGGTCAGCGCGGCGGCGGCCTCGGCGCCACCGTTGAGCAGCAGGTCACCGCCCGGCTGCTCCTTGAGCGCGGTCACCTCCCTGGCGAGGTCCCCGCCGCCGACCACCCGGGCACCGTGATCGGCCTCGGTGAGCGTGCGCGAGAGCACCACCTTCGGCGTCCGCCGCCAGATCGGCACGAACGCCAGGTCGTGCGGGTGGTCGGAGATCGACTCCGCCTGCGGCCAGTAGGCGGCCATGAACTCCCAGACCCGGCGGCCGTAGACGAACGCGCCGGCCCGGTCGCACTGCTCCAGCGAGAACGCGGACAGCTCCGGGCCCATCTCCGGCCAGTCGAACTCGCCGTTCGGCCCCTCGATGAACCCGTCGAGCGACTGGTGCACCCCGTAGACGATCTTCCGCATGGCGCTGCTCCTCCTGACCCCTGACGCGCCCTCGTGGGCGCTTTCGCCAGGTGGTCGGAACGGCCCCGCCGGATCCGACAGCCCGGCACCACCTTCGCAAGATTTTTCCTGGGGCTGGTCCGGGGCGGCTACCGTGCCGCTCATGCGCCGTCCGATGATTATTGCTCTTATCGGCGTCGACGGGGCCGGAAAGACCACCCAGGCAAAGGCGCTGGCCGACCGGTTGAGGGCGGCCGGGGTACCGGCCAGCTACTTCGAGAACGCTGGCGGCCGGCCCCTCTGGAACCGGCTCGCGCAGGCGCTGGGCCGCCGCGACGGGCCGCACCTGTTCGGCCGCACCGGCTACGTGACCATCGAGGCGACCGTACGCTGGCTCGCCATCGCCCGGGCGGTGCTGGCCGCCCGGCTGACCGGCCGGACGGCGGTCATGGACCGCTGGTCCTGGTGCCAGTACGTGGTGATGCAGGCCCGCGGCGACCGGGGCGGGCGGCTGGCCCGGCTGGCGTACGCGATCTTCCCCCGACCGGATCTGGTCTGCTTCCTGGCGGTCTCGCCCGAACGGGCGCAACAACGGGTGCTGGTCCGGGGCATCGACACCGAGGAGTTGACTCACCTGCTGGCCCTGGACGCCGGCTACCGGGGACTGCCGGAGTTCGGCTCGTTCACCGTCGTCGACGCGGACGGCGACCCGGCCGACGTCAGCGCCGCCCTCGACCGGGTGGTCCGGGCCACCCTCCCCCGTCGGCGTCCCCCGCTGACGCAGTAGGGCAACGACGATCTCGCGCGCGGCCGTACCTCCGGGAACGGACGGATCCGCAGGCGCGGTCGTCAGCCGCGGCCCTGGAGCCAGCGGCGCAGGTCGGACAGACGCTGATCGTTCGGGGCCGACGGCCGCCGCTCCTCGGACGGGCGGCGCTGTTCGACCTGCGGGCGCTCCACCGGGCGGCGCGGGTCGCCGACCAGCTCGCGGCTGGGGGCGGCGAACTTCTTCTCCGGCTCACCGTCGACGGCGGTGCCGATGACCCGGGCGACCGCGTCGATCACCCGCGCCTGCACGGCGGCGCCCACGGAGTCGGTCGGGTCGTCCGGGTTGGCGGCGATGCCCGCGACCGCCACCTGCGGCGTGAAGCCGACGAAGGTCTCGGTGGCGTTCTTCTCCGAGCTGCCGGTCTTGCCGGCCACCGGCCGGCCGTCGAGGATCCGGTTCACCGAGGTGGCCGTGCCCCCGTTGCACTGCGCGAGCGTGGACTGCTGGCCGACCGGGCAGCGGGCGGCGTCGGTGGCGGCCCGGGCCACGTCGGCGTCGAGCACCCGGCGGCAGGACGGGTCGCCGACCGGCACCCGCTCGCCGTCGGCGGCGGTCACCGAGACCACCGGCAGCGGCGCGCAGTACGTGCCCTCGGCGGCCACCGTGGCGTACGCGTTCGCCAGGTCGAGCGGGGTGGTGGCGGTGACGCCCAGGGTGAACGAGCCCCAGTCGGCGGCGTCGTTCTCGGCGAACGTGGCGTCGGCGTCGGCCCGGAAGGTGATGCCGAGGCGCTTCGCCATCTCGACCACCTTCTCCTGCCCGACCTGCTCGGCCAGCCAGACGAAGTACGTGTTCACCGAGCGGCCGAAGCCGTCCCACATCATCCGGTAGCCGTCCATCCACTCGGGGTTGGCGTTGGCCGGGCACCACCGGCCGTCGCAGCTGCCCTCGCCCTCGGCGGCGTACCGGGTGGGCAGCCGGCTGGGCGCGTCGAAGCCGGTGGACAGCGGCTTGCCGGCCTCCAGCGCGGCGAGCATGGTGAAGAGCTTGAACGTCGAGCCGGCCTGGTAGCCGGCCACGCTGTCGCCGCCGGAGATCAGCGGGTTGACGGTGTTGGGGCGGTTGGCCTGCCCGTCCGGGTTCGCGTCGAGGCTGTAGTGCCGGTTGACCGCCATCGCCAGCACCCGGCCGGTGCCCGGTTCGACGGCGGCGATCGGCAGGGCGCGCTTGTTGTCGTAGGAGTAGACGCTGGTGGCCTGCTTCTGCGCGGTGGCCTGGATCTCCGGGTCCAGCGAGGTCACCACGGTGTAGCCGCCGCGGCGCAGGGCCTGCTCGCGCTCCTCGACGGTCGCGCCGAACGCCGGCTGCGCGAGCCACCACTGCCGCAGGTAGTCGCAGAAGAAGCCCCAGTCGTCGTGGCCCTCGGCCACGGCGGTGCAGCCGTTGGGCTGGGCCGTGGGGCGCAGCGTCAGCTTCTCGGTCCTGGCCCGCGCGGCCTCCTCGGCGCCGATCGCGCCGGTGGCGACCATCGAGTCCAGCACGTAGCCGCGCCGCTCCAGGGCGGCTTCCGCGTCGCCGTCGATCGGGCTGTACGCCTCCGGCGACTGCACCAGGCCGGCGAGCAGGGCCGCCTCGCCGAGGGTCAGCTCCGCCGGGGACTTGGCGAAGTAGCGATGGCTGGCCGCCGCGATGCCGTACGCCCCGGAGCCGAAGTACGCGATGTTCAGGTAGCGGTTGAGGATCTCGTCCTTGCTCAGGCGCTGCTCCAGCGCCGAGGCGTACCGGATCTCCTGGATCTTGCGCCCGACGGTCTGCTCGGTGGCCGCGGCGCGTTCCTCGGCGGTGCGCCCGGGGTCGGTCTTGAGCACGTTGCGGACGTACTGCATGGTCAGCGTGGAGCCGCCCTGCTGGCCGCCGCCGGAGACGTTCGACACCACGGCCCGCAGCAGCCCGCGCAGGTCCGCGCCGCCGTGGTCGTAGAAGCGCCGGTCCTCGGCCGCCACGATCGCCTGCCGCATCACCGGGGCGATCTCGTCGAGCGGCACGTCGGTGCGGTTGACGTCGTAGAACGTGGTGATCAGCGTTTTGCCGTCGTTGGCGTAGAGGTAGGACCGCTGCGGCGTGGCCGGGGTGCGCAGGGCCTCGGGCAGCCCCGCGTACGACCCGACCGCGGCCTTGGCGGCGAACCCGAGCAGCAGGTTTCCCGGCAGCGCGGCGACCGCCAGGACGAGGCCGGCGAGCACGCCGGCGAGCAGCACGGTGAACAGCCGCGACAGCGGCGGGCGGGGTGGGGCCATGGTCCCCAGGATTGCCACGTAACGGGCCAACCGGCCACCCCCGCGGCCCGGTTGTCAGCAATTTCACCGCCCGTGACCAGCGAATTCCCATCCCAGCGCCCCCTCGGCCACCGCGAACCCCGTGGCCACCACCCGCCCCGGCGATGACCGCCCGACTTCCGGTGGCGCCCACCCGGTGTGGGGTGGCCTCCGGGGCCGGTGCGACGGGTCAGGTGGGCAGGGGGCCGTTCGGGCCGGGAGTGGCCGGGGCGGCGGCGGTGGCGAGGCTCGCGGTGGCGGCGTCGCGGGCGATGTCCCGGGGCACCAGGCGGCCCGAGCGGTAGCCGATGCCGATGCCGGCGACCAGCACGAAGATCGCGCCGAAGGTCTGCAACGAGCCGATCAGCGCGCCGCCGACGCCCAGCAGCGGGGCGGCGATCATCAGCATGACGCCGTCGCCGATGCTGAACGTGCCGGACCGGGCCACCGACCAGCCGGTCAGCAGCCAACCCAGGCTGTAGCAGGTGGCGCCGACGAGCACGAGCATGCGCGCGGTGGTCCCGAAGACCGGGGTCTGCTCCGCCAGCCCCGCGAAGGGGAGCATGAGCACCGTGCCGGCGATGGAGACGAGCAGGCCGGCGACGGCCGCCCGGCGACTGCGGGTCGCCGCCAGCAGCCCGGTAAGCGCCAGCAGGGCGAGCAGTCCGAGCCAGACCGCCGCCACCCAGCCCACCAGGTAGAGCGGCCGGCCGTCGGCCGGGTACGGGTCGTTGCCCACCCCGCCGTCGCTGCCCATCGCCACGACGGCGTAGAGGATGGCGTACGCGGGGAGTAGCCACACCGCGCCCCGGGCGAGCCGGCGCAGCGACCAGGCCCAGGTGGCGTTCGTGGCCGGCCCGACCGCCGTCGGCTCGACGAAGGGCAGCACCCCGAACCCCCCGCCGGTACGCCGGCTGCCGAGCGGCCCGGTGGGATCGTGCGCACCGGGCACCGGGGCCGAGGACCGTACCCGCTTCGCCGGATCCTTCATGCGTCACCTCGCTCGTCCGACGAGCGGTGCGGGACGCGCCGGGGCGCCCCGATGCCTGCTCACCGCCCGTCCTAGGACCGATGGTGGCAGGCGACGGAGCGCCCCATGAGTGCTTCTCGCATTTCCGGGCGACCGCGCCCGGCACCGGTCAGGCCCGTTCGCGCTGGTCGGCCGGGTCGTTGAGCAGGCTCGCCGGGGAGACCGGCTCCGGTGCCGGCAGCCCCTGCGGCTTGCCGCCGGAGGCCTGCGCCTCGGCGACGCGTACCTCGTCGTGGATCTGCTGTGCGGCGGCGGCCGCGGCCTGCGCGGCCTCGGCCGCCTCGCGCTCCACATCGCTCGCGCTGCCGGCTACCTCCGGCGCCGGCTCGTCGCCGACCATCCGGCTCAGCCCGCCGAGCGCGCCGCCCATGCCCTCCAGCGCCTTGGTCAGCTCGGCCGGCACGATCCAGACCTTGTTCGCGGTGCCGTTGGCGATCTGCGGCAGGGCCTGGAGGTACTGGTAGGCGAGTACCTTCTGGCTCGGGTTCGCCTGGTGGATCGCGTCGAACACCGTCTTGATCGCCTTCGCCTGACCCTCGGCCTGGAGGATCCGGGCCTGCCGGTCACCGTCGGCGCGCAGCACCGCGGACTGCTTCTCACCCTCGGCCGTGAGGATCTGCGACTGCTTGTGCCCCTCGGCGTTCAGGATCGCCGCCCGGCGGTCGCGCTCGGCGCGCATCTGCTTCTCCATCGAGTCGCGGATGCTCGCCGGCGGCTCGATCGCCTTGAGCTCCACCCGGGTGACCTTGATGCCCCACCGCCCGGTGGTCTCGTCCAGCACGCCGGACAGGTGCCGGTTGATCTGGTCGCGGCTGGTCAGCGCCCGCTCCAGGTCCAGCGAGCCGATCACGTTGCGCAGCGTGGTGACGGTGAGCTGCTCGATGGCCTGGAGGAAGTTCGAGATCTCGTACGTGGCCCGGACCGAGTCGACGACCTTGAAGTAGAGCACCGTGTCGATCGAGACGACCAGGTTGTCGGAGGTGATCACCGGCTGCGGCGGGAAGCTGACCACCTGCTCCCGCAGGTCGACCTTGGTACGCACCGCGTCGACGAACGGGACCAGGATGTTCAGCCCCGGGTTGAGGGTGCGCTTGTACTTGCCGAGCCGCTCGACCACGTCCTGACGCTGCTGCGGCACGATCCGTACCGCCTTGGCCAGGGTGATCACCCCGATCAGAGCGATGGCGATCAGTAGGACCGGGATCACAAGTTCCATGTACTCACCTTTTCGCTTCGGGTAGCTCCCCGGAAGGAGAAACGTCGTCCCGCCACACCAGGGCGGTCGCACCCCGCACCTGGATCACCTGCACCCGGTCGCCCGGGGCGAAGTGCTGGCTCGCGTCGTAGGAGCGGGCCTGCCACAGCTCGCCGTCGATCTTCACCATGCCCTGCCCGGCGTCGACCTGCTCCAGCACGAGCGCCGTGCTGCCCTCGATCGCCTCCACGCCGAACGGCTGCTCGCCGCTCTCCAGCGCCGAGCGGCGGTGCCTGCGCAGCGTGGGCCGCACGCCCAGCACCGTCAGCGCCGACACGCCGGCGAAGACGATCGCCTGCACCTCGACCGGGGCGCCGAGCGCCGCCGCTCCCGCGGCGGCCAGGGCCCCGACCGCGAACATGATCAGAAACAGCGTCGTCGTGAAGATCTCAGCGACCGCCAGAACGACACCCAGCACGATCCAGAACACGGCGTCCACCCCCCGATCGTGACACGTCAAAGCACGTGGAGCCCACCCGCGAAGATCAGTAAGCTCGGCGGCACGCCGGCGGCCCACCCCGACGGCACCGGAATCCCCCGAGGAGAGCCCGTGTCCCTGCTGCCCGAGACCACCCGCCAGGTCGATGCCCTCGTCGCCGGGGCGCAGTCCGCCGGCCGTACGCCGTCGCTGCTGATCGGCGTGGTGCGGGACGGCGCGCTGACCCACCTCGCCACCGCCGGCGAGCACCCGCGCCCCGACGCCGACCTCCAGTACCGCCTCGGGTCGATCAGCAAGACCATGACCGCCACCCTGGTCATGCAGGAGCGCGACGCCGGCCGGCTGGCCCTGGACGACCCGCTGGAGAAGCACCTGCCCGGCACCGGTGTGGGCACACTCACCCTGCGGCAGCTACTCGGCCACGCCAGCGGCCTGCGCCGCGAGCCGGACGGGCAGTGGTGGGAGCGCGCCGAGGTCGGGGACCTGGCGACCCTGCTGGCCGGGGTGAGCGCCGAGAAGATCGCCTATCCCCCGCACCGGGTCTACCACTACTCCAACCTGGCGTACGGGCTGCTCGGCGGCGTGCTGGAGCGGATCACCGGCACCCCCTGGGCCGAGCTGCTCCGCCAGCGCGTGCTGGAGCCGCTCGGCATGCGCCGCACCACGTACGCGGCCACCGAGCCGTTCGCCCGCGGCTACGTGGTGCACCCCTGGCACGACACGCTGCGGGAGGAGCCGCGTACCGACACCGGGGCGATGGCCCCGGCCGGGCAGCTCTGGTCGACCGCCGAGGACCTGGCCCGGTGGGCGGCCTTCCTGGCCGACCCCGCGCCGCAGGTGCTGGCGGCGGAGACGCTGGCCGAGATGTGCGTCCCCGTGTCGATCAGCGACGTCGACTCGTGGACCGGCGGGCACGGCCTCGGGCTGGAGCTCTACCGGCAGGGCGAGCGGGTGTACGCCGGGCACGGCGGCTCGATGCCCGGCTACGTGGCCGCCCTGGCGGTGCACCGCCCGTCCCGCACCGGCGTGATCGGCTTCGCCAACTCGTACGGCTTCCGCACCGGCGGGATCGGTGGGCTCGCGCTACGGATCCTCACCACCGTCCTGGACGCCGAGCCGGCGTTCCCGCAGCCCTGGCGGCCCGCCGCCGCTCCCCCGCCCGCCGAGGTCGACGAGGTGACCGGTCGTTGGTGGTGGATGGGGGCGTCGCTCGACCTCACCTGGGACGCGGCCAGGGGCGAGCTGGTCGGCTACGTGCGCGGCGAGCGGGTCAGCGTGTTCGTCCCGGAGGGACCGGACCGCTGGCGGGGTCGCTCCGGCCCGGAGAACGGCGAGATCCTGTCGGTGCTGCGCGACGGGTCGGGGCGGGCGGTGGCGCTCGACATCGCCACCTTCGTCTTCACCCGCACCCCCGACCAGGAGCCCTGAGGGTCGACGGTCGCCGACGGGCCGGGCCCGTCGGCGACCGGGCTCAGGCCGGCTCGGTGACGAAGTCGATCAGGCGTTCCATCGCGTTGATCAGCGGGGTCTCCACGTCGGCGAAGCTGTCGACCCGGGACAGGATGTGCCGCCACATGTCCGCCGGCTCGGCCACCCCGAGCGCGGCGCAGACGCCCTCCTTCCACGGCCGTCCCGGCGGCACCACCGGCCACGCCCGGATGCCCAGCGCCGCCGGCTTGACCGCCTGCCACACGTCGACGTACGGGTGCCCGGTGACCAGCACGTACGGGGAGGTCACCTTCGCGACGATCCGGCTCTCCTTGGAGCCGGCGACCAGGTGGTCGACGAGCACGCCGAGGCGGCGGCCGGGGCCGGGGGCGAAGTCGCGCACCTCGGCGTCGAGCGCGTCGATGCCGTCCAGCGGCTCCACCACGACACCCTCGACGCGCAGGTCGTCGCCCCAGATCCGCTCGACCAGGGCGGCGTCGTGGATGCCCTCCACCCAGATCCGGCTGGCCCTGGCGACCTGGGCGCGTACGCCGTCGACGGCGATCGAGCCGGAGGCGGTGCGGCGGCGGGCGGCCGGCACCGGGGCGCGGGTCGGCCGGCGCAGCGTCACCGGCCGCCCGTCGAGCAGGAACGCCGCCGGCAGCAGCGGAAAGTTGCGCCGGCGTCCGTGCCGGTCCTCCAGCACCACCGCGCCGGCCTCGAAGCCGACCACCGCCCCGCAGAAGCCGGAGTCGGCGTCCTCGACCACGAGGTCCGGTTCGGCGTCCACCTCGGGCGTGACCTTCCGCCGCCGCCAGTCCCCCGCCAGCACATCGTCCGCGTACCGCCCCATGCCGATCAAGCTAACCTCCCACCCCGCCCCCCGCACCCGACACGCCGCCCGCCCCCGCCGCCCTCGCCGCGGCGATCATGCAGTTGTGGTGCCCCGCGAAAGGGGCAGAGGTCGACGACCCGCCCACCACAACTCCATGATCGACGGGACGGGGGGCGCATGATCAGCGGGGCGGCGGACAGTCGGAGCGGCAGTCGAGACAGGGGCGGCGGTGACCACGTACCCTTTCGGCATGTCCACCCCCGCAGCGGGCGCGGCCACTCTCACACCGCGCCGGTCCAGCCGGTTCGTGGCCTGGGTGCGCGCGTGGCGCGCCGGGCTGGTGCCCTTCGACGAGCTCGCCGACGCCATCGCCGGCGACGAGGAGCACCTGGTCGCCGACGCGCCCGGCACCTGGACCGACGTTCCCCTGCCCCAGGCGCTACCCACCCTCGCGAAGCTCTCGCCCGACGAGATCCGGCTCGTGCTGCCCGCGCCCGGCGACCCGCGCGGGCTGCCCGGGCCGGGCGACTTCGCCGGCGCGGCGCTGGTCGCCGGCGAGGCGGTCGTCGCCGGGTGCCTCGGGCTCATCCCGCACGTACGCACGCACACGTCCGGCTCCGGCGACACCTTCGAGACGGTCCTCTGGCGGGTCTACCCGCTGCCGGCCGACGCCCCGGCCGCCTCCCTCGCGTTGCCCGGCGCGGCCGAGGCCGAGGCGGAGCTGGCGGTGGCCCTGGCCGACACGACCGCCGCGCTGACCCGGCTGGACGTCGCGCAGTGGCGACCCGAGCTGGCCGGGGCGCTGGAGGCGCTGCGCCGGCCGGACGGCGCCACCGACCTGCCGCCCGGGTTCGACCCCCGGGCCCGGCGGCTCTTCGCCCGGGCCGCCGTGCTCGATCGGGTGCTCGCGCTGGCCGGGCACGCGGCGCCCGGCGGCGCGATCAACAACTACGAGGCTCAGCAGCGCGACGCCGCGCTGCGCCCGCTGACCACCGCCTGCCGGCAGGCGCTGGTGGCCGCCTGCAACGCCCCGCTGCGGCCCTGAGCGCCGGTCAGATCTCGTCGACCAGGTCGGCGACGGAGTTGACGATCCGCGATGGACGGTACGGGTAGCGCTCCGCCTCGGCGCGGCTGCTGATGCCGGTCAGCACCAGGATCGTCTCCAGCCCGGCCTCCAGCCCGCAGAGGATGTCGGTGTCCATCCGGTCGCCGATCATCGCGGTCGTCTCGGAGTGCGCGTTGATCGTGTTCAGCGCCGAGCGCATCATCATCGGGTTGGGCTTGCCGACGAAGTACGGCTCGATCCCCGTCGCCTTGGAGATCATCGCGGCGACGGAGCCGGCGGCTGGCAGCGCGCCCTCCACCGACGGGCCGGTCACGTCGGGGTTGGTGCAGATGAACCGGGCCCCGTCGTTGATCAGCCGGACCGCCTTGGTGATCGCCTCGAAGCTGTAGGTGCGGGTCTCGCCCAGGACCACGTAGTCCGGGGCGAAGTCGGTCAGCACGTAGCCGACCGCGTGCAGCGCCGTGGTGAGCCCGGCCTCCCCGATCACGTACGCGGTGCCGCCCGGGCGCTGGTCGGCCAGGAACTGGGCGGTGGCCAACGCGGAGGACCAGATCGCCTGCTCCGGCACGTCGAGACCCATCCGGCTCAGCCGGGCCGTGAGGTCGCGGGGCGTGTAGATCGAGTTGTTGGTGAGCACCAGGAACGGCTTGCTGGAGGCGCGCAGCCGGGAGACGAACTCCGGTGCCCCGGGCACGGGCTGGCCCTCGTGCACCAGCACGCCGTCCATGTCGGTCAGCCAGCTCTCCACCGGCTTGCGGTCCTGCATCGTCACTCGTTCCAGGGGTTGTCGAGTCCGCCGGCGGGGCCGGCGCGGCGGTCAGGAGGCCGGATCCCCGGCTTCCGCGGCGGCGGTGGGGCGGCGCGCCGGGACGCAGCACACCGTGGGGCAGGTGTCCCACATGGGCAGCTCGCCGAGGCGGCGGCGCAGGCCAATCCCGTCCGGGTCGGTCCGCTCGCGGACCAGCTCGCGCACCATCGCCACGAACCGGGGGTCGGTGCCGGGGGTGGCGGCCCGGACGAAGTCCAGCCCGAGCTGCCTGGCCGTCTCCCGCGCCTCGGTGTCCAGGTCCCACACCACCTCCAGGTGATCGGAGACGAACCCGATCGGGCTGACCACCACGCCGGTGGTGCCGGCCCCGGCCAGCGTACGGAGGTGGTCGTTGACGTCCGGCTCCAGCCACGGCACCTGCGGCGGGCCGGAGCGGCTCTGCCAGACCAGGTCCCACGGCAGGTCCGGGGCGGCCGCGGCGTGGACCAGCCGGGCGACCTCGGTGAGCTGCGCCTCGTACCGGCCGCCGTGCGGGCCGGCGTTCGCGGCCATCGAGTTCGGGACCGAGTGCGCGGTGAACACCAGCCGGGTGCCGTCCCGCTTCGCCGGGTCGAGGCGGCGGAGCGCCGTCCGCACCGCGTCGGCGTGCGGCTCGACGAAGCCGGGGTGGTCCCAGAACTGGCGGAGCTTGTCGATCAGCGGGGCGTCGGGGCCGACCGCCGCGCGGGCGGCGGCGATGTCCTCCTGGTACTGACGGCAGGAGGAGTAGCCGCCGAAGGCGCTGGTCACGAACGCCAGGGCGTGGGTGACGCCGTCGTCGCGCATCTGCGCCACGGTGTCGGCGAGCATCGGGTCCCAGTTCCGGTTGCCCCAGTAGACCGGCAGGTCGACGCCGTTGGCGGCGAAGTCCTCCCGGACCGCCGCGAGCAGCTCCCGGCACTGCTGGTTGATC
The DNA here is from genome assembly GCF_049847285.1 of Micromonospora sp. DT62. Lineage (NCBI taxonomy): Bacteria > Bacillati > Actinomycetota > Actinomycetes > Micromonosporales > Micromonosporaceae > Micromonospora > Micromonospora sp. DT62. The sequence goes on from NZ_JBNCOB010000006.1 coordinate 194,831, forward strand.
GGCGAGACGCCACCGAAGTGCTGGTAGTGCTCGGCGACCTCCGCCAGCCGCTCCGGCGGCACGCCCCGCCCCCGGGTCACGTTCTGCAGGAACGGCATCACGTCCTCGGGCCGTTCCGGTCCGCCGAAGGACACCAGGACCACCGCGTCGTACGCCATGGCTCCCATTCTTCCCCGTGGCCGTCCCCGCCGGCGGCGGCCCCCTGGTCCCGGCTGCAAGGAAGGGTCCCCTGCTGTACAGAATGCGATTGCAGGGGGCCCTTCCTCACACGTCAGGCGCCGATGGCGTGGTAGCCGCCGTCGACGTGCACGATCTCGCCGGTGGTGGCCGGGAACCAGTCGGACAGCAGCGCCAGGCAGGCCCGCGCCGCCGGCTCCTGGTCGGTGAGGCTCCAACCCAGCGGCGCGCGCTCGGCCCAGGCCTCCTCGAACTGATCGAAGCCGGGGATCGACTTGGCGGCGATGGTCCGCAGCGGCCCGGCGGCGACCAGGTTGCTGCGGATGCCCTGCTTGCCCAGGTGCAGCGCCAGGTAGCGGGAGGCGGACTCCAGCCCGGCCTTGGCCACGCCCATCCAGTCGTAGACGGGCCACGCCTTCGTGGCGTCGAAGGTCAGGCCGACCACCGCGCCGCCGGCGGACATCAGCGGCAGCGCCGCCATGGCCAGCGACTTGTACGAGTACGTGGAGACGTGCAGCGCGGTCGCCACGTCCTCCCAGGGGGCATCGAGGAAGCCGCCGCCGAGGCAGCTCTGCGGGGCGAAGCCGATCGAGTGCACCACCCCGTCCAGGCCGTCGACGTGCTCGCGCACGCGGTCGCCGAGCCCGGCGAGATGGTCGGCGTCGGTCACGTCCAGCTCGATCACCGGGGCGGGCTCGGGCAGTCGCCTGGCGATCCGCTCCACCAGGGAGAGCCGGCCGTAGCCGGTGAGCACGACCTGCGCCCCGTTCTCCTGGGCGAGCTTCGCCACCGAGAAGGCGATCGAGGCGTCGGTGATGACGCCGGTGACCAGCAGCCGCTTACCGGCGAGCAGTCCGGACATGCAGGGATTCCTCCGTAGTTCTCAGTGACCGCTTGTCAGTGGCCCATGCCGAGGCCGCCGTCGACCGGGATGACGGCGCCGGAGACGTAGCCGGCGGCGTCGCCGGCCAGCCAGGTGACCACGCCCGCGATCTCGTCCGGCTGGGCGAACCGGTTGGCGGGGATGGCCTTGCGGTACTCGGTCCTGCGGTCCTCGGGCAGGCCGGCGGTCATGTCGGTCTCCACGTAGCCGGGCGCGACCACGTTGGCCGTGATGTTGCGGCTGCCCAGCTCGCGGGTGATCGAGCGGGCCACGCCCACCAGGCCGGCCTTGCTCGCCGCGTAGTTGACCTGGCCGGGGCCGCCGTAGAGGCCGACCACCGAGGAGATGAAGATCATCCGGCCCCACTTCGCGCGCAGCATCTTGCCCGAGGCGCGCTTGGCGCACCGGAACGCGCCCGTCAGGTTGGTGTCCAGCACGCGGGTGAACTGCTCCTCCGACATCCGCAGCAGCAGCGTGTCGTCGGTGATCCCGGCGTTGGCGACGAGCACCTCCACCGGCCCCAGCTCGGCCTCGATCGCGGTGAACGCCGCGTCGACCGACGCGGAGTCGGTCACGTCGCAGCGGACCCCGAACAGCCCCTCGGGTGGCTCGCCGCTGCGGTGGGTCACCGCCACCCGGTCGCCCTGCTTCGCGAAGGCCTGCGCGATGGCCAGGCCGATCCCCCGGTTGCCGCCGGTCACCAGGACGGTACGGGCCACGGTTCCCCCTGTAGTTCAGTGATCTCCCGGTCGGTCGGAGCCTAGGCGTTACCGGCAGGTAAGCGCTAACGCCGTGCACGTCCGGGCCGGCGCGGCGTCGCCCGGCACCGGCCCCTGCCCCGCCCCCGCCGGCGATGCGGCGCGCCCCTCGGCCGAGGTCCGTCCGGCCGCTCGGCCGAGTGCGGCGACGGCGACCGGCGGGTGTACGATGATCCGCGTTTGCGGGCCGTGCGGTCCGCTTCCGGGCCCCGCCGACCGCAGGAGGTGATCGCTGTGCGAGATAGCGATCCTCCCAGTCGTGGCCGGGCCGAACGTCAGCCCCGCTGAGCCACGACTCAGCAGGTGAGCTGACCCAGCTCCGCTCCCCGTCCCGCCCGGTCACCGGCCCCCGCGCCGGTCGGCCGCGCCGCGCCGGGAGCCGCCCGGTCACGACTTCGTGTGCGCGTCCCGACCCACCCCTCTGCGGTCCGCCCCCGCACGCGCGGACCGTCCAGTCGCCGCCCGGAGCCGTCCATGAGCCGCTACGTCGCCCCGCTGGGCTTCACCCTCGCCGCCGTCTGGGTGGCCGTCGTCTTCGTCCTCGCCGGCGGCGCCGCCCACTGACCACCGGCGGCGCCGCGCACCGACCACCGACCCTGCCGTGCACCGACCGACGGCACGCACCGACCGACGGGACGCGCCCGGCCGCCGGCGACGGCACGCACCGACCGACGGTCGCCCGCACCCCGCGCGTCAGAGCATCCGCGAGGACCACAGCAGGTTGAGGGCCCCCGCGCAGAGTGCCAGCAGCAGGGCCACCCCCGCGTACCACTGCGTGACCTCGCGGGGTTCCGTGCGGAACCCGATCGAGCTGCCCATGTCCTGGTAGACCTGCTTCAGCTCGCTCACCGACGCTGCCTCGTAGAAGTAGCCCTCGGTGGCCTCGGCCAGGTCGGCCAGGGCCAGCCGGTCCACCGGCACCCGTTGCAGCTGGCCGCCGATGTCCACCTGCCCGGAGTCGGTGCCGAAGGCGATGGTGGAGACCGGCACGTTCGCCGCCTGCGCGGCGGCGGCCGCCTCCTCCACCGACCGGCCCGAGGTGCGGTACCCGTCGGAGAGCAGCACGATGCGGGCCGGCGGGATCCCCGCCGCGCCGTCGGCCGGCACCGACCGGATCGCCTCCAGGCAGGTGAAGACCGCCTCGCCCGTCGCCGTCGCCTCGGCCAGCACCAGCCCGTCGATCGCGCTGGTCACCGCGTCCCGGTCCTTGCCCGGTGGCACCAGCACGTTCGCCGACTTGGCGAACGAGACCAGCCCCAGGTTGTAGCTCTCCGGCAGCTCCCCGACGAACTGCTTGGCCGCCTCCTGCGCCGCCTCCAGCCGGTTCGGCGCCACGTCGTCGGCCTGCATGGACAGCGACACGTCGATGGCGAGCATCACGGTGGCCCGCTCCAACGGCTCCCGGGTGTCGACCGACGGGCGGGCCAGCGCGGTCGCCAGCACCAGCAGGCAGAGCAGGAACGCCGTGGCCGGCACGTGCCGCCGCCAGCCCAGCCCCTTCGGCGCCAGGGTGCGCAGCAGGTCCACGTTGGTGAACCGCATCGCGTACGCCCGGCGGTGCAGCTGCCGCCAGACGTAGAGCGCGGCGAGGGCGAGCACCGGCAGCACGGCCAGCAGCCACCACGGTTGCAGAAAGCGGATCATCGTGTCGTCCCCCTGGTGCGCGCGTGCCGCTGCGCGGCAACGAAACGCACCATGTCGAGCAGCCAGTCTCGGTCCGTACGCAGTCGCAGGTGGGCCGCGCCGGCGCCGCGCAGCGCCGCGGAGATCTCCGCCCGCTGGGCGGCCGCCGCCTCGGCGTAGCGGTGGCGCAGCCGCGGGTCGGCGGTCTGCACCTCGTGCAGCTCGCCGGTCTCCGGGTCGACCACCGGCAACACCCCGACGTCGGGCAGCTCCAGCTCCCGGGGATCGACCACCTCGATCGCCACCACGTCGTGCCGGACGCGCAGCTTACGCAGCGGCCGGGACCACCGCTCCGGCGGGGCGAGGAAGTCGGAGATGACCACCGCCACGCCCCGCCGCCGGGGCGGCCGGTTGAGCATGTCGACAAGCGTGCCCAGGTCGCTGCGCCCGGGGCGGATCTCGGTGCCGGCGATCGCCCGCAGCAGCGCGTGGGCCTCCTTGCGTCCGGAGCGCGCGGGCAGCCGGGTGTAGACGTCCGGGCCGGCGACCGGCGGCGCGGCGCGCCACCGGCGGGCCGGCGCGCTCGTGCCGCCGCCGCTGCCGATCACCGCGCCGATCCGGTTGCCGCCCCGGACCGTCAGGTGGGCCAGCGCCGCCGCGGCGGCCACCACGACGTCGCGCTTCAGCCACCGGCCGGTGCCGAAGTCGAGGCTCGCCGAGAGGTCCACCGCCAGCCACGTCTCCAGCTCCCGGTCGGCCACCGTACGCCGGACGTGCGGCATCGTCGTGCGGGCGGTGACCGGCCAGTCCATCCGGCGTACGTCGTCGCCGGGGCGGTACTCCCGGGACTCCCCCGCCTCGCTGCCCGGCCCGGGCAGCAGGCCGGCATAGTCGCCCTGGAGCAGGCCGTCGAGCTTGCGGGTGACCATCAGTTGCAGCCGCGACAGGACGGCCTCGGTGCGGTCGGAGGGGACGTCGGCAGGCCGACGGGCGGGTGAGGTCACGGGCGCTGCCCGGGCCACCCGGCGCCCGGCGGCGCGGTGGTCGGCGTTGCGGTGGCCTGCTGCCGGGGCGCGACCGAGGGCAGCGGGATGGTGGACATCACCCGGTGCACCACGTGGTCGGCGGGCACGTCGTCGGCGAGCGCGTCGTAGCTGAGCACGAGCCTGTGGCGCAGGATGTCCGGCGCGATGTCCTGCACGTCCTGCGGCAGGGCGTAGTCCCGGCCGCGCAGCAGCGCCAGCGCGCGGGTGGCCCGGACCAGGCCGAGCGAGGCGCGCGGGCTGGCGCCGTACTGGATGAACTGGGCGACGTCCGGCATCCCGTGCTCCGCCGGGGCGCGGGTGGCCAGCACCAGCCGGACCGCGTAGTCGACCAGGGCGTTGTGCACGAAGACCTGGTCCGCCTTGCGTTGCAGGGCGATCAGGTCACCGGTGGTGAAGACCGGCGCCGGCTGCGGCGGGGCGACCCCCATCCGGTAGACGATCTCCCGCTCCTCGGCGTCGGTCGGGTAGCCGACGACGATCTTCATGAGGAAGCGGTCCCGCTGGGCCTCGGGCAGCGGGTAGACCCCCTCCTGCTCGATCGGGTTCTGCGTCGCCATCACCAGGAACGGGTCGGGCACCCGGTGGCTCTCGCCGCCGATGGAGACCTGCCGCTCGCTCATCACCTCCAGCAGCGCCGACTGCACCTTGGCCGGCGCCCGGTTGATCTCGTCGGCGAGCAGGAAGTTGACGAACACCGGACCCAGCTCGACGTCGAACTTCTCGCTCGACTGCCGGTAGATGCGGGTGCCCATGATGTCGGCGGGCACCAGGTCGGGGGTGAACTGCACCCGGGCGAAGGAGCCGCCGACCACCCTCGCGAGGGTCTCCACCGCGAGGGTCTTCGCGACCCCCGGCACGCCCTCCAGCAGGCAGTGGCCCCGCGCGAGCAGCGCGACGAACATCCGCTCCACCATCCGGTCCTGCCCGACGATCACCCGTTTGATCTCGAACAGCGCCCGCTCGAGCAGGGTCGCGTCCTCGGCCGGCGTGGTCACCGGCTCGGGTGTCTCCGGGCCCGTCCCGTTCGGCGTCGGGGCGTCGGGCGTGGTCGGCTGGGCCACCGGTCCTCCACAGCATGATCGGTTGTCGCGCGGCGTGGTGCGTATCAAGACTCGCATGCCCGGCTGAGTGCCGAGGTGGGGAGAAGCCGATTCTCGCCGCCCCGTCCCCGATGCCGGGTCGCGGGCCCGCCACGCCGTCGCGCGGCACGGAATCGCCGCTCACGGGTGGACAGGGACGGGCCCGGCGCGTGTACCATTCACCCGTCGCCGGGCGGCTCCCCCCGTGGCCGCCCGGCGCTCAAACTTCCGGTGCCGCCACCGCCCCTAGACTGGCCGGGATGAGCAGCCCCCTTCCCGCCGACGAGCCGCTGGTCTGCTCGTCCCGCGGATGTCGTGCCCCCGCCCACTGGGCGCTGAGGTGGAACAATCCCCGGCTGCACGACACCGACCGGCGCAAGACCTGGCTCGCGTGCACCGCGCACCGCGCCACCCTCGGCGACTTCCTCGACGCCCGTGGCTTCCTCCGGGAGGTCGTACCGGCGCCCGGATCGCCTACGCTCGAAGAGTGAGCGCGCACAACGGATGTCCCCGGTGAGCAGTGACGGGTCCGCCGGCCCGCCGCCGGCGCCATCCCTTCCGCCGGCGGGCCCCCTGGAGCCGTGGCCGGACACCGTCCGCTGGCAGTCGATCTCGTCCGACCTGATCTGGGTGGAGCTGATCCGCCTGGCGCTGGTGCTGGTCGTCCTCGCCCTCGGGCTGGGCGTCGGCTGGGCGTTCAGCGGCAGCGGCTTCCTCGGCGCGGCACTCGGCGTGGTGCTGCTGTTCGGCGTCCTGCGGGGCGTGACGATCGTCCGCGCCGTACGGGCCTGGGGCTACGCGGAGCGGGAGGACGACCTGCTGGTCCGGCACGGGCTGCTGGTGCGGCGGCTCTCCATCGTGCCGTACTCGCGGATGCAGTTCGTCGACGTCAGCGCGGGGCCGCTGGAGCGCGCGTTCGAGCTCGCCACCGTGCAGCTGCACACGGCCGCCGCGGCGAGCGACGCCCGGGTGCCCGGGCTGCGCCCGGCGGAGGCGTCCCGGCTGCGCGACCGGCTCACCGCGCTGGGCGAGGACCGGGCGGAGGGCCTGTGAGCGACCCGGCCGCCCGGGACACGGACCACGCCGGACCGTCCCCGGCGGAGCCGGGCGTCCCGCCGGAGCCGACCGGGCCCGGTGCACCGCCGGAGACGGCATGGCCCGACGCCGGATCCGGCCTCCCGCCTTCGGCGGCCGGGCCCGTCCCGCCGGGGCCGGGCTGGTCCGCCGGGGCGCCCGGGGGCGCCGAGCCGCGGCAGCGGCTGCACCCGCTCAGTCCCGCCCTGCACGGCGCCAAGTCCCTGGTCGTGGTGATCGCCGGCCTGTCGTGGTCGACGCTGTCGCGGGTCGGCTTCGGCTGGTTCGCGCTGATGGCGGTGGTGCTGGCCCTGGGCGCCACCGTGCTGGCCGTGGTGAGTTGGTACTACACCGGCTACCACGTGGTGGGCCGCGAGCTGCGGGTGCACGAGGGCCTCCTCTGGCGGCGGACCCGGGCGATCCCGCTGGAGCGGCTCCAGGCCGTCGAGGTGGTCCGCCCGCTGCTCGCCCAGCTCACCGGCCTGGCCGAGCTGCGGCTGGAGGTGGTCGGCGGGGGCAAGACCGAGGCGCCGCTGGCCTACCTGAGCGTTGCCGAGGCGACCGCGCTGCGCCAGCGGCTGCTCGCCCTCGCCGGACGGATCGCGGCCGAGCCGGGAGCGCCGCCGGCGGGAGTGGCCGCGGGACAGGCGGGGACCCCGGCACCACCGTCCGGCCGGCCCCTGCACGCCGTGGCCAACAACGACCTGCTGGTCAGCCAGCTGCTGACCCCGCAGGCGTTCATGATCCCGTTCGGCGTCGCGTTCGTGGTGGCGCAGTTCCTCTCCGAGGACACCTGGTCGTTCGTCGCGGTGGCGAGCACCCTCACCGCCATGGCCGGCGTGCTGCTGCAACCGGTGCGGCGGGTGCTCGACGACTGGAACTTCCGGCTCGCCCGGGACGAGGGCACGCTGCGGATCCGCAACGGCCTGCTGGAGACCCGCGCGCAGACCGTGCCGCTGGACCGGGTGCAGGCCGTCGGGGTGACCTGGCCGCTGCTGTGGCGGGTCAAGGGCTGGCTGCGGCTGCGCCTGGAGGTGGCCGGCTACTCCGCCGGCGAGGCCGACGAGCGCAACCGGCCGGACCGGCTGCTCCCCGTCGGTGATGTGGCGACCGGCGAGGCGATCGTGACCGAGGTGCTGCCGGGGGTGCGGCTGGCCGCGCTGCCGCTGAGCCCGCCGCCGACGCGGGCCCGCTGGCTCAACCCGCTGAGCCGGGGCGTGCTCGGCGCCGGGCTCGACGACCGGGTCTTCGCCGTCCGCTCCGGCCTGCTCACCCGGCAGTTGGTGCTCGTGCCGTACGCCCGGATCCAGAGCGTTCGGGTCGTGCAGGGGCCGGCGCAGCGGCGGCTGCGGCTGGCGACGGTGCACGCCGACACCGCTGGCGGCGCCGGCGCGGCCGCCCGGGACCGGGACCTCGCCGAGGCGTGGGCCCTGGCGGCGGAGCTGACGGCCCGCTCGCGCGCGGCCCGCCGGGCGGGCTGACCGCGCCCGTCCGAACGCGGGTGGTTCAGCGGGTGGCCGTGACCGGCGGCGGCTCGGCGGCGGCCGGCGGGTCGGTCGGCTCGGCCTCAGCGTCGGGGTCGGGGTCCGCCGGGGCCCGCCGGGCCTTGCGGGCCGCCCACCAGCGCTCGGCCAGGCCGACCGCGAGGAAGGTCATCCCGACGTACGCCCAGCCGACCAGCACGTCGATGACGTAGTGCTCGCCCGAGTAGACGAGGGTGAACGTCATCGCCAGCGGGTACGCCAGCAGCAGCGGCCACCAGCGGCGGCGGGTCTGCCGCAGGAAGAACAGCACCACGAAGAGCGCGAACGCGGTGTGCAGCGACGGCATCGCGGCCACCGGGTTGGAGGCGATCTGCCCGGCGTTGAGCAGGTTCCCGGCGCCGTGCATGCCGAACGCCTTCCAGCCGCGCGTGGAGATCCGCGCGACCTCCTCCAGCAGCCCGTTCTGCGCCGCCCACCAGGGCGGGGCGGCCGGGTAGAGGAAGTAGGTGACCAGGCCGGTGGCGCACAGGAAGCCCCAGCGGCGCATGAAGGCCGCCCAGCGCCCCCGGTCCCGCAGCCAGAGCACCGCCGCGGCGGCCAGCGCCACCACGAAGTGGGAGAAGTAGACCCAGCTGACGGCGACGTCCCACCAGTGCACCTCGGGCCGGTAGAGGTGCTCCTGGAGCCAGGTCGTCGGCACCTGCCCGCCCGTCGCCCAGCCGAACATCACCCGGTCGGCGACGATCAGCTCGTACGCGTGCGGGGTGGCGCCGTTGTCGGCGAAGCCCCGGGACAGGTTGTAGACGGCGAGCAGCAGCACCACCGGCACCCAGTCCCGCGCGAAGCGCAGGTGGCTGCGCCACGGCCGGCTGCTGTTCCAGGCGATCGTCCCCGCCCAGATCCACAGGAACGCGTACGCCGGGTCGGTCGGCAGGCCGATGCCGAGCCAGCCGGCGACGAAGGCGACCCCCCAGAGTGTCATCGCGACCACGCGACGACGCCCGCCGTCGGGTGCGGCGGGTGGCTCGGTCCGGGCGGGGGGCTGGGGGTCGGTCGCGACAGACATCGCGGTCAAGGTTAGCGGCGCGGGCGGCATCGGCCCACGCCGACCACCCCGGCCGCGCCGTCCTCTCGGGCGCGGCGGAACCGGCGGCCGGGTGCGGCGGTTCGGCGTCGCCCAGGGGCGGTGTGCGCCAGTGGGGCGACCGACGCGCACGCCCCGCCCGCCGCCCGCCTCGTCTAGGCTTTGGCCATGCAGGAGCAGCCGGAGCCCGCGCTGACCCCGGGCCTCACCGCCCGGGTGGAGTTGACCGTCGCCGACACCGACACCGCCCAGGCCGTCGGCTCCGGAGACGTGCCCGTCCTGGGCACGCCCCGGGTGCTCGCCCTCGCCGAGGCCGCCACGGTGGCGGCCACCGCCGCCCGGATGCCCGGCGGGTCGACCACCGTCGGCACCCGGGTCGAGCTCGACCACCGGGCGGCCACCCCCGTGGGGCGCACGGTGGTGGCGCAGGCCCGGCTGACCGCGGTCGAGGGGCGGCGGCTGTACTTCGAGGTCAGCGTCAGCGACGGCGACGAGACGGTCGCCGAGGGCCGGGTGGAGCGGGTGCTGGTCGACCGGCAGCGCTTCGTGGAACGCGCCGCGCGGTCGTCGTGACCGCCCGCTTCACGCGGGTCGCCGACGGGGTGCACGTGCTGCGCGAGCCGCTGCTGCACGTCAACGTCACGCTCGTCGTCGGCGACGGGGCCGCGCTGCTGGTCGACACGCTCTCCACCGCCGGGCAGGCCGCCGAGCTGGCCGCCGCCGCCCGGGCGGTCACCCCCCATCCGTGGACGCTGGTGAACACCCACCACCACTTCGACCACTGCTTCGGCAACGCGACCCTCGCCGCCGACCCGCCCCGCCCGGTGTACGCCCACGAGCTGGCCGCCGAGGCGATGCGCGAGCCGGACCGGCTGCGCCGGGAGGCGTACGCGGAACTGCGCGACGCGCACCCCACGCTGGCCGCCGAGGTGGCCCGGACGGAGCTGCTGGTGCCGACGCACACCGTGCACAGCGAGACCGTGCTCGACGTGGGCGGCCGGCGGGTGGTGCTGCGCCACCCCGGTCGCGGGCACACCGCCGGTGACCTGGTGGTGCACGTGCCCGACGTCGACGTGCTCGTCGCCGGGGACCTGGTGGAGCAGAGTGGCCCGCCGGCCTTCGAGGAGTCGTACCCGTTGCAGTGGCCCGACACGGTGGCCGAGCTGCTGCGGATGACCACCCCGGCCACGGTGGTCGTGCCGGGGCACGGCGAACCGGTCGACGCGGCGTTCGTACGCGCGCAGCACGCCCAGCTCGTCGAGCTGGCCTGGCTCATCCGCGCCGGGCACACCGGCGGCGCACCGCCGGAGCGCGTCGCCGCCGAGGCGCCCTTCGGCGCCCGTCCCGCCCTGCACGCCGCCCGCCGCGGCTACGCCGAACTCGACGGCACCGCCTGACGGCGACCGCGACCGACCCGGCCGGGGCGCGGCGTGGCGGATCAGCCCGGCGACCGCTGGCGGCGGGAAGCTTGCGTCTCCCTTAGGGGGAGGCGCGAGGGTGGGGGCATGAACAGCGACACGCGCTACTCGATCGGGGAGCTGGCCCGACGTACCGGGCTGACGGTCAAGACCGTCCGGTTCTACTCCGACCGGGGAATCGTGCCGCCGACCGACCGTGGCCCGACCGGCCACCGCCGTTACGGCGTTCAGGCCGTCGTGCGCCTGGGTTTGGTGCGTACGCTGCGCGAGCTGGGGCTCGACCTCGCCACCATCCGCAGGGTCGTGGAGCGGGAGGTCCCCCTCGCCGAGGTCGCCGCGACGCACGCCGAGGCGCTGGCGACGCAGGTCAGAGCGCTGCGGCTGCGGCAGGCGGTACTGACGGTGGTGGCCAGGCGCGGGTCCGACCCGGAGGAGATGGAACTCGTGCACAGACTGGCCGGACTCTCCGAGGACGAACGGCGACGCCTGGTCGCCGAGTTCCTCGACGCGGCCTTCGGCGGGCTGGACGTCGACCCCGGGTTCGCCGGGATCAGGCGCTCGATGACCCCCGAGCTGCCCGACGACGCCGACGTCGCGCAGGTCGAGGCGTGGGTGGAACTGGCCGAGCTGTCCCGGGACCCGGAATTCCGCGCGGGCATGCGGCGGCTGGCCGAGCAGCACGCGGCCGACCGCGCCCACCACAGCCGCACCGGCGGCGTCCGCCGCGACCCCGTCGCCATGGTCCGTGACCAGACCGAGCCGGTCCGGCGGGCCGGCGTCGACCCGGCCTCGGCCGAGGCCGACCCGGTCGTCGACGCGGTCATGGCCCGGTACGCGGACCTCTGTGGCCGCCCCGAGGACGTCACTCTCCGGTGCCGGTTGCTGGCCAGGCTGGAGGCCGCGAACGACCCACGCAGGGAGCGTTACCTGCGGCTGCTCTCCGTGGTCAACGGCTGGCCGGCCCCCGAGAGCCTGGCGCCGGCGCTCGACTGGTCCGTCCGGGCCCTGCGGGCCCGCACGCCGGCCTAGCGGGTGAAGCGGGCGTGGACCTGCGCGCGGGTGGGCATGGCGGTCGCGCCGCCGGGTGACTCGCAGACCAGGCCGGCGACCCGCAGCGCGAACGCCACCCGCTCGTGCCAGCCCGCCGGGTCGGCGGGTTCGCCGCCGGCCAGCAGCTCCGCGACGAGGGCGCCCATCACCGAGTCGCCCGCGCCGGTGGCGTCCACCGCGGCGACCTTCGGCGCGGGAACGCGTACCGGATCGGTGCCAGCGGCGGCGACCACCGCGCCGGCGGCGCCGAGGGTGACCACCACGGTGCCCGCGCCGAGTTCCCGCAGGTACGCCGCCACGCCCTCCTCGGGTTCGCCCGGGTAGAGCAGCTTCGCGTCGGCGGCGCTCAGCTTGACCAGGTGGGCGCCGGCGGCGAACTCGGCCACCACCTCGCGCAGCCCGGCCAGCGCGGTCGGCCCGTCGAGCAGCCGGGGACGGACGTTGGGGTCGAAGACCCGCAGCCCGGACGCCAGCGCCCAGGCCCGGCGCGCGGCGGCCAGCGCCGGCGGCTGGAGCAGCACGATCGACCCGCAGTAGAGGACGTCGGCGCCCGCCACCAGGTCGGCGTCGAGGTCGTCGGGGCCGAGCAGGCCGTAGGAGGGCGGCTCGCCGTAGAACCGGAAGTCGGGCTCCGGGCCGGCGAAGGTGGCCACCGCCAGCGCGGTCGGGGCGGCGACGGTGACCGCCCCGGCCAGGCCGACGCCCGCGCCGGTCAGGAAGTCGCGGATCCGCCCGGCCAGGACGTCGTCGCCGAGCGACCCGACGAACTGCACCGCGCCGCCGAGCCGGGCGACGGCGACCGCCACGTTCAGCGGCCCGCCACCGACGGCCTGCCGGTAGACCGGCTCGCCGTCACGCTCGGTGTCGAGCAGGTCGACCAGTGCCTCGCCGAGCACCACCGCGTAACCCATTGGTGTCCTCCGTCCACGCCGCGCGCCGACCGATCTTGTCGCACCAGGCTGGCACAGTACGCGCCATGACGAATGCTGAAGCCGTAGTGTCGGCCTACTGGGCGACGTTGGAGGCGCGGGACTGGGCTGCCTTCGGCCGGCTGCTCGCCGACGACGTGGTCTACCACCTGCCGCAGACCCGCGAGCGGGTCGTGGGCCGGGAGTCGTTCCTGCGCCTCAACCAGGAGTATCCCGGCAGCTGGCACCTCACGGTGACCCGGGCGATCGTCTCGGGTCGGCACGCCGCCGTCTGGATCACCTGTGTCCTCGCGGGCGAGGAGGTTCCCGCCGTGAGCTTCCTCGACCTTGACGAGGCCGGTCTCGTCCGCGAGGTGACCGAGTTCTGGCCGGAGCCCTACGAGCCGCCGCCCGGCCGGGAGCACCTCGTCGTGCGCTACTGACACATCGAGCAACGGCTATTGCGCCTCGTCACCGTCCCGTGGTGGGATGGCGCTTGCCGGGCGGTGCGGGGGCTGCCGCGCCGCCGGCACCGGGTTCACATCCACGCGAGGGCACCGGCCCGCGAGTCGGGCCGCCGACGGCGCACGTACGCCGGCCATCCGCGCCGGGGCACGTCCGCCGCGACCGTCTTGCCCGCGTCGCAGCGGGGCGGCCGGTGTTGCCACCCCGCGCGTTGCCCGTGGGACTCCCCCGTCCCACGAGTGAGGAGAACCCCCGTGTCCCACCGATCGCGTATGGCCGCGTTGCTCACCGCGGCCGCGACCCTTCTCGCGGGCGCCGTCGTCCTGACGGCGGGGCCCGACCCCGCCGCCGCGCACGGCACCCCGATGGCCCCCGGCAGCCGCACCTTCCTCTGCTGGAAGGACGGCCTCTCGTCCACCGGCGAGATCAAGCCGAACAACCCGGCATGCTCCGCCGCCGTGGCGCAGAGCGGGGCCAACTCGCTCTACAACTGGTTCAGCGTGCTGCGCTCCGACGCCGCCGGCCGGACCGTCGGCTTCATCCCGGACGGCAAGCTGTGCAGCGGCGGCAACCCGGGCTTCGCCGGCTACGACCTGGCCCGCACCGACTGGCCGCTGACCCACCTGACGGCCGGGGCCCGGATGGAGTTCCGCTACAGCAACTGGGCCCACCACCCCGGCACGTTCTACTTCTACGTCACGAAGGACAGCTGGAGCCCGGGCCGTCCGCTGGCGTGGAGCGACCTGGAGGAGCCGTTCCTGACGGTGACCAACCCGCCGCAGCGCGGCTCGAGCGGCACCAACGACGGGCACTACTACTTCAGCGGCAACCTGCCCACCAACAAGAGCGGCCGGCACCTCATCTACTCGCGCTGGGTGCGCTCCGACAGCCAGGAGAACTTCTTCGGCTGCTCGGACGTCACCTTCGACGGCGGCAACGGCGAGGTCACCGGCGTCGGCCCGGGCGGCACGCCGCCGCCCAACCCGACCACTCCCCCGCCCAACCCGACGACCCCGCCGCCCAACCCGACGACGCCCCCGCCGAACCCGACCACGCCGCCGCCGCACGGCGGGGACTGCATGCCGGTCTTCAAGGTGGTCGGCACCTGGAACGGCGGCTTCCAGGGTGAGGTCATGATCATGAACCACAGCTCGTCGACCTGGTCGGGCTGGACGGCCAACTGGACGTGGCCCAGCGGGCAGACCATCAACAGCCTGTGGAGCGGCACGCTGAGCACATCCGGCTCGTCGGTCACCGTGACCAACGCGCCCTACAACGGCACGATAGCCCCGGAGGGCACCACGACCTTCGGCTTCGTCGCCACCACCAACGGCACCAACACCCTGCCCACGGTCACCTGCTCCGGCCGCTGAGACCCCGGCCCGACACCGGACCCCTGAAGTGATCAAGAGGTTTGCGTCCTCCGGGAACGATGCCGGGGACGCAAACCTCTTGATCGACAGCGTTGGCCAGCGTGGCCAGGCGCGGGGGACTGGGTTGCAGTGGCCGGTCAGCGGACCATGGAGCCGACCACGGGCTTGGTCAGCAGGGCGGACTGGTTGCGCTGGATGCCCGGGTCGAGCGTCTTGGCAACGAAGATGGCGTGCCAGATGCAGAAGATGAGCACCGTCCACACCTTGCGGGAGTGGTCGGCCTCCTCCCGCTTGTGCTCCTCCAGCAGCCGCATCGCGTACGACAGGTCGAGCAGGTCACCGGCACCGGAAGTGGACAGCACGTGCCGCGCCCACTCGTACATCTCGCCGCGCAGCCAGACCCGGGTGGGGGTCGGGAAGCCGAGCTTCTTGCGGTTGACGATGGCCGGCGGCACCACGCCCTGCAACGCCTGGCGCATCGCGTACTTGGTGGCGTCGGAGCGGGGCGGGAGCTTGAGGTCCACCGGGATCCTGGACGCCACGTCGAAGACCGCCCGGTCCAGGAAGGGCACCCGCACCTCCAGCGAGTGCGCCATCGAGATCCGGTCGGCCTTGACCAGGATGTCGCCGCGCAGCCAGGTGTAGAGGTCGACGTACTGCATCTTGGTGACGTCGTCGAGTTCCGTGCACTCGGCGTAGATGGGCGCGGTGACGTCGGTGTAGCGGACCGAGGGGTCGTAGCGGCGCAGCAGGTGCTGCTTCTCCTCCTCGGTGAACATCCGGGCGTTGCCGTAGTAGCGCTGCTCGATCGGGGTGGTGCCGCGCTCCAGGAAGCTCTTGCCCTTCACGCCCTGCGGGATGGCCTTGGAGACCGCCCGCAGCCCCTTCTGCACCCCGTCGGGCAGCCCGTTGACCGAGCTCAACGACAGCGGCTCACGGTAGATGGTGTAGCCGCCGAAGAACTCGTCGGCGCCCTCGCCGGAGAGCACCACGGTGACGTGCTCGGCGGCCTTCTTGGCCACGAAGTAGAGGGGCACCAGGGCCGGGTCGGCGACCGGGTCGTCCAGGTGCCAGACGATCTTCGGCAGCGCCTCGATCATGTCGTACGGCCCGATCTTGGTCGGGATGGTCGTCACGTCGAGGTGGCGGGCCGAGTCCTGGGCGACGTCGATCTCCGAGTAGCCCGGGACGTCGTAGCCGACGGTGAAGGTCAGGATGTTCGGGTTGAACTCCCGGGCCAGGGCGACCACCGCGGTCGAGTCGATGCCGCTGGAGAGGAACGAGCCGACCGGCACGTCGGAGCGCATGTGCATCCGGACGCTCTCCCGCAGCGTCTCCCGGATCTCGTGGTAGAGCCGCTGCTCGTCGTCGACCGGGGTGGGCCGGAACACCGGCCGGTACCACCGGCGCACGTCGATCCGCCCGCCCGGGGTCCAGGTCAGGTACTCGCCGGAGCCGATCCGGCTGATCCCCTTGTGCAGGGTGCCGGGCTCGGGCACGTACTGCAGGGTCAGGTAGTGGCTCAGGTTGGCCGTGTCGATGCCGGCGTCGCCCTGGTAGTTGGAGTGCGCGAAGGGCAGCAGCGCCTTCTTCTCCGAGGCCAGGTAGAGGCCGTCGGCGGTCTCCAGGTAGTGCAGCGGCTTGATGCCGAAGTAGTCCCGGCCGCCGAACGCGCGGCGTTCCTGCCGGTCCCAGATGACGAAGGCGAACATGCCGCGCAGCCGGGTGAGCACCTGCTCGCCCCAGTAGTGGAAACCGGCGACGATCACCTCGCCGTCACCGGCGGTGGCGAACTGCGCGCCGAAGCTCCGGATCAGCTCCTCGCGCAGCTCGATGTAGTTGTAGATCTCGCCGTTGAAGGTCAGCAGGTAGCGCCCGTTCGCGTAGGACAGGGGCTCTTGGCTGGAGGCAACGTCGATGATCGCCAACCGCTTGTGCGCGAACACCCCGTCCGCGTACCGGCCGGAGGCGTCGCCGACCACCTCGACACCGGTCTCGTCCGGTCCGCGGTGGTGCAGGCATTCCAACGCCCCGGCGATGTTGTCGCGGTGGGCGGCGGCGTCGCCGCGCGCGCTGAAGAAGGCCAGGAGTCCGCACATGGTCGCCATCTTTCCACGCGGCCCGAGCGGGCGTCGCGGCACCGCTGGGCTCCACGCCGCGAGGCTGCCCGGCCCGCATGTTCCACGGGTTCCGGGTCGCTGCCGACCGGATGCGCGTGCGGGAGGCTGTCGAGCTGATGTCGTAGACGATTCGGGCAATCCCCGATGTCGCGAACGACTCAGCTCGACAGCGTCGTGCGACCCACTCGCCCACCGCCCGGCTCGCCGGTCACCGCCCGTCCCGGCGCGATCCGTCCGCCGCGCCACGCGGTACCGCCTGACCTGCGACGATGGGGAGGCGGAGGGAGCGGAGCGTGACCGAGGGACGTACCGACAGCAGGCCGGCGGACGGCACCGGGTCGCACGACCCGGACTTCCCCGAGGCGTTCCTGGCGTTCATGCGGCAGGGCTGGCGGGACGCCACCCTGCCGGTCGGCCCGCGGCCCGAGGTGCCCAACCACGCCAGGCGACGGGCCGCGCTCTCGGCGGCCTTCCCGGGCGAGACCCTGGTGATCCCCACCGGCCGCGAGAAGGTACGTGCCAACGACACCGGCCATCCCTTCCGGCCGGGCAGCGACTTCGCCTACCTGACCGGTGACCACGACCCGGACGGGGTGCTCGTGCTGCGGCCCAACGGGTCGGGCCACGACGCCACCCTCTACATGCGGCCCCGGTCGTCGCGGCGGACCGATGAGTTCTTCCGCAGCCGGCACGGCGAGCTGTGGGTGGGCCGGCGGCACACCCTGGCCGAGAAGTCGGCCGAGCTGGGCCTGCCCACGGCGGACCTGACCGAGCTGGACGCGACGCTGGCCGACCTGGCACCGGGGCGTACCCGGGTGCTGCGCGGCTTCGACGCACGGGTGGACACGGCTGTGCGCCCGTACGACGGCCACCGCGCCGAGGGCCAGCCGGCCCGCGACCGGGAGCTGGCGATCGCCATCTCGGAGCTGAAGCTGGTCAAGGACGAGTGGGAGATCGCCCAGCTCCAGGACGCGGTCGACGCGACCGTCCGGGGATTCGAGGACGTGGCCCGGGCACTGCCGGCGGACCGGGGCGTGTCGGAGCGGCTGCTGGAGGGGATCTTCGCGCTGCGCGCCCGGCACGACGGCAACGACGTCGGCTACGGCTCGATCGTCGGCGCGGGCGAGCACGCCACGATCCTGCACTGGGTGCACAACCACGGCGCCACCCGGCCGGGCGAGCTGCTGCTGATGGACATGGGTGTGGAGAACCGCAACCTCTACACCGCCGACGTCACGCGGGTGCTGCCGGTCGACGGCCGGTTCAGCCCGCTCCAGCGCCAGGTCTACGACGCCGTGCACGCCGCACAGCAGGCCGGCATCGACGCCATCCGCCCCGGCGTGGCGTTCCGGGAGGTCCACCTGGCGTCGATGCGGGTGCTCGCCCAGGCGCTGTCCGACCTGGGTCTGCTGCCCGTGGGCGTCGACGAGGCCATGGACGGGCGGTCGACGGTCTACCGGCGCTGGACGCTGCACGGCACCAGCCACATGCTCGGCATCGACGTGCACGACTGCGCGAACGCCCGCAAGGAGAAGTACCGGGACGGCACGCTGGGCGAGGGCTACGTGCTCACCGTCGAGCCCGGGCTCTACTTCCAGCCGGAGGACGAGCTGGTTCCCGAGGAGCTGCGCGGGATCGGCATCCGGATCGAGGACGACATCCTGGTCACCGCGACCGGCGCGGTGAACCTCTCCGCCGGGCTGCCGCGCGCCGCCGACGAGGTGGAGACCTGGCTGGCCGAGCAGCGCGAGGCGGGTCCGCGACTGCCGGACTGACCACACCCCGCATCCTCGCCGCAGCCCGGCGCGACCCCCGTCGCGGCCGGGCTGTTCGCCGTCCGGCCCCCGACGGTGCCGTTGCCGCCGCGCGGAGCTGCGTCGGGATCCGGTCGCTTACCGCCCGGAAAGCGCGGATCTCTCACTTTCATCCTCATCGCGAAGACCGTTCACTTATGTTGACACCGAACCTTTCTAACCGATTCAGGGCTGGTTACGCCTCCTAAGGCGGTGCATGCCCGTTGGATACGAAAGATGTGGGTGAGAGCACATGTCAACCAATCAGTCCGAAGCAACCGGGGCAGGGGGCCCGACCGGGCGTCGCCGGAAGCGGCGCGTCCTGTGGGTCGCCACCGGAGTGGCCGGCCTGACCGGCGCGGTCGGCCTCGCGGCCAGCGGGGTCGTCACGCTGCCGGGCGCAGCCGCGACGGGCAGCCTCGGGAACGTGGCCGGCCGGCAGCTCACCGAGGCGGCCGCGCAGGCTGAGGCACCGCTGGGCCCGGACGACCGGGTGGACGCCGCGGCCGCCAGCATGAATTCCGGCGGACAGGACCCCGCAGCGGACGGCAAGGGACCGGACGAGAAGGGACGCAACGACAAGGAGCAGGACGTCACGGACGTCCCCTGCGACACCGACAGACTGATCGTCGAACTCAACCGGGTGAACGCCGGTCACGGTGGGACGCTCAAGCTCGCGCGCGACTGCACGTACCTGCTGACGCTGAGCCGGGACGGGAACGGCCTGCCAGAGATCGTCAGACCGGTGACCATCAAGGGCGAGAACGCCACCGTCCTCCGCGCCACGAACGCCGCCGCCTTCCGGATCTTCAACGTGGGGGTCGGCGGCGACCTGACCCTGCACGACCTCACGGTCAAGGGCGGGTTCGCCCAGCCCGGGCTGGGCGGCGGTGGCCTCCTGGTGCAGGCGGGCGGCAGGGCGACCATCCTCGACAGCCGCATCACCGGAAACCAGAGCAGCAGCGCTGGCGGTGGCGTCACGAACTTCGGCGTCACCCGGATCCTGTCCACGCGCGCCACCGGCCCCGACGGCAAGGGCAAGGAGCCCGCCGGCGGCGAGAAGAACGCGGCCGACACGGGGCACGACGACACCACCCCGGGCGACCTCAGCGGCACCGACGGGACAGCCCCGTCGACCGACGGCCGCACCGCCCCGAGCACCGGCGCCGAAGCCCCCGCCGGGCCCACGGATCCCGCGGGCACGGACACGAAGGCCCCCGCCGGCCTGGACACCAAAGCCCCCGGCGGCCTCAACACCGACGGCACCGACACCAAAGCCCCCGCCGGGCTGGACGCCGACGGCAAGGCGGTCGCCGGGGACGGGGCCACGGCGGGAGCCGCTGGCGGCGCCTCGGCCGCCCGGGACGCGGGCAGCCCCGGCCGGGACAACGAGCAGGACGACAGGGGCGACGACCGCGAGGCCGGCGGGCACGGCAGCGAGATCACCGACAACACCGCCGTGGGCAGCGGCGGCGGGATCCGCAACGTCGGCCAGCTCTTCCTGGAGGACGTCCGGGTGAGCCACAACCAGAGCGGCGACACCGGCGGCGGACTGGAGAACGTCGCCTCCGCCGTCGTCACCGACACCACGATCTCGCACAACACCGCCGTGGGCTCGGGCGGCGGCATCCAGAGCGGCGGCAACCCCAACGTCGCCATGACCGTCAAGCGCAGCCACGTGTTCGGCAACCAGAGCGGTGCGAGCGGCGGCGGCATCCGCAACGCGGGGACGATGTACGTGCAGCACAGCACCGTACGCGGCAACACCGCCGACGGTGACGGCGGCGGCATCGCGAACCTCGCCGCGGTCTTCGGCGGACTGTCGATCTCGAACAGCAAGGTCAACGAGAACGTGACCCGGGGCAACGGCGGCGGAATCGCCAACGACAGCGGCCAGGTGGTCATCTTCCACAGCGAGGTCGACCGGAACCGGGTCGCCGTGGACCTGCAGGTCGCGGGCGGGGTCTACAACCAGGGCGGAAGGATCTCCGTGATCAGGTCACGGATCACCGACAACTCGTCGCTCCTCGCGCCGGGTGGCGTCTCCACGGACAACGACGGAGTCACCGTCGACGACGAGACGGTGATCATCCGGAACAAGCCCACGAACTGCGAGGGCAGCCCGACCCCTGTTCCGAACTGCTTCGGCTGAGCGGGGGACAGCCAGCGCTCCACCGCGCGTTCCGGCGCCGCCCGGGGAGGGTCGTCACGACGGCCTGCCCCGGGCCGCGCCGGAGCTTCGCGTACGGCCTTGTCCTGGTGGTGGCCGGGCCGCACCGGGACTTCACGCGCGGGCCCCTCCTGGTGGCGCCGGCCGCCGGTCAGCAGGCGGGGGCGCATTCGCTGAGGTGTCGCCAATCCGGCGCACCCGCGGGTGTTTGTGCTGCCCAGGTGGCTTCCCTACCCGGTAGCGGCCCGCTGCGGAGCGACAGCCGACGTGAGGCGAATGTGTGGATTACTCGGATAACGCACCATCGCGAGAATCGTTCTCATACGGTGGTCCGCAGAGGGTCAAACCCTATTTGTGGCTGATCGCACCGTCTTGCGTGGTGCGGTCCCCGTGAGAGCAGGAAAGGGCGGAAGGCTCTGATGTCCGATGACGTAACGAGACCTGACGGTGGCCCGCCCGTGGGCACACCGATGCGAGGGCGGCGCAAACTCTGGCTGGCTGCCGGGGTGGCCGGACTGACCGGCGTCGTCGGCCTGGCGGCGCTGGGCGGCCTGGCCGCCCGCGACGACAAGTCCGGCGACTCCGAGCGGCTCTCCGACGCCCAGGCGTCGGCCCCGAAGCAGAACGTCAGCGACGCTGGCAGAGCCGACGACGACGCTGGCAAGGCCGACGACGAGGCCGGCGGCAACCCCGCCGCCGAGGGCGAGAACGACTGGTCGGGTGGCGACTGGAGCGGCGACAAGGACCGCGAACACGACGGTCGGGTGACGGAGGTGCCCTGCGACACCGACAGGCTGATCCAGGCGATCACCCACGCCAACAGGACCGACGGCGCGACGCTGAAACTCGCCAGGCACTGCACGTACGAGCTGACGCGCAGCGAGCACGGCAACGGCCTGCCCGTGATCAAGGAGTCGATCGTCCTCAAGGGCGAGGACACCAGGATCGTCAGGGCGGCCGAGGCCGAGCGCTTCCGGATCCTGAACGTCGGTAGCGGCGGCCACCTGACGCTGAGAGACGTGACCGTCACGGGTGGGCAGACCGTCGCCGCGAAGACCGTCCCGGCACCGGTCAGCTCGTTTGGGCGCACGGAGGGCGCGGCGGAACCGGCGGAACCGGCCCCCCGACCGGCGATGACGGCGCCCACGCGGCCGGCCACCGCCACCTCCGAACTGCCGGCCGCTCCGACGGATCGCTCCGGCGCCGTCGCGACGGCCCGGCCGGACGGCACCGTGACGGCCGCGCCCGCCGGCGCCGACGGAGCGGGCGTCCTGGTCCAGCGGGGCGGTCGTGCCGACCTCGAGCACAGCAGGATCGTGCAGAACCACGCCGGCTGGAACGGCGGCGGCATCGCCAACTTCGGCACCACCAACCTGCGCCACACCGCGGTCGAGGAGAACAGCGCCAGCGGCTTCGGCGGCGGCATCTTCAACGTCGGGGTGCTGCGGGTCGAGGAGTCCACGGTGTCGAAGAACAGCGCCCGGCTGGGCGGCGGCGGCATCGCCAACGGCACGACCCCGAACGGCACGACGGTGGGCGGCGGCACCGTCTGGGTGTGGAAGAGCAGCATCAGCCACAACCGGACCTCGTTCATCGGCGGTGGCGTCTTCGACAACCGGGGCGACATCGTGCTCACGCAGAGCGAGATCACGGACAACACCGCCGGCACGGACGCGGGCGGGCTGGTCACCTTCAGCGACGGCAGGCTGTCCCTGGAGAAGGTCGTGGTCGCCAGGAACTACGCGGGCGGAGAGGCCGGCGGCGTCGGCGTCGGCGGAGGCAGCAACGCCGTGATCGAGCACAGCGTGATCAAGGAGAACGTCGCCGCAGGCGGGGGCGGCGGGGGCCTGTACAACGACGAAGGCACCGTCACGCTGCGGGACAGCGAGGTGCTGGGCAACCAGGCGGTCGGCGAGTACGGGGTGGGCGGCGGCATCCTGAACGACTTCGGCCGGACGAAGCTGGTCAGCACGAAGGTGGTCCACAACGTCGCCACCGCGCCGCCGGGTGGCATCTTCACCAACAACGACGGCGTCCTCATCGACCGGAAGTCCGCCGTTAAGGACAACCGGCCGACGAACTGCAAGGGCAGCACGGTCATCCCCGACCGCTGCTTCGCCTGAACACCCGAGAGCGACACCACATAGAGAGAGGGCTCCTCCACGAGCCGCCCCGGCGGCCGGAGGAGCCCTCTCACCTTCCGGCCCCCTCGTGGCCGTTCTTCCGCCGAACGGGCTGTTCCGCGCCGGGAGCACCCGTTCTCCTGCGGACTCCCCTACCGGCGTCGCTGCGGTGGATGGGCCGGCGCGGGCCGTCCGCACCGGGCAGGGGGCACTCCGAACCTAATGCGGGGTTATTTCGCA
Source organism: Micromonospora sp. DT62 (assembly GCF_049847285.1). Lineage (NCBI taxonomy): Bacteria > Bacillati > Actinomycetota > Actinomycetes > Micromonosporales > Micromonosporaceae > Micromonospora > Micromonospora sp. DT62. The sequence goes on from NZ_JBNCOB010000006.1 coordinate 217,699, forward strand.
TATGGCCGCGAGGCGAGGAAGATTCTCATATTGTCTAGTTCGGGAGCTACAACCGATTTGTAGCAGGGGACGCTCGCCTGTGGCGCTGCGACCCTGTCTGGTACGAGGAGAGGGCAGAGAGCTCCGATGTCCAACTACCTAACGAACAACGACTCCGAGCAGCCGGCGGCGCCCAAGCGTCGCCGCAAGCTCTGGCTCGCCAGTGGTGTGGCCGGGTTGACCGGCGTGGTCAGCCTCGCCGCCGTGGGCGTGGCCACCGGCGCCGGCGCGGTAGGTGCGGACGGCCTGAAGTGGGCCACCGCTCAGGTCAGCATGGATGGCGACCAGGACGCGGACCGCGAGAAGGAGGGCCGCGAGGGCGAGGAAGGCCGCGAAGGCGAGGGCCGGGACCGGGACAAGGACCACAAGGATCGCGGGAAGGAGGTGCCCTGCGACTCCGACAAGCTGATCCAGGCGATCGTGTACGCCAACGCCAACCACGGCGGCGTGTTCGAGCTGGCCAAGGACTGCACGTACACCTTGACCCGGCACGACTACTACGGCAACGGCCTGCCGGTGATCGAGCAGCCCATCACGCTCAAGGGCCACGACACCAAGATCGTGCGGGACGCCACCGCCGAGCAGTTCCGCATCTTCAACGTCGGCAGCGGCGGCCACCTCACCCTCAAGGGCCTGACCATCAAGAACGGCCAGACCCTCGAGCGGAAGATGGCGGAGACGGTCTCGGCGGAGACGGTGTGGTCGCGGTACTCGAACTCGGTCGAGGCCACCGAGGCGGCCAAGGCCGGCAAGCCGTACCTGCCGCTGCTCCAGGCCGAGCCGAAGGGTGCCGCGGCGGCGAAGGCCGCGGCGGCCAAGGCCGGCGCCAGCGTGCTGGAGGAGCCGGAGGCCAACGACGGCGCCGGCATCCTGGTGCAGCCGGGCGGCTCCGCCGACATCGAGAAGAGCCACATCGTCGAGAACCAGGCCGGCGGCAGCGGCGGCGGCATCGCCAACTTCGGCAAGATCAGCCTGCGCCACACCACGGTCGCCGACAACACCGCCTTCTTCTTCGGCGGCGGCATCCTGAACGCCGGGGTGCTCAAGGTCGAGGAGTCCCACGTCAAGTACAACAAGGCCGGGATCGGCGGCGGCGGCATCGCCAACGGCGCCCCGGGCATCTTCCGCGACGACGTCGACGGCGGAACCGTCTGGATCGACAAGACCGACATCAGCAACAACCACACGATCGGCTTCGGCGGTGGCCTGCTCGACATCGAGGGCAACACCACCATCAAGTACTCCAGGATCCTCGACAACACCGCGCTGATCGCGGGCGGCGGCATCGCTGCGGCGGACGACAGCCAGCTGCACCTGCACAAGGTGACGATCGCCAAGAACACCACCGCCGGTGTCGGCGGCGGCCTGGCCCTGGCCTTCGGCGCCCACGTCACGGCGGAGAAGACCGAGGTCAAGGAGAACTTCGCGGCCTTCTTCGGCGGCGGCGTGTTCAACTTCGCCAGCGAGGTCACGTTCCGCGACAGCGAGATCGTCGGGAACCAGGCCGTCGGGCCGATCGGCACCGGCGGCGGCATCTTCAACGTCTTCGGCCGGGTCAACCTGCACGACACGAAGGTGGCGGACAACGTCTCCAGGTTCCGGCCGGGCGGGGTGTTCAACTTCGGCGGCGAGGTGAACGTGGACGACAAGTCCGCGATCAAGGGCAACAAGCCGACGAACTGCCTGGGCAGCCCCTCCCCCGTGGAGAACTGCTTCGGCTGATCGCCCTCGGCTGACGGGCGGCCCCTCCGGCCGCTCCGGACACCGAACGCCGAACCGGCCCCCTTCCGCCTCGCGGAAGGGGGCCGGTCCACGTCGCGGGCTACTGCTGCACGAAGACCGCCACGCTGCGGGCCGGCACGGTGAACGTGCCACTGGCCCGGTCGAACGAGGCCGTCCGCAGCGACTCGTCCGCCGAGGCCCGCAGCACCGGGTGCAGCGCCACGTCCGCCCCGCGCAGCCCGGTCAGCCGCTGCCGCGCCGTCTCCGGCGTGGCGTTGAAGACCACCGTCACCGACTTCCACCGCCCGTCAAGGCCCCGACCGTCCAGCGTCATGGTGAGCACACCGGGGGTCTCCCCCGCGCCGGAGAGCGGGAAGGCGACCCGCTTCTGCACCTGCTCCGCCGTGGTCAGCCCGAAGACCGGCGAGGAGGCCCGGATCCTCAGCAGCTCGGCGTAGCGAGCGTCGGCCAGGTCGATCGCCGCGCAGTCCGGCACCAGCGCCGGGTCGGCCAGCAGCGGCTTGGCGTACGGCCACTTGTCCCGGTTGTCCTGCTCGGGCGGCAGGCCGGCGCCGAACCCGTTGCCCTGGGCGCAGTCCCAGCGGATCTGGTTGAACCAGTCCCCCGAGTTGTACGAGTTGCGGTCCAGCGACTTCGAGCGCAGCCGCTCGGTGCCCGTGGTGACGAATCCGGGCCCCTGGCCCATCACCACCGTGCCCAGCGCCAGCACCTGCATCCGGGCCCGGTCCGCCGCCGAGGTGTCCCGCGGCAGCTTGTACGCCAGCGCGTCGTACAGGATCTCGTTGTCGTGCGCGTCGACGTAGGTGACCGCCTCCCCCGGCGCGGCGGTGTAGCCGGCGGGCGAGCCGTTGTAGTCGACCTGCGCGCCGGTCACCTGCCGGCCCGCCGAGTCGGTGAAGCGGTAGCCGCGCAGGTTGCCGGTGAGCCCCACCTTGATCAGGTCGTGCTGGCGCAGCAGCCGGGCCCGCTGCTCGGCCGTGGACCCGTTCACGTCGTCACCGTTGGGGTCGGTGAACAGGCCGGAGGCGAAGCCCTGCACCCGCGGGTTGGCGTCGAACGGCCCGCCGCCGCGTACGGCGTCGCGCAGCCGGTCGTTGAACGTGCCGATCCCGGTGCCGGCCATGTTGGCCTGGGTGGCCTGCGTGAACCGGGCGTCGTCGGCGACCTCGCCGAAGTTCCAGCCCTCGCCGTAGAGCAGGATCTTCTTCCCGTCCACGCCGTCGCGGCCGACGGTCAGCTCGTCGAGCGCCTTGCGCACGGCCAGGATGTTCGCCTTCGGGTGGTGGCCCATCAGGTCGAACCGGAAGCCGTCCACCTTGTACGCCCGGGCCCAGGTGACCAGGGAGTCCACCACGAGCTTGCCCATCATGGCGTGCTCGGGGGCGGTGTTGGCGCAGCAGGTCGAGTTGGCGACGGCGCCGTCGTCCAGCAACCGGTGGTAGTAGCCGGGCACGATCTGGTCGAGTACCGACTTCGGGTCGGCGCCCGCCGCCGAGGTGTGGTTGTAGACGACGTCCATCACCACGCGCAGCCCGGCGCCGTTGACGCCGGCGACCATCCGCCGGAACTCGGTGGTGCGCTTCGCCCCGGCCGGGTCGACGGCGTAGCCGCCCTCCGGCACGGTGTAGTGCAGCGGGTCGTACCCCCAGTTGTAGCCGTCGGTGTCGGCGACCGCCGCGACGCACTTCTGCTGCTGCTCGGAGTCCGGCGGCAGCGCGGCCAGGTCGCAGGCCGGCTGCCGCTGGTCGGCGCGGCGCTCGGGGATCGTGGCGAAGTCGAACGCGGGCAGCAGGTGCAGGTGGGTGACCCCGGCGTCGCCGAGCGCCTTCAGGTGCTTCATGCCGGCGGTGCCCGGGTCGGTGAAGGCGAGGTACGTGCCCCGCCGCTCGGCCGGCACGGTGCCGTCGGCGATCGAGAAGTCCCGCACCGACAGCTCGGAGATCTGCACCTTGGTCGACGGCACCGCCGCCGGCTTGCGCAGCGACGCCCATCCGGCCGGCGCGAGCGCCGGGTCGGCGAGGTCCACGATCTGGCTGTGCGTGGAGTCCGGCGCCAGCGCCAGCGAGTACGGGTCGGTCACGGCGGCGTCGACCATCTTCTGCGTCGCCGGCTGCCACGCCTGGACCTGGTACCGGTAGTACCTGCCGGTCCAGTCGCGGGCGCCACGCACGGACCAGACGCCGGTGCGGTCGTCGCGGCGCATCGCGACGGTCCGCGGCGTCGCGGTCGGCGAGTCGAAGAGCTGGAGCGAGACCGTGCGGGCGGTGGGCGCCCAAACGGCCAGCGTCGGCACCCCGCCGGCGAACGTCGGCCCGAGCCGCGCGTCGGTCGCCCGGGCGTAGACGTCGTCGAGCACGCCGGGGATCTGCACGCCGGTCGCGGCGAGCAGGGTGCCCGCCGCGTCCCGCTCGGTCACCAGGAGCTGCCCGCGCAGGGCCGCCGGGACCTTCGCCAGGTCCCGCCGGTCGAGCGTGAGGGCACCGTGCGCCCACAGGTGCGGGAAGTCCGCGCGCTGGGCCTCGGTGAGCCCGTTGCGCTGCGCGGTCAACGGCAGCGTGCGGTACGTCCCGACCAGCTCGCCGTCGGCGACGGTGACCCCGCCGGCCGGGGCGGCGACCAGGGCGTACGTCCTGCCGTCGGTGGGCCCGGTCTGCCAGGCGACGGTCGAGCGGTCGATCCAGTGCGCCTTCTGCTTCGTGATGTCGACGTCCGGGCCGGTGGCGGACGCGGTGGACGGCAGCAGCCGGCCGGGCGTGCCGGCGAGCAGCCACACCTCGCGTCCGGCGTCGGCGAAGTCGAGCCGCTGGTCGGTCGGCAGGTCCTTCTCGTCGCCGCGGTGGATGATGTAGCTCAGCCCGGTCGCCCCGGCGGCCAGCGGCACCCGGAAGACCGCGCCGAAGGCGTCGATCCGGGCCGGGGCGAGCGGGGCGGCCCAGTCCGTCGGGTTGGCGGCGCCGTCCCACAGGTGCAGGCCCCAGCCGTCGTAGTTGCCGTCGGCGCGGCGGTAGTGGATGAGGGCGGTGCCGTCGGCCACCGGCGGGTCGGGTTCGCCGGTGGCGGCCTGCCGGCTCGGGTAGGTCGCCGGGTCACCCTGCTTGACCCAGACCTCGCCGGTCTTCGTCACGTCGATCGTCCGGTCCTGTTCCACGTCCTTCTTCCCGGACTTGTCGACCACCACGAAGCCGACCGACTTCGCGCCCGGCTTGAGCTTCACCCAGGCGAACCGGCCGTAGGAGTCCTCGCCGGCGAACGGCTGCCCCTTGGGCCACTCGGTCGCGTACGCCGGGTCGATGTCGCCCCAGGCGTACAGGCCCCAGTCGTCGTAGCCGCCGGCCGGGCGCTGGTAGTGCACCACGGCCCAGTCGCGGGAGGCGGACTGCGCCGGCGTGCCCACGGTCGCGGTGGACCGGGCGGTCGCGGTGCGGCCCTTGCCGTCGCGGACGACGGCCTTGTACTCGACCTTCGTGCCGCCGGCCAGCCCGGTCAGGTCGTGGTGCACCGTGTACGGGGCCGTCTCGGCGCTGCCGAGCAGCGTCCACCTGCCGCCGGCGACCCGGGCGGCGACGGTGACGGTGGCCAGCGGATCGCCGGTGACCTGCGCGGTGACGGCGGCCTTCGTGGCGACGGGCGCGCCGGGCGCCGGGGCGGTGATCGTGATCTTCGGCGCGGCGTCGGGCGACGCGATCGGCGTGCCGGCGCGGTGCACCACGGCCGACAGCGGCGGCACGGTCAGCGTGAGCTTGCCGTCCGCGCCGGCGACCGGGGCGGACGATGCGCCGTACACGCCGGTGAAGGTGGCGCCGGCCGACCACGTGTCCACGGTGACAGTCTGCGCGGTCGCGGCGTTGTTCACCGCGACGACGTACTCGGTGCGCTGCTTCGGGTCGATCCGGGAGAACGCGAAGACGCCGGGGCCGTCGGCGGCGTACCGGCCGACCTGCACGCCGTCGCGCAGCGCCGGGTGCGCCTGGCGCAGCGCGCCCAGCTCCGCGATGGCCCGGTAGAGCGGGTGGGCGCGGTCGAACTGGTCGCTGGCGTGGGTGCGATCGGTGCCGAGCAGGTCGTCGTCGAGGTAGTCGGGGGTCTTCGACGCGAACATGTCCTGCCGGGCGTCCTTGTCGCCGCCCGGGCCCGTGAAGCCCTGCTCGTCGCCGGAGTAGACGACGGGCTGGCCGCGGGTGAGGAACATCAGCTCGTGGGCGAGCCGGTCGCGGCGCAGGTGGGTGGCCGGGTCGGTGCCGCCGCCGGCGATGAACGAGCCGATCCGGCCCATGTCGTGGTTGCCGAGGAAAGTGGTCAGCCGGCGCGCGTCGGTGTCCCGGGCGCGGTAGAGGTCGTCGCGGGCGTACACGTCGGCGAGGGCCTTCGCGGGGCCGTCGCCGGCGGTGTAGCCGCGCGCCGCCTCCTGGAAGGCGAAGTCGAGGGTGGCCGGCAGGCCGCCGCGCCGCACGTACGTCGAGGTGATCTCCGGGTCGGCGCTGTAGACCTCGCCGAACATGAAGAAGTCCTTCTTGCCGGCGCGCGCGGCGACGCGCTCGACGCCCTGGCTGAACTGCGGCCAGAAGTCGAGGTTGGCGTGCTTCACGGTGTCCAGCCGGAAGCCGTCGACGCCGGTGGACGCGATCCAGTCGGAGTAGACCTTGGTCAGGCCGCGCACCACCTCGGGGCGCTCGGTCCACAGGTCGTCGAGGCCGAAGAAGTCGCCGTACTCGCTGTTCTCCCCGGCGAAGGTGGAGTCGCCCCGGTTGTGGTACATCGTCGGGTCGTTCAGCCACGCCGGGACCTTGACCTTTGCGTCGGCCGGGGTCTCGAACGTCGGGGTGTACGGGAACGACGTGCTGTCCACCTTCGGGAAGCCCCGGCTGCCGTCGGCGTAGTTGCGGTCCTCGAAGGGGCGCCCCTGCGCGTCGGTGTACGGCGAGGTCGCCTTGTCCACGTAGGTGTACTTGTCCTCGGCGTACTTGATGACGTCCGCGGTGTGGTTGACGATGACGTCGAGGTAGACCTTGATGCCCCGCCGGTGCGCGAGCGCCACCAGCCGCTTCAGGTCCTCCCTGGTGCCGAAGTGCGGGTCGACCTGGGTGAAGTCGGTGATCCAGTAGCCGTGGTAGCCGGCGGAGGCGTCGGCTCCGGTGCCCTGCACCGGGCGGTTCTTGAAGATGGGCGCGAGCCAGATGGCCGTGGTGCCGAGCCCCTCGATGTAGTCGAGCCGGTCCATGACGCCCTTGAGGTCGCCGCCGTGGTAGAAGCCCTTGTCCTTCGGGTCGAGGCCGGTGGAGAGGCGGCCCCCGGTGAGGCCCCCGGCGTCGTTGCGGCGGTCGCCGTTGGCGAACCGGTCCGGCAGGACGAAGTAGAACTGCTCGGCGCGGGCCTGGCGGCTGCCGGCGGCGAGCAGCGCCTCCGCCGAGGGTTCGGTGCGCCACTGCGCGGCGCCGGTGGTGACCAGCGGGCCGGTGTCGTCGGGGGTGTCGGCGCCCAGCTGGCGGACGGCCAGCGGGGTGCCGACGAGGGTGAGGGTGAGCAGGGAGACGAGGGCGAGCAGGGCCTTGCGCGGTATCGGCGGGGGTTTCATCGACGCCTTCCTCTGGTCGCTGGCTGGCCCGCACGCTAGCTCTTGCCGAAACGTTCTGCAATACCTTGCAAACAAAGTCGTAACATGACAGCCCGCTTGCAATGACGGCCCTCCGCAGCGAGCCTGTGCCCAGGGCTCAGTCGTCGGCGAGGACGGCGTACAGGTCCGAGTCGCGCCAGCCGTCGCGGATGAGGGCGGTGCCCCGCATCCGGCCCTCGTACCGCATCCCGATCCTGCGCAGCACCGCCGCCGAGGCGAGGTTGCGCGGGTCGCACGTGGCGAAGATGCGATGGCGCCCGTGCCGGTCGAAGCCCAGTCGCAACAGTTCCCGCGCCGTGGCCGTGGCGATGCCCTGCCCCCACCGCCGTGGATGGATCGCGTACGCGATCTCGCCGGTGCTCGGGCCGTGCAGCTTCAGCTCGGCGCTGCCCACGACCTCGCCGTCGACGAGCACCCCGAACACCATCCGGTCCGCAGGCGCCGCCACGGCGGCCCGCACGTACGCCTGCGTCTGCTCGTAGGTGTTGGGCCCCCACGCCTGGTAGCGGCACGACTCGGGCAGACGCGCCCAGTCGTGCACGGCGTCGGTGTCGTCGAGCGTGAGCGGGCGGAGGGTGAGCGCCATGGCGGCACCCTAGGTGACCGACGGCGTGGCGTCGATCAGAGGCGGCAGGAGACGCCGTCGACCGTGCAGCTCGTCGGGCGGCTCTGCGTGCCCTGGACGTAGAAGCGCAGCGTGACCGACGCGCCCCCGGGCAGGTCGCCGCCGCTGCGGTAGGTGAAGCCGTCGTCGATCCGCTGCGCCGTCCCCTGTGGCGCGCCCTCGATCCACGCGCCGCCCAGCCGCGCTCCCGGGAAGGTCAGCCGCGTCGTCCACTCCCGACCGGCCGACGAGGTGTTGCCGACCAGCACCTCCCCGACGAACCCGTCCGCGTACGACTCCACCACCCGGTACCGGCCCGTCAGCGGGGACACCGACGGCGGCGCGACCAGCGCCGTCTCCTCGCTCCCGCTGGGGGTCGGCGACGGCGGGGCGCTGCTGCGGGCGGGCGTGGACCGGGTCGCGGTGGGCCGGCTGGTGGAGCGGCCGGACTGCGTGGCCGTCGCCCGCGGCGAGCGTGTGACCGTCGGGCTGGCCGCCGACGGTTCCGGGTCGGCCAGGCCGACGGTCGGCAGCGGCGGGCCGGGCTGCGCGTCGAACGCGGGGCCGCGCCCCCGGTAGGCGCCGAGCGCGATGGCCAGCAGGACCACCATCACCGCGACGCCGACGGACACCACGATCCACGGCGAGGACGCGATGGCGGTCATGCCGTAGGACTTGCTCGATGTTCGGCGCGTGCCGGACATGCTTCTCCTCCCGCGGTCCTCCGGGGCAGCGTAGCGGTCCGTGGCGACATGGTGCGACCGTGCGCACGCGGCGCGTACGGCACCGCGTGGGCGGGGGCTGCCGCCCGTCGGAGGGTGCCGCGGGTACGGCCGGCGGTCAGGCGGTCCGCAGCACCGTGCAGATGAGCGGGCCGTCGTCGGTGGAGCGCAGCACGTAGCGGTAGCGCTCGCCGGGGACCGCCCGGCCCTGGCTGTCCAGGAACTCCCACTCCACGGCGACCATGGTCAGCAGCGCCGACACCGGAAGCACGTCCTCGATGGTCGCGTGCGCCGCGACCAGCTCGCGCTCCTGGTAGTCGGGGGCCGCGCCCACGAAGGACAGTGCCACCGCCGCCGGCGAGGTGAACGAGAAGCTGTACGTGTCGGCGACCACCATCCCGGGCAGGGCGTAGCAGCCGGCGATGGCGGGCACGTCGCCGGTGGTCAGCGCCACGCCGTACCGGTCGAAGAAGTCGGTCAGCGTGTCCAGATCGGTGGGGGCTCTCACGAGGACAGCAATTGCCGGCCGGACGGCGGGCCAAACCTCAGCGCGGCGGGATGCGCACCTCGATCTCCGCCCCGAGCCGGGCGCCGCCCGCGAGACCGAGGTCGTCGCCGCTCCAGAACCGGCCCGGGTCGTACCAGTTGGGACGCCGCCCGGCGGGCAGCAATCCCATCGCCTCGTAGGTCACCGCGACCACCTCCGCGCAGTAGGCCGTCTCCAGTGCACCGTCGCGCACGGCGATGCCGGTGCGATCGGGCACGGTCGGCGCGGTGCGATCGGGCACGGTCGGCGCGGTGCGATCGGGCGCGGTCGGCGCGGTGCGGTCGGGCACGGTCGGCGCGGTGCGGTCGGGCGCCGGCGCGGCCTCGCGGTCCCCCGCCCGGCCCGGCAGCGCCGGCAGCCGCACCGCCGGGACCCGGCCCCGCAGCCAGCGCCAGGCGAGCTGGGCGGTGGACGGGAACGGGGTGCCGTCCAGGCGCGCGACGGTGCGCAGCACGGCCTTCTCCATCTCCGCGTCGGCCGGCGGGTCGAGCTGGCGCAGCCAGGCCCGTTGGCCGTACCGGTTGGCCCAGACGCAGACCGCGTCGCGCAGGTCGTGCAGCTGCACGCCGCGCTGGTGGGTGCCCGTCCACATGTCGGGCAGCGACCTGCCCAGCTCGGCGTGCCACATCAGGGGCGGCATGTCGTCCAGCACGACCGCCATGCCGACGTGGTTGACCGGGCTGTTGGTGGTCAACTGGATGGCCCGGTCCGGCACGCTGCGGCCCCGGAACACCCACACGTCGCCGGTACGGGTCAGGTCCACGGCCTCGTCCAGGCTGATGCTCATGGGGGTCTACCCTAGGCCGATGCGGCAACGGATGCGGTGGTGGAAGGTCCTCGGGCTGGCCGGCCTGGCCGGCGTCGCGGCGTCGGGCGTGGTCATCGCCCGGGCGGAACGGCGGCGTCGGGCGTACACCCCGGAGGAGATCCGGGACCGGCTGCGCGACCGGCACGCGGAGGCGACGGCCCCCGCCGACGACGCGCGCTGAGCCTCCGGCGTCAGTCCACCTCGTGGTGGTTGCGGTCCCAGCGACCGCCGACCGGCGGGGTGTCGAGCCGCACCGCCCCGACGGCGTTGCCGGCGAGGTCGTTGTCCTCGATCCGGCAGGACACGCAGCTGCCGGCCGGGGTGATCCAGAGCCCGTAGGTCTGGGTCTGCTCGTCGCGGTGGTCCCAGATCCGGTTGCCGCGCACCGTGGCGGAGTCGAACGGCGCGTTGACGGTGATGCCGGCCCGGATCGGCGGTGCCGCCGGCAGTTCGTACGCCGCCCCGGGCGGCGGCGTGTCCTCGTTCCAGCCGGTGGGGGAATCCGCCCGCACCTCGGCGAGGGCGAGGTCGGTGTCGGTGTTGGACATCACCACCGCCATGCGTGACCCGACCCGCACCACCTTGCCCCGGTGCCCGTCGTGCGGCCAGTGGGCCGACAGGTCGGTGACGGAGCGGTGGTGGTAGCGCACCGACTCGCCCGCGCCGGTGGCGGCCGGGGCGCACCGGCGGCCGTTGTTGCGGATCCGGTTGTTCACCACGACGACGTCGGTCATCGGCCGGTCGATCCGGATCGCGTCCAGGCCGTTGTCCCAGAAGTCGTTGCCGTCGACGACCACGCCCGCCGCCACGCCCCGGTAGCCGTGCCCCAGGTCGTGCTCGTGGTAGCCGTACTCGCCATTGGCGCTGATCCGGTTCCCGCGCACGGTGTACGGGCCGGGCGTGTTGCCCATGCTGATCCCGTCGCGGACGTTGCGGTCGACGACGCAGTCGCTGATGATGCCGCCCCGGCCGGACACGCCGGCCGTACCGTTGCCGGAGACGTCGAAGCCCGCCTCCAGGTTGCCGGTCAGCGTGCAGGCGGAGACGATCAGGCCGTCGGCGCCCCAGTCGGAGATGCCGAAGCGGTTCGCCTGGCTGTGGCAGCCGATGATGCGGTAGCCGCGCGGCGGCGTCCAGTAGTCCTTCTGCAGTTCGAGGAAGATCCCGTTGGTGCCGTTGCCGACGGCGGTGCAGTTGGCGATCGTGAGGCGCTCCACGTCGCCCCAGCCGCCGATGCCGACGCCGATGCCCGCGCCGCCCATCTCCTCGCCGTTGTCCAGCCGCCCGCAACCGACCACGACCACCCCGTCGATCAGGCTGTCCTGGAGGAAGTCGCAGCCGAGTCCGGTGGCGCCGGTGTGGTGGATGTAGAGGTTGCGGAAGACGCCGCGCACCACGTACTGGAGGCCCAGCCCCTTGGCGAGGTAGTTGTACTCGACCATCGCCACGCCGGAGCCGTCGATCTCGAAGTCCGCGAAGGTGCAGTCGGCGATGTGCCGGTCGCGGCTCGCGCCGTGCTGCACGGTGGTCCAGAAGGCCAACGGCGTGGGGTCCGCCCGGTTCCCCTCGTTGCTGAGCAGGAACCGCGTCGCCCCCGGGCCCGCGCCGATCAGCGACACCCCGCTGCGCCAGACCGTCCCGGCGTCCCGGATCGAGTAGATCCCCGGCGGACAGTGGATGACCCGGGCCCGCCCGTCGGCGGCGTAGCCCTCGCCGAGGCGGTCGACCAGCGCCGACAGCGCCGGCTGGTCGTTCGTCACGCCGTCGCCGCGCAGCCCGAACTCCCGCGCGTCGCACCACAGGGGCGCGCCGGCGACGGGGGTGAGCCGCTTCGCGGCGGTGGACAGGCTCTGGTGCGGCATCCGACCCCTCCTCTGCGGCGTCCGGTCGTTCGCCCGCGAGCGGCGCATTCCCGCCGCACCCGCCCGGAAACGCGTTACCCGGCCGGGTGCGGCGGGTCCGCCGGCGCGGTCGCCGCAGGGCCTGGCTCCACGCCGCTGCCGGGCGTCGCGGGTCCCGGCTCCGCGCCGGTGCCGGCCGTCGCGCCGGTGCCGGGCGTCGCGAGTCCCGGGTCCGCGCCGGTGCCGGGCGTCGCGCCGGTGCCGGGCGTCGCGCCGGTGCGGCGCAGCGCCTCCGCCAGCGCCCCGGCGGTACGCCCCACGAGCGCGCTCCCGTCGTCGAGCAGCAGCAGGGGCCGCTGGATCAACTCGGGGGCGGCCACCATCGCCTCGATCCAGCGCGGCTCGGCCGCCTCGTCCCGCGGCCAGTCGGCCATGCCGAGGGCCACCGCGGCGGGCTCCTGGGTGCGGCAGACGTCCCAGGGACGCGCGTCGAGCCGGCGCAGCACCTCGGCCAGCTCCGCCGCGCTCGGCGGCCGGTCCAGGTACGGGCGCAGCGCGTAGCCGACCCCAGCCTCGTCGAGCGCGGTCCGGGCGGCGGCGCACTTCGAGCACGACGGGTTGTTCCAGATCTCCATACCCGTCATCGTCGCAAGCGTCCCCCTGAGGTGACGTACGAGCCCGCCCGCTCCCGCGCGCGTCCCCGTGACCCGCTGCTCCGCGCGCTCAGCCGACGTGATCAGGACGGACATCGCCCCCGAATCAGACATCGCTCCAAGCCGGATGTCATCCGGGCTGACCTGTGCCCCGTCGGCTGGAACCCTCCACCAACAAGTGCGAGCGCAAGGTGATCAGGACGCCATGGACGTCATCCGGCCACCGTGAGGTCCATGGCGTCCTGATCACGTGTTCGGGGTCGCTGTCTGGGTTTGGGGTCGGCGTCCGGCCAGGAAGGCGATCCGGTGCAGCGCGTTCGACACCCTTGTCCGGTTGTAGACGTTTTGTGGTGGCTCCGGTCACGCGCCCGGTGGGCATGGGTCGGGGGCCCGGGTCGTTGTAACCACCGTGAGCGCGTAACCCCGGGGCCCTGGACCCCCGAGCCCTGCGGGATGGCCGGGGGTCGCCGGTCGGAATGCCGGCCGGGCCCGTGTCGTTACATCCCCCCGGACGCGCCCCACCCCCTCGTCGAGGGCGTACCTGGTTCGACCTTTCCTCAGCCCGTGACGCCACCCGTCCCCCGCGGTGTGTGTCGCGTACCCCCGATCGAAAGGTGCTGCCATCATGCGTACCGACATCCTGCGTAAGACCGCCCTGACCGCTGCCGGGCTCGCCTTCACCGGCGGCGCCATCGCCGGCCCCGTCACCACCGCCTTCGCCGCCCCCGCCGAGGCCAAGCCCACCACCGTCGCTCAGGACCGCAAGGGTGGCGAGCGCGAGCTGGGCGTGCGCTACGAGGCACAGCCCAACTTCTACTACTGCGGCCCCGCCGCCGCCCGCAACGCCCTCAGCGTCCAGGGCAAGAACATCGACGTCGACGGCATGGCCCAGCGCATGGGCACCACCGAAGCCGGCACCAACTCCATCAACGACATCACCCCCGTCCTGAACAAGGAAACCGGCACCGACGCCTACCAGTCCGTGGAGATCCCCGGCGCCAAGGCCGACGACAAGCAGACCGACAAGCTACGCGCCGACATCGTCACCGCCATCGACGAAGGCCACGCCGTGGTCGCCAACATCGCCGGCACCGCCACCGACACCGACGGCACCACCCACTCCTTCGAAGGCGGGCACTACATCAGCGTCGTCGGCTACCGCGACAACGGCAACACCGTCACCATCGCCGACTCCGCCAACCCCAACCAGGCCTCCTACCGGATCAGCGTCGACAACCTCGCCGACTGGATCGCCACCCGCGGCTACACCGCCTGACCCACACCGACACGAAAACGGCACCAGCCAACGACAAGGGCGGCCCCCACAAGGGGCCGGCCCTTTCGTCACGCCCGGGGGCTGACCCACGTCGACCCGGCGCCTCCCAGCGCCCACGCCTCCCAGCGCCCACGCCTCCCCGCGCCCACGCCGGGCAGCGCAGCGCCGCCCAGCGCCCACGCCGCCCCCGTCGCCCAGCGCAGTGCCGTGCAGTGCCGTGTCGCCCAGCGACCGCGCCGACCGCGCCGATTCACGTCCCGCAGCGCCGGGCTGTGCAGCGCCGTGCAGCGTCGCCCAGTGTCGGTGCCGGATCAGCCCACCGGGACCGGTGGCCCGTCGCCGACGAGGCGGAACGAGGACTCGCCGACCGGTTCCACGAGACCGTCCCGCACCAGTCCGGCGAGCGCCCGGGACCGCTGGACGTCGTCGGCCCACACCTGGTCGAGCCGCTGGTGCGGCACCGGCCCGGTCGCCTCCCGCAGTACGCCGAGCAGCAGCCCGCGTACCTGGCGGTCGGTGCCGGCGTACCGCTGGGGGCGGCGGGTCGGACCCGCGGGCGCCTCGCGGCCGGACGCGCGCCAGGCGCAGATCGATTCGACAGGGCAGGCGCCGCAGCGGGGCGACCTGGCGACGCACACCACCGCGCCCAGCTCCATGAAGGCCGCGCTGGCCAGGGCGGCGGCGGCCGGTTCGACGGGAAGCAGTTCCTCGGTGGCGACGAGGTCAGCAGGGCGGGTCGCCGGGCCGGCGTCCGGTTCGCCGGCGATCGCCCGGCAGACCACCCGCCGCACGTTGGTGTCGACCACCGGGTGCCGCTGACCGTACGCGAAAGCGGCCACCGCCCGGGCCGTGTACGTGCCGACGCCCGGCAGCGCCAGCAACTGGTCCAGCCGGTCGGGGACCTGCCCGCCGTGCCTCTCGACGATCGCCAGCGCGCAGTCGCGCAGCCGCACCGCCCGACGGGGATAGCCGAGTCGCCCCCACATCCGGATCGCCTCGGCGGGGCTGTCCGCCGCCAGCGCGGCCGGCTCGGGCCAGCGCGCCAGCCAGGCCTCCCAGGCGGGGAGCACGCGTACGACCGGCGTCTGCTGGAGCATGACCTCGCTGACCAGGATGGCCCACGGGCTCACGTCGGGTCCGCGCCATGGCAGGTCGCGGGCGTTCTCCTCGTACCACCGGCTGACCAGGGTGGCGAAAGTGGGCTCAGACATCGCGTCGCCGATGATGTCACGCGGCCCACCGCCGGGGCGGCGCGGGCGACGGTGCCACGACGGGCGCCCCTACCGTCCCGCTGGCTGGGCGGTCCGGGCGGGGCGCTGCTGCGGCGGCGGACGGATCGGGCAGAATGCCCGGATGAACGAGCTCGCGATCACCGTCATCGGCCGGGACCGGCCGGGCATCGTGGCCGACGTCGCCGAGCTGCTCGCCCGGCTCGGCGCGAACCTCACCGACAGCACCATGACCCGGCTGCGGGGGCACTTCGCGATGACCCTGATCTGCGTGGGCCCGGCCGCCGCCGACGTCGAGGCCGCGCTGGCGCCGCTCTCCGCCGACGGCCAACTGCTGGCCACCGTACGCGCGGTCACCCCCGATGGCGAGACGGCTCCCGCCGGCGAGCCGTACGTGGTGGCGGTGCACGGCGCGGACCGGATGGGCATCGTGGCGGCCATGACCCGGGTGCTCGCCGATGCCGGCGGCAACGTGACCGACCTGAGCACCCGCCTCACCGGCTCGCTCTACGTGGTGGTCGCCGAGGTGGAGTTGCCGCCCGGCACGGCCGACGGGCTGGCTGGACGGCTGGCGGCGACGGCCGAGGAGTTGGGCGTCGGGGTGACCCTCCGGCCGGCCGATCCGGACCTGCTGTGACCGGCGCGGGGCGCGGACCGGAGGTCGAGGCGTACGTCGGCCTCGGCGACTGGACCCCGGAGTCCCTGGCCGTACCGGGGGAGGTGCGACCGGTGGTGTCCGCGCCGGAGCAGGTGCTCAGCCGCTCCGGCGGCGAGGTGGATCCGACGGCGGCGGAGACGGTACGGCTGGCCGCCGACCTGATCGCCACCATGCGGGTGTCCCCGGGCTGCGTGGGGCTGGCCGCCCCGCAGGTGGGCGTGGGTGCGCAGGTCTTCGCGGTGGACGTGACGGGCCACCCGAAGGCGCTGACCGTGCACGGCACCTTCGTGCTGTGCAACGCCCGGGTCGTCGAGGCGAGCCGGTGGAAGGTGGCGCGTGAGGGCTGCATGTCGGTGCCCGACCTGACCGGGGACGTCAAGCGGGCGAGCCGGCTGGTGGTGGAGGGCGTCCTGCCCGGCACCGGCCGGCCCGTACGGCTGGTGACGGACGGGTTCGAGGCGCGGGCCCTCCAGCACGAGATCGACCACTGCGCCGGCCTGCTCTTCCTGGACCGGGTCGCGGGTGCCCACGCCATCTACCAGCGCAAGGTGTACCTCTGAGTGCCGGCGGCGCGGCGACCCAGCGTCGCCGGCGGGACACGGTCGGCAGCCGGGGCCGTCGCATGTGGAGGGCCGGTGCGGTGAGCGGGGGGCGACTCGGCGCGTCGTGCGGGGCTGACGTGCCCCGCGCCGCTACGGTGGGGGCATCATGCGTCTGACGGTCGGCCCCCTGCCACCCGCCGTGTACTGGCGGCGTCGCGCCGTCGTACTCGGAGCGGGGCTTCTCTTCCTGATTGTGCTGCTCTATTCGTGCACCGGATCGGACCGGAACGCGAAGAAGGGCGGTGACGCGCAGCCCACTCCGGGCGCGACGTCGTCCGGCGCCTCGCCGGAACCCACCGGTTCGGTGCTCGCCCCGCAGACCGGGGGGCCCTCGCCGGGTGCGGCGGATGGCCCTGACGCCGACGACCCGTCGGGTGAGCCGGTCACCACCGACTCGCCGCCGGTGGCGCCCGTCGTGCCGGCCGCCGGCGACGGCGCCTGCACGGACGCCGAGATCACGGTGACCCCGGTGGCCCAGCCCGCCTCGGTGGTCCGGGGGGCCGTGGTGGACCTCCAGCTCAAGATCAAGAATCGGTCCGAGCGGACGTGCAGCCGCGATGTCGGCGCCTCCGTGCAGGAGCTGTTCATCAAGTCGGGGGCCGAGAAGATCTGGTCGTCCGACACGTGCGGCACCGCTCAGGGTTCTGACGTGCAGTCCTTCACCCCGGGCTTCGAGCGCGCCTACCAGGTGGGCTGGAACGGCCGCGACACCACCAAGTGCGCCAACGGGGTGGCGGCGGGCCCCAACCCGCCGGCCGGCACCTACCAGGTCTACGCCCGGGTCGGCACGAAGCTCAGCGGGCCGGTCAAGCTCACCGTCACCGACTGACCATCGGTGGGCCGGGCGGCCAGCCGGGCAGTCCGGGCGACGACCGGCGTACGGACCGGGTCAGACGTAGCGTTCGAGGATGGACGCCTCGGCGAGGCGGGACAGCCCCTCGCGGACGCCCCGGGCGCGTGCGTCGCCGACCCCCTCGACGGCCTGGAGATCCTCGACCGTGGCACCCAGCAGCCGCTGGAGACTGCCGAAGTGCACGACGAGGCGGTCGACCACGGCGACCGGCAGCCGGGGCACCTTCGCCAGCAGCCGGAACCCGCGCGGGCTGACCGCCGCGTCGAGGGCGTCGGACGCGGCCGGGTAGCCGATGGCCTTGGCGACCGCGACCAGGTCGATCAGCTCGGTCGCGCCGAGCAGATCCAGCTCCACCAGGGCCTCGTCGAGGGTGCGGGACTTCCGGCCGGCCGGCAGGTAGTCCCGGATCACCAGGGTGCGGTCGGCGTCGACGCCGGCCATCAGCTCGTCGAGCTGGAGGGCGAGCAGCCGACCGTCGGTGCCCAGTTCCACCACGTAGCCGGCGATCTCGTCGGCGATCCGGCGGACCATCTCCAGCCGCTGCACCACCGCGACCGCGTCCCGTACGGTGACCAGGTCCTCGATCTCCAGGGCGGAGAGGGTGCCGGAGACCTCGTCGAGCCGGAGCTTGTAGCGCTCCAGCGTGGCCAGGGCCTGGTTGGCGCGGGACAGGATGGCCGCCGAGTCGTCCAGCACGTGCCGCTGGCCGTTGACGTAGAGGCTGATGATCCGCATCGACTGGCTGACCGAGATCACCGGGTAGCCCGTCTGCCGGGCGACCCGCTCCGCCGTGCGGTGCCGGGTGCCGGACTCCTCGGTCGGGATGGTGGGGTCGGGCATCAGGTGCACGGCGGCCCGCACGATGCGGGTGCCGTCGCTGGAGAGCACGACCGCGCCGTCCATCTTGCACAGCTCCCGCACCCGGGTGGCGGAGAACTCGACGTCGAGCGGGAACCCGCCGGTGCAGAGACCCTCGACCACCTTGTCGTAGCCGAGGACGATCAACGCGCCCGTCCGGCCGCGCAGGATGCGCTCGAGGCCGTCGCGCAGCGCGGTGCCCGGGGCCATCAGGGCCAGGTTCGCCCGCAACGGGTCACCGGCGCCCCCGGCGCCGCCGGTCACGGTCACGCTGATCGCGCGGGCGGGGGAGCCCACGGCGCCGGTGCGGGCGTGGGGTGTCGCGCCAGCAGGCTTGGCGGTGTCGCGGTCGGTCGGCACGGACACAGTCTACGGACTGCCCTGCGGTGGGTGCTGTCGTGGTTACTGTGATGTGTCACGATGCCCCACCTCGCCCGGACCGTGGGCCGGCGTCCGGGCTGTCCGGTATCGGGCCGGACGTTCCGCCGACCACCCCCGGCGCTCACTCGGCGGAAGCCCGGGCGACGGCCTGGAGCGCCGAGCGTACGTCGGTCACCTCGATCACCCGCATGTGCTCCGGCGTGACGCCGGTGCTCTCGGGGCCGCAGCCGGTCGGCACCAGCGCGAGCCGGAAGCCGAGCCGGGCCGCCTCGGCCAGCCGGCGCGGCACCGCGCCGACACGGCGCACCTCGCCCGTCAGGCCGACCTCGCCGATCGCCACCAGGTGCGGTGCGATGGCCAGGTTGAGCCCGCCCGAGGCGACGGCGAGGGCCACGGCGAGGTCGGCCGCCGGCTCCACCACCCGGATGCCGCCGACGGTGGCCGCGAAGACCTCCCGGTCGTGCAGGGTCAGGCGTTCGGTGCGCCGCTGGAGCACGGCCAGCACCATCGCGAGCCGGGCCGAGTCGAGCCCCGAGACCGTCCGCCGGGGCGAACCGGCCACGGTCGCGCCGATCAGCGCCTGCACCTCGGTGACGAGTGCCCGGCGCCCCTCCATCGCCACGGTGACGCAGGTGCCGGGCACCGGCTCCGAGTAGCGGGTCAGGAAGAGCCCGGACGGGTCGGCCAGGCTGCTGATGCCGCCCTCGTGCATCTCGAAGCAACCCACCTCGTCGGCGGCGCCGAACCGGTTCTTCACGCCGCGCACCATGCGCAACGAGGAGTGCTTGTCGCCCTCGAAGTGCAGCACCACGTCGACCAGGTGCTCCAGCACCCGGGGCCCGGCCACCTGGCCGTCCTTGGTGACGTGGCCGACCAGCACGGTGGCGATGCCCCGCTCCTTGGCCACCGAGACCAGGGCGGCGGTGACCGCCCGCACCTGGGTCACCCCGCCCGACACGCCCTCGGCGTTGTTGGTGGAGATGGTCTGCACCGAGTCGAGCACCAGCAGGCCCGGCTTGACCGCGTCGAGGTGACCGAGCACCGCGGCGAGGTCGCTCTCGGCCGCGAGGTAGAGCTGGTCGTGCAGGGCGCCCATCCGCTCCGCGCGCAGCCGGACCTGGCTGACCGACTCCTCGCCGCTGACCACCAGGGAGGGGCTGCCGGCGCCGACGGCCCACTGCTGGGCCACGTCGAGCAGCAGGGTGGACTTGCCGACCCCCGGCTCGCCGGCGAGCAGCACCACCGCGCCGGGGACCAGGCCGCCGCCGAGGACGCGGTCGAGCTCGCTGACCCCGGTGGGACGGGCCCTTGCCGGAGCGGCGCTGATGGTGGCGATCGGCCGGGCCGGCTCGGCCGGCATCCGGGAGCTGACCACCTTGCCGGAGACCGTCGGGCCGGTGACCGTGCACTCGACCACCGAGCCCCACTCGCCACACTCCGGGCAGCGCCCGACCCACTTCGGCGGCTGGTGCCCGCAGGCGTCGCACGCGTAGGCCGGCCGGGGCTCGCGGGCGGCGGCGCGGCCGCGCCCGCCCGCCCCGCCGGCGCGGGGGGAGGTCGATCGGGAGGTGGTCACACCGGGACGTTAGTCCTCCGGTACGACGAAGACACCGTCAGCGTGGCAGTCACCACGCCGACGGTGTCGTCGGAAACAGCGGGGCGGAGGGTCAGTGACCGCCGCCCTCGTTCTCCTCGTAGCCGCCCAGGCGCTCGACGATCTTCGACGGGGGTGCGGCCGGGGTGAGCGGCACGGCGACCGGGGCCGGGCCGGTGACCGTGGCACCGTTGCCGAAATCGAAGGTCAGGGTGACGTTCTGGCCGGAGCGCAGCGCCTCGTTCAGGCCGATGAGCTGGAAGACCCGGTTCGACTGGGCGCTGAGCTGCACGTAGCTCAGCGGCGGAATCTCGATCCGGGCCGGCTCGCCGGCCGGCGCGGCCGGGCTCTCGGGGGCCGGGCTCTCCGGGGCGCCGGGGCTGACCGACTCCGACGGGCTCTCGGAGGCGCCGGGGCTGGCCGATCCCGACGGGCTCTCGGGGGCGCCCGGGCTGGCCGACTCCGCCGGCGAGGGCGACTCCGACTCGCTCGGGGACGCCGACGGGCTGGCCGAGGCGCCGGTGCCGGTGATCACCACCTCGCGCGCGCTGCCGGTGGTCACGGTCACGGTCACCGGGTTCCGCGAGTCGTTGTAGATCACGGCGCTCAGGACGGCGTTGGCGCCCGCCTTGTAGCCCTCGGTGCCGGG
Source organism: Micromonospora sp. DT62 (assembly GCF_049847285.1). Taxonomy (NCBI): domain Bacteria; kingdom Bacillati; phylum Actinomycetota; class Actinomycetes; order Micromonosporales; family Micromonosporaceae; genus Micromonospora; species Micromonospora sp. DT62. The sequence goes on from NZ_JBNCOB010000006.1 coordinate 238,367, forward strand.
GAACTCGACCAGCAGGCCGCGGACCGCGTAGGCGCCGTTGCCGGCCGACAGGTTGACGCCCTGGACCGACGGCGCCTTGTTGGCGGTCTCGGAGACCTGGCCGGCGCCGCAGCCGGACAGCAGCAGCCCGGTCGCCGCGGCCATCCCGGACAGCAGCAGGGCCGCCCGCCGGGAACCCCTGATCGAGCGCGTCACGTCGGTCCTCCTCGTCACGATCCACCCGGTGCTCACGCCGGGCATGGTGGCCATGCCCGCGCAGACCGCGCTCCAGGGTAGTTGGGCCTGATCCACCCCCGCACGCCGACCCGGAGATGGCACCCGGGGGGACGCGCCTCACACCAGTCGGCCGCTCGTGACCAGCAGGACGACGTCGATGAGGGCGACCAGCATCACGGCCCGGAAGGCGGCCACCTGCCGGCCTCCGGCCCGGGTGGTGGCGCGTCCCGCGTACCAGCTCAGCGGCGGCACCACGACGGCGGCCGCGACCGCGGCGAGGCCGACCCCCGACGGCGGCCCGGGCGGCCCGAGGACCAGCGTGGCGGTCGCCGCGAGCAGCAGCAGCGCGGCGGCGGCCCGGCTGCCGGCCGGACCGAGCCGGTGCGGCAGCCCACGCACCCCCGTCCGGGCGTCGTCGGCCAGGTCGGGCAGGACGTTGGCGAAGTGCGCCCCGGCGCCCAGGCAGGCCGCGGCGGCGACCAGCCAGACCGGCGGCACCACCGCCCCGGGCAGCGCCAGCACGACGAAGGCGGGCAGTGAACCGAAGGAGACCGCGTAGGGCAGCACCGAGACCGGGGTCGACTTCAGCGGCCAGTCGTAGAGCAGCGCGGAGACCAGCCCGAGGGTGGCGCAGAGCGCGGCGGCCGGCCCGGTGGCCAGCGCCAGCGCCGGGGTGGCGAGCGCGGCCACCGCCGCGGCCACGGCCGTCGCGCGCCGGCCGACCGCGCCGGCGGCGACGGGCTTGTCGGTACGCCCCACCGTGGCGTCCCGGTCGGCGTCGAGCGCGTCGTTGGCCCAGCCGACGGCGAGCTGGCTGGCCGCCACGGTGAGCACCACGGCGAGGATCCCGCCCGGCCGGTGCCCGACGCCCCACGCCAGTAGCCCGGCCACCGTGGTGACCGCGGCGGCCGGCTCCGGGTGACTCGCCCTGACCAGCCCTAGCACCGTTGGCGACATGAGGAAAGTCTGGTCGTTACCGGGCAGTCGTGCCACGCTCGGTCCATGCCAGACGCGGGCCGCACCCTGCCACGCAACGATCCGCGCCAGTACGACGACCTGGCCGGCGAGTGGTGGCGGCCGGACGGCGCGTTCGCGATGCTGCACTGGCTGGCCGAGGCCCGCGCGGCCCTGGTGCCACCCGCGTCCCGCCCCGGCGCCCTCCTCGTCGACCTCGGCTGCGGCGCCGGGCTGCTCGCCCCGCACCTGGCCGGCAAGGGCTACCGGCACGTGGGCGTCGACCTCACCCGGTCAGCCCTGGCGCAGGCCGCCGCGCACGGGGTGACCGTCGTCAACGGCGACGTGACCGCCGTACCGCTGGCCGACGGCTGCGCCGACGTGGTCGCCGCGGGCGAGTTGCTGGAGCACGTGCCGGACTGGCGGCGCGCGGTGGCCGAGGCGTGCCGGCTGCTGCGGCCCGGCGGCCTGCTCGTCCTGGACACGTTGAACGACACGGTGCTGAGCCGCCTGCTGGCCGTGCGGATCGCCGAGCGGCTGCCCACGGTGCCGAAGGGCATCCACGATCCACGGTTGTTCGTGGACTCCCGGGCGCTGGTGGCGGAGTGCGCCCGGCACGGGGTCGACCTGCACCTGCGGGGCATCCGGCCGGGGCTGCCCGGCCTGCTCGGCTGGCTGGTCCGCCGGATGCGCGCCGCCGGCCGTCCGTACGCGGTCCCGGCCGACCGTCCGCACGCGACGGTCGCCGGCCCGCCGCCGCGGATCGTGCCGACCTGGTCGACCGCCGTGCTCTACCAGGGGCGTGGCACGCGGAGCGGATAGCGCTGCCCGTCCCTGGGTAGGGAGAGGGCCGAGAAGGGGGCTGTATGACGCAGCACGCGTTGGAGGCGGCTCGCCGCCTGGCACCGAGGCTGGCCGCCCGGGCGGCCGAGCACGACCGGGACGGCTCGTTCCCGGTCGAGGACTTCCGTGACCTGCGCGAGGCCGGGCTCTTCGGCCTGATGGTTCCCACCGCCCTCGGCGGGATGGGCGCCACCTTCGCCGAGTACGCCGCGGTCGCCACCGAACTGGCCCGGGGCAACGGCGCGACGGCCCTGGTCTTCAACATGCACGCCTCGGTCACCGGTGCGCTCGGCGCGGTGACCGAGGAACTGGCCGAGGCGCTCGGCGTCCCGGACGAGGCGCTGGCCGCCCGGGACCGGCTGCTCACCGCCGCCGCCCAGGGCTCCTGGTACGCCGTGGCGATGAGCGAGCGCGGCGCCGGGGCCCGGCTCTCCCAGCTCAGCACCGGCTACGAGCCGGCCGACGGCGGCTGGCACCTCAAGGGCAGCAAGACGTTCTGCTCCGGGGCCGGGCACGCGGACGGCTACCTGGTGGCCGCCCGCAGCGCCGCCGACCAGTCGGTGGTCTCCCAGTTCCTGGTGCCGGCCGGCGACGGGCTGACCGTCGAGCCGACGTGGGACTCGCTCGGCATGCGCGCGACCTCCTCGCACGACCTGCACCTGGACGTGACCGTGCCGGCCGACCGGCTGCTCGGCGGCGTGGAGGGGCTGGCCCTGGTGGTCGCCCAGCTCATGCCGCACTGGCTGGTCGCCAGCTACGCCGCCGTCTACGTGGGGGTGGCCCGGGCGGCCCTCGACGCGGCGGCCGAGCACCTGAACGCCCGCAACCTCGCCGGCCTGCCGGCGGTCCGGTCCCGCCTGGGTCGGGCCGACGCGGCGGTGGCGGCGGCCCAGCTGGTGGTCGCGGAGGCGGCCCGCCGGGTGGACGAGGCGCCGGGCGACGCGGAGACCAACCGCTGGGTCTGGCGGGCGAAGCTGCTCGCCGGCACCACCGCCGCCGACGTGGCGGCGTCCGTGCTGGAGGCGGCCGGCACGTCCGCCACCCGGCGGGGACATCCGCTGGAAAGGCTCTACCGGGACGCCCGCTGCGGCTCGCTGCACCCGGCGACGTCGGACGTCTGCGCGGACTGGCTGGGCGTCGCCGCGCTGGGCGGTGACCCGGACCGCGACGGAACGGTGCCTCGTTGGTGAGCGTGGGGGGTCCGCCGAGTCGGCGGACGCGCGGGCGCACGGCCCGTCCAGGGGCGGGTGCTACCGCCCGGTGCGCAAGGCCGGACGAGAGGTGGGCATGGTGGCCGTACCGGTGATCGCGGGGCTGGGGACGGCACACCCGCCGTCGGCCGCGCAGGACGACCTGTGGGAGGGCTTCTTCTCGAAGCACTTCTCCGGCAGCACGCGGGCGCTGGCGCAGCGGATCTTCGCGCACTCGGGGGTCACCCGCCGGCAGGCTGCCGTGAACCCGTTGCTGGAGGACGTCTCCGACTGGCCCACGGAGCGGCGGATGCGCCGCTACCTGGTCGAGGCGCTGCCGCTGGGCAAGGAGGCGGTGGGCCGGGCGCTGACGGCCGCCGGCCTCTCCGCCGGCGACGTCGGGCTCTTCGTCGTCTGTTCGTGCACCGGGTACGCCACCCCGGGGCTGGACATCCTGCTCGCCCGGGACCTGGGCATGGCCCCGGACACGCAGCGCCTGTTCGTCGGGCACATGGGCTGCTACGCGGCGGTGCCGGGCCTGGGCGCGGCGAGCGACTTCGTCACCGCCCGGGGCCGGCCCGCGCTGCTGCTCTGCGCGGAGCTGACCAGCCTGCACATCCAGCCCTCCAGCGCCCGGGTGGACACCCAGCAGATCGTCTCCCACGCGCTCTTCTCGGACGCCGCGGTCGCCGCCGTGGTCGTTCCGGGCGGCCGGGGGTACGCGCTGCGCGAGGTCACCTCCGTCACGGACACCTCGACGGCCGACCACATGACCTGGGACGTCACCGACACGGGTTTCCGGATGGGGCTGTCACCGAAGGTGCCGCAGGTGCTCTCCACGCACGTCCGGGGCCTGGTCGAGGGGCTGCTGGCCCGGCACGGCACGACGCTGTCCGAGGTGGACGGCTGGGCGGTGCACCCGGGCGGCCCGCGCATCCTGAACGTGGTCGAGCGGGAGCTGGCCCTGCCGCCGGAGGGCCTCGCGGCGTCCCGGGCGACGCTGGACGAGCACGGCAACTGCTCGTCGCCGACGGTGCTGCTGATCCTGGACCGGCTGCGCCGGGCCGCGTCGCCGCCACGGCGGGTGGTGATGCTGGCGTTCGGCCCCGGCCTGACCCTCTTCGCCGCGTTGCTGGAACGGACAGGAGTGGGCGGTTCGCCCGGCGCGGTTACCCTCTGATGATGGACGCCGATGCGGCAGACCGGCCGGAGACCGGGCCGGACGCGGGTGGGCAGACGGCTGGTGTCGGGGCCGACGATCGGCTGCGTGGCGCCGTACTGGCCGCGGCGGGGCTGGCCGCGCTGGCCGGCGGCGCCTGGTGGTGGCAGGCCGAGGCGCCCCACACCGGTCCGGTCGGGGTCGTGTCCAGTGCTGCACCGCAGGCCGGGGTCCGGTTCGGCGCCCGGGCCCAGCCCGTCGCACCGGACGGCGCCCGGACATCCAGCTTCTGGCTCGTCGATCCGAAGACCGGTGGCACGGTCCGGACGGACCCGGACAGCAGCGTCACCTTCCGGGTCGACCCGCGCAGCGGCGACGCCGTCCGGGTCGATGTCGGACCTGGTTCGGACGCCCGCCGGCTCATCGACGACCGGCTCGACGAGGCCGCGCGGCGCAGCGGGCTGGACAGGTTCCCCGACGCGGTCTGGACCGCCCGGGCCGTGCTCAGCCCGGGGGCGGGGCTCGTCAAGCAGGCCTCCGCCGAGGGTGGCGCCCGGCACCTGCTCCAGTTCCGCTGCGTCGGCCCCGGTGAGCTGCTGATCGTGGTCGACGGGGCCCGGGCGGCGGACCCGATCACCAGCGCCTGCGACGGCTCGGTCACCTCGACGGAGGTCACCGGCAGGGGCGGGCCGTTCCAGGTTTCGCTGTCGAGCGCCAACGCCGAGCCGCTCAGGGTCGAGGCGCAACTGGTCGCCCTGCCCTGACGCGTCGCCGCGCCTGCCGCGGGTGTCGGAAAGGGGCCGCACTCGAGGGGAGGCGCCCCCTGCCGGGTCACCGCGCCGTACGGGCGAAGCCGGCTGGCGGCCGAACGGGCGGCTCAGGCGGCGAGGCGGGTCAGGTCGGCTCGGTAGTCCTCGGCGGAGTGGATCTCGGGGACCACCTTGACGAGGACGCCGGACCGGTCCACCAGCAGCGCGGTGACGGCGCCGGGGCGGGCCGGCAGGTGCAGGAAGGAGCGCAGCCCGCCAGCCGGGTCGGCGAGCGGTCGCACCGTGGCCCCGACGGGCGGCGGCGTGGCGCGTACGGGCCGGGTGCCGGCGACGGTGACCACCGTGACGCCGGCCGGTGCCAGGGCGGCGGCGGTGGCCACGTCGGCTGGGCAGGGGCAGCCGTCCACGAGGATGATCATCGCCGGCACCAGACCGCGCAGGGGCACCGGTGACTGGCCGGCGTCGACCAGGTCCAGCGCGGGCAGCGGTCGACCGGCCGCCCCGGCCGACGGCGCGTACGGGGTGGGGGCGGGCTCCGGGGTGGACCGGCCGGGCCGGGGCCAGGTGACCGCCGCGAGGCCGGCGAGGGTGGTCAGCACCGCCACCAGAAGCACCAGCGCGGGCAGGGCGAGCGGGGACCGGACAGGCGGGCGTCGGACGGCGCGGTGGGTCGTAGCGCGCCGTTCGAGGCGGAGCTGTTCGGCCTCGGCGGCGAGCGCGGAGGCGTCGTCCGGCACGACCACCCGGCCCCACTCCGGTGGCAGGTCGGGCAGTCCGGGGCCGTCTGCGTCGGGCTTGTCCATCGGACCCCCAGGACGTCTCGGCGAGCGGACAGCTGCTCGGCCTCCAGCGTCCCGCACGGGGCGGGCTGCCGCTACACCTGGGCGCATACCCGGCCGGCCGGGTACCATGGGAAGAGCGCATAGCCCTTGATCTCGACGTTCGCGTCACTCGTACCGGGACGTCATCCGAGCGTTACGGAGCGTGGCCAAACCACTGGTTTGGCGGTCTGTCAAGCTGAAGAAAGACCTCTCACAGGGCCCCTGAGCTGCGCCAACGGTCAGGACAGCGGTGAGACATCGGTGCCTGAGCGTGTTACCCTAGACACAGCGAAAGGGGTTTCGAACCTATGGTTTTCAGTGTCGGCGAGACCGTTGTTTACCCCCACCACGGGGCCGCACTCATCGAGGCAATCGAGACTCGGGTGATCAAGGGCGAGCCTAAGCAGTACCTCGTCTTGAAGGTCGCGCAGGGTGACCTTACGGTCCGGGTGCCCGCCGAGAACGCCGAGATCGTGGGTGTGCGCGAGGTGGTCGGCGAAGAGGGCCTCGGCAAGGTCTTCGACGTGCTCCGTGCACCGCACACCGAGGAGCCGACCAACTGGTCGCGGCGTTACAAGGCGAATCTGGAGAAGCTGGCCTCCGGTAACCCGCTGAAGGTCGCCGAGGTCGTGCGCGACCTGTGGCGTCGGGAGCGGGAGCGGGGCCTCTCCGCGGGTGAGAAGCGCATGCTCGCGAAGGCCCGCGACATTCTCGTCGGCGAGGTCGCGCTGGCCGAGAAGAGCACCAAGGACGAGGCGGAGACGCTGCTCGACAAGGTCCTGACCGAGGCCTAGTCCCCGCAGCATCGTCGTACCCGATTCGTAGCGAACAAACCACCGAGGACCGCGACGTGACCGCGCAGCTCAATCCGTGCGGTGACGTCGCGGTCCTCGTGCCTGCGGCCGGTGCCGGCGTACGGCTCGGCCCCGGCCGCCCCAAGGCGTTGCGCCTACTCGGCGGGGAACCCCTGCTGGTGCACGCGGTCCGCCGGCTCGCCGCCGCGCCGTCGGTGCACACCATCGTCGTGGCCGCCCCGGCCGCCGAGGTGGCGGCGGTACGCGAGCTGCTCGCCCCGGTCGCCCCGGTGACCGTGGTGCCCGGTGGCGCCGAGCGGCAGGCGTCGGTGGCCGCCGCCCTCGCGGCGGTGCCCGCCGGCCCGGAGATCGTCCTCGTGCACGACGCCGCCCGGGCGCTGACCCCGCCCGACCTGGTGGAATCCGTCGCGGCGGCCGTCCGCGCCGGGCACGACGCGGTGATCCCGGTGCTGCCCGTCGTCGACACGATCAAGGAGGTCGGCGCCGGCGAGGTCGTCCTCGGCACCGTCGACCGCTCCGCCCTGCGCGCGGTGCAGACCCCGCAGGGCTTCCGCCGGGCGGTGCTGACGGCCGCGCACGCCGCCGCCGGTGACCCGCTCACCGACGACGCCGGCCTGGTCGAGAAACAGGGCGTCCCGGTGTCCTGCGTCCCCGGCTCCGAGTACGCGCTGAAGGTCACCCGCCCGTTCGACCTGGCGCTGGCCGAGCATCTGCTCGCCACGGGCGCCTGACGTACCCTCTTCTCATGATCGTTCCCCGGGTGGCCATCGGCACCGACGTGCACGCCTTCGAGGCGGGCCGGCCGTGCTGGGTTGCCGGCCTGCACTGGCCCGACCAGGACGGCCTGGCCGGACACTCGGACGCCGACGTGGTCGCGCACGCCGCCTGCAACGCGCTGCTCTCGGCGGCCGGCCTCGGGGACCTGGGCGCCAACTTCGGCGTGGGCCAGCCCGAGTGGGCCGGCGCGTCGGGCGTCGCCCTGCTCACCGAGAGCGCCCGCCGCGTGCGGGCCGCCGGCTTCGCGATCGGCAACGTGTCCGTGCAGGTGGTCGGCAACCGGCCCAAGATCGGCCCGCGCCGCGAGGAGGCCCAGCGGGTGCTCTCCGAGGCGGTCGGCGCGCCGGTGACCGTCTCCGCGGCCACCACCGACGGACTCGGCTTCCCCGGGCGCGGCGAGGGGCTCACCGGCATCGCGGTGGCCCTGGTGTACGAGGCTCCGGCCGCCTAGGCTCGCCGCGATGTCCAGCGACGCCACCTCAGACCGGTCCGCCGCCGACGGCTACCTCCAACGCGCCCAGCTCCTCGCCGAGCTGGGCCGCTACGACGAGGCCGCGGCCGAGGTCTCCTACGCCGTCGCCCTGGACCCGGCCGACGCCGGGGCGCTGACCATGCTGTCCCGGGTCCACCTCGCGGCCGGCCGGCCGACGGAGGCGCGCACCGCCGCCGACGCCGCGGTCGCCGCCGCCCCCGACAGCGTCCCGGCGCTGGTCGCCCGCGCCCTCGCCCTCGGCGATCTGGAGGAGTACCCCGAGGCGGCCCGCACCGCCGACCGGATCCTGGCGCTGGGCGCCGACGACGCGTACGCCCAGAGCAGCGCCGCGGCGATCCTGGCCGGCTCGCGCAACGGGCAGCCGGCGCTGAACGCGGCCTGGCGTGGGATCGAGCTGGCACCCGAGAATCCCCAGGCGCACCTGGTGCTCGGGCTGGTGGCGGCGAACATGCAGATGTTCGACCTGGCCGAGCGCGCCTACCGGGAGGCGTTGCGGCTGGACCCGCAGCTCGCCGAGGCCCGGCACGACATCGGCGTGCTCCGGCTGGAGCAGCGGCGCTGGAGCGAGGCGCTGGAACACCTCGCCGAGGCGGCGTCGATGAGCCCCGGGCGGGTCGACTCCGGCCGGACCATCTCGCTCGGCCTGCGCCAGCTCGTGGTCTACGGCGCGGGTTGGACGATGATCACCGCCGTGCTGATCGCCTGCATGGCGCCGGGCAGCGCCGGGCTGTCCCGCGTCGCGGCGGCGTTCGCGGCACTCGGCGGGGCGCTGGTGGTCTGGCGCTTCGCCGCCCGGCTGCCCGGCCTGTCCCGGACCATCCTGCCGAGCCTGCTCCGCTCCGACCGCACGCTGGCCCTGGCCGTCTACGCGGCGGCCGCCGCACCGGCGCTGATCCTGCTCTACGCCCTGGTCGGCACCCCGTGGCCGCTGGTCCTCGCCATCCTCGCCGCGGTCGCGGCCGAACTCGCCGTTCTCTCCCGCAGCACGGTGTGACTGAACACCGCCGGGCCGCTCGGGGGATCGGTCCTCAGCCGAGGGCGAGGGCGTAGAAGACGCTGGCGTCCAGCCCGTCGAGCAGCAGCAGGTGGTTGAGCTCGTCGTCGAAGAATCCGCCGAGCGGGGCGGCGGAGAGCCCGAGGGCCGTGGCGGCGAGCAGCAGGTTCTGGGCGAGATGGCCGGTCTCCATGGCGGAGAACCGGTAGCCGCGCAGCCCGTACCGGGCCCTGGCCCGTCGCAGGTCCGCGACCACGAACAGCCAGAGCGGCACCGTGTCGACGTCGAGCCCGTTGGGTCCGGGCGGGACGTCGACCCCGGCGGGTACGAACTGCGGCGCGACCCGGGACAGCCGGTCGGGGCCTGGATCGGATGCCACCCGCTGGAGGGCGTGCCGCTGCGGCAGGTACTCGTAGAGTGCCGACCGCACCGAGGCGACCCGCCGGGGAAGCACCAGCAGCCGGGCGGTCGCCAGGGCGCCCGGAGTCGGGTACGCCAGCCGTCGCTGGTCGCTGCCGGGTGGCGAGGTGTCACCCGCCGCGTAGCGCAGCAGCCGGCCCAGGTCCGCCACGTCCGCCTCCCTGCCGCCGAAGTCGTACCGGGTGCGGCGGTCGAGTAACACCGCCGCGAGCGTGGTGTCGGCGAGCGCGCCCGGCGTCGGCTCGGGCAGTGTCAGCGTCACGGCGCCGGACGGGAGGGGACGACCCGGCGCCGATTCGACGGTACGGGGACGCTGGTCGGGCCACCGCGTACGGACGAACTTCGACCGCTCGTGGTAGGCCCGGTCCGGGGCGTCGACTCCGTCGGCGTGGAAGTCCGGCGCGTTGGCCGGTGCGCCGTACGCCAGCGATGCCAACCAGGCGAGGTGGCACTCGGCCGGGATGCTCAGCCCGAGGCGGTTGTGCAGCATGTGCAGTTGCGAGGCGAGGATGCCGGGCACGGTCCCGCGCAGTCGACCCTGCCCGTCGAGTGCTCGCAGCCGCTCGACGTAGGCGGCAACCTCGTCCGCCCAGTAGTTCACGGACGTGCTGGCGCCCTTGCCCCGCGTGACGATGTCGGCGACGAGTCGCTGCCGGGCCGGGTAGACGGACGTGTCGGCGTGGAAGTCGCGTTCCGCCGCGACCAGGGCCAGGCCGAGGTCCTGACCGTGCGCCTCGGGCACCAGCGTCCACCCGTTGGCGTAGGCGCGCAGGAACCGGACCGCCTCGTGCCCGGTGAGACCGCCGGCGGTGAGGAACCCGAACAGCAGGTCCACGGCCGTCGACCGGCGCCGGGCGGGCGGTGCGTCGAGCAGCGCGGCGGCGACCCGGCTGGACGCGGCGAAGAGCTCCTCGGCCGCACTGATCGCGTCCGGGCCGCCGTACCGGTCGACCTCCGGCAGGTACGGCTGTTCGCGTACCGTGCCGTGCGGGTGCCAGCCCAGTTCCGGCCCATCGCCGGCCCCGTGCCCCGCGTCGACGTGGTCGTTCCCATCGGTCTGGTCGGAGGTGTGCACGCCGAACTGGGCGTACCAGTCCGCCGGACGCAGTTCCCGGGCCGGTGGCGGCAGCGCGGCCACCGCGTCGACCAGCCCGGCGCGCATCCGCCGTACCGTCTCCGGCGTCGCGTCCGCCACCCGCCAGCGCAGGTGCGGGCCGCCCTCCCAGTACCGGACGAAGAACCAGGAGGAGATCTCGCCCCGGGCGAGCAGATCCGTCGTGGTCGGCACTATGTGCTCCCGCAGCACCTTCTCGGTGCATTCGGAGCCGGCGTTCAGGTGGACGTGCAGGGCGGACCAGCGAGCCATGCTCGGCTCTCCTTCAGGGGAACGGGTGGGGCAGGATCAGATGGTCGGGGGTGGCGAGCCGGGCCTGTCGTAGGCGGGGCAGGTCGACCCGCCGGTTGAGGTGTCCGAAGGTCATCGGCACGGCCCCGGGCGCGAGGACCTTGACGGCGGCCAGGCCGAGGCGGCGTTCGGCCGTCCCGGTCTGGTCCACCACGAGCGGTGGCGTCCCGGCGGCGGCCATCGCGTCGACGACCCTGCGCAGCACCTCGGTCAGGTCGGGGTGCAGCCACCGCTCGCGCCAGCCAACGAAGTGCTCGTCGAACGGCCGCGAAGGGCCGGCGGTGGCCTCCCGGAGCGCGAAGTCGAACCGGGGCAGGGTCTGTGGCAGCAGGTACAGGGCGGCGTGGTCGCCCAGTTCCGCCACCAGGTCGGCGTCGGCGAGCATGGCGAGCAGCCGGTCGCGCGGCGGGCGGGCCACCTTCGCCGCGACCGCCACGTTGACCCCGACCTCCAGGATCGCCGCCGCGGCGGCCCGGCGGGGATCGGGATGCGCCCCGGCGGCGGAGAAGGTTGCGCCCCGGTCGGGCCGGTCGGTGACGGCGAGGGCCCAGACGGCCGGTATCCCGATGTCGCTGGTGATGTCGAGCAGGTGCAGCCGGTAGCCCTCCGCCGCGATCCGGTCGGCGAGGTGCCGGGTCAGCGGATCTGCGTCGGGTGGCAGCGCCAGGGCCGGTGGCGTACGGCCGGCGTACCAGGCGAGCAGGAAGGCGTCCCGCTCGATCGTCTCCAGGCAGGCGTGCAGGATCGCCTCCTCCAGGCAGCCACCGACGGCGCAGCCGCTGGAGGACTCGTGGAGGAACCGGGCGGCCCCGGCCCGTGCCACCCCGTAGTAGGCCGCATGCTCCGGCACGAGGACCGGCCGACCGGTGCCCAGGTCGTACGTCCACACCCACGACGTGACCGCGTCCGGGGTGTAGGGGTCCAGCCGGTACGCGGGGTGGCGTACGGCCTCCGGCTCCGGCAGGCCCAGCCGGGCGGGATCGACGGCGTCGGCGGCGAGCTCCCGGTAGCTGCCCAGCGTGGTCGTCCGGCGGGCCTGCGGGCAGCGCCCGGCCTCCCGTTCGACCGCCTCCAGCAGGGCCAGCACCTGCGCGGTCGGATGATCCGCCGCTCGACCGTATCCGCCGAGTCGACCGGTCCGGCCGGGGACGGGCAGCTCCGCCGCCGCGAGCGCGAGCGGGCCCTGCCGGTCGGAGTGGACGTGCGTCACCGGCCCGTAGCGGGGATCGACCAGCTCGGCGCGGAGCATGGCCAGGTCCGGCGGTCCGGGACGGACCCGGAGTTGGTCGGGTGCGGGCTGCCGGCGGGAGCGCAGGGCGATCGTGGCGGCACCGGCCGAGTCGGGTGGCAGGGCCCCGCAGGCCGGACAGTCCGGCACCGCTCGGATCAGGTGCCGACTGATCGAGCCGTCGCGGACCGCCAGCACGCTGGCGACGCGCGGGTCGGCGTCGTCGGCGAGCTGACCGGCGACCAGCTTCCCGACCAGCCCCCGCCAGTACGGGGGCAACGGCAGCGGCCGGCCGCCGGCGAGCAGCGTGGCGACGTCGCCGCCGCCGAGGACGGCCTCATGTCGGCTGTCCGCGCACCGCAGGCAGCCGCCGACACCGGGGCTGCTCAACGGGCCGATCTCGATCGCCGTCCCGCGCGCCCGCACCGGCAGGTACGCCCTGCCGGCCGCGTGGGCCGCCCGCTGTTCGGCCAGATGCCGGGCCGCCGGCCAGTCCGCCCCGATGCCCACCACCACGGGCCGATCTGTCCGTCGTCGTACGGTCGAGGTGCTGACGGAGACCGCCCGGACCAGTCGGTCGTCGTCTCCGATCACCCGCACCAGCCTGTCGTCCGCGCCGCTCGGACCGGGCAATCCGGCGTCACCGGTGGTGTCCGCGTCACCGGTGGTGTCCGCGTCACCGGTGGTGTCCGCGTCGAACGGTGGGCGGACCGGCACCGCTCCTGCCTGGCGCCTGGTGCCTGGCGCCGGGGTGCCGGTGAGCGCCCCGGTCCTCGCCGCAGGCCCGGGCTGTCGGCCGGTCGGCTCGCCGACGCGCTGGACAACCCCGCCGCGCAGCGACAGCGCCGTGCCGTCGGCGAGCCCGGCCAGCGCACGTACCACCTCGTGCGTCACCAGGAACGGCAGCAGCCGGTGGTCGGTCGCCCGCACGGCCGCAGCGGCGTCCGTGACTTCGGCGGCCCGCCGCGCGTCGGCACGACCGGTCGCGTCCAGCGGGCCGATCAGGGCGCCGTCCGGCCGGACGGCCACCGGTAGGACCGCTGGCCGGGAGGAGCCGGGCTGCCGGGGTGCGGCCGGGCTCCACGCGGCGGCGGGCGGCTCCCGGCGGTCGCCGGGGTCCTCCGTGTGGACCCACACGACGAAATCCGCATCGTCCCCGGTGGACAACCCGGACGCGGTCATTGCCGCCCGTACGGCGGGCGGAAGGTCGCCTTCGCCGGTGACCTCGACCGTGCACCGCGACGCCGCGTCCAGCGCGTCAACCGGATCCTGCGCGAACCCCGCCAGACAGGCCGCCAACGGATGGGCGTCCAGCGCCACCCGGACGTCGGCCAGGACGTCGTGCTCGGCGAGGAGACCGAGCAGCCAGCCCACCGCCCTGGCGGTCCGGTCGGACAGTCCCGCGGTGGCGGTCGTCGGGTCGAGACCTCGGCGGAGGAGCGGCTCCAGCCGTTGCCACAACTCGTTGGCGACCGGTGGGCAGGTCACCACCGAACTGGACCACCAGCCGCTCACCAGGAGCCCGCCCTCGACCCCCCGGACCAGGGTGCCCGGTCGCAGGGTCACCTCGCTCACGTCGCCTCCACGCGGGTCATCCGGCCCGGGCGGTGAGGGCGTCCTGCCACGACACGCCGTGGATCTCCTGGGTCGCCTCGGCGAGCAGGTGGGCACCGAGGTACCGCTCCAGCGGCGCGACGTCGCAGAGCGTCAACAGCTGATAGAGCATGTTCGTGCAGAACCGGTAGACCTGGAACTCCCGGCTCGCGGCGATCCGTTGGAAGCCCGACGCCTCCAGCGCCTGGTGGTAGGCGCTCGCTCCGCGACGGCTCAGGTCCCACCGGATCGCGGTGGCGTCGTCGAACGAGGTGGTGCGACGCCGGAACTCGGCGGAGAAGGCGCCGTTGAGCGCACCAGCGTCGTACGCCCGCTCGGCGATCCGCCACGCGGCCGCGCTCCAGGCCCGCCACGCCGCCGCCACCGGCTCGGTGGTGTCCGGGGTGGACGCCTGCCGGACCAGGTCGTGGTACCTGCCACCGGCCCGCTCGGCGAAGGCGGCGAAGCGCGGGCGCAGGACGTCGTCGCGCTCACCGAACAGGAAGTCCTCCAGGTGGGACAGGAAGGTGTGGTAGCCGGACAGCAGCCGTCCGGGCCAGGTGTCGGCGTGCGCGGCCATGGCGGTGACCACGACGCCCACCCGGGCGGCAGGGGCGTCTTTGACGAGGGCGAGCTGATCGAGCGACACCCGCACCGGAGCGAGCCCGGCGGCGAGGATGTCGGCACGGCATTCGACCGCGCCCGGCGTGCCGAGCAGCGCGGCCAGCGCACTCTGGTCGCCATCGGTGACCAGCACCGTGTTGTCGGGGTGGATCGGGTCGTACGGGGGCGGCACGAGTTCGGCCCGCCCGGCCGCCTCGGACCGGCGCCGCAGCAACTCCTCGTCGAGCCCGGCCCGGGAGGGCGCCACCGCCAGGTGGGCACGCAACCGCTCGGCGGCCTCGACGGCGGCCGCGGCCCGGTGCGCCTCGGGCCCGCGCAGCCGCAGGCGTACGTGCGGGCCGTGCAGCCAGTGCCGTTCCAGGTGGACGGAGAGCCCGGCACCGCGCAGCCGCTCGGCGACGGGCAGGACGGCGTCGCGCAGCAGCGGTGACTTGACTTCCTCGTGGTAGTGACACACGACGTCGGTGGTCGGAGTCAACCCTGTCGCGGTCGTGTTCGGCTCGGTCATGGCTCGACTCCACTCGGCTCGATGATGCGGTCGGACGGCCCGCGCCGATCAGTCACGGGTGGCCGCCGGCAGGTAGGTCTCGACGACCAGCTCGGTGATCCGGTGCGGCCGGTCGTGGCCGGCGGGGCGGGGCAGGGCCTCCTCGACGACCAGCCCGCCGGTGATCCGTCCGAGCCATCGGGGCACACACCGTAGGTGCAGCGGGCTGGCCAGGTCGACGAACTGCGGCTTGGGCCGGGCGACTGCCTCCCGGAGCCCGGCGATCGTCGGGGGAGGCGGCGGGGCGACCGATGGTCCGGATGACGCTGCGGCCGGCTGCCCGCCGTGCCGGGCGCCCTGGTTGAGGAAGACCTGGTCGGGCAGGTTCCAGCCGGCCCGCAGCGCCGCGGCGGCGGCGACCGACGGACCGGCCGGCGGCGAGCCGAGCCCGCGAAGGTGCTCTTCGGCACCGTCGTCGAAGCGCCAGCTCCGGCGGGCGAGGACGACGCGGCCACAGCGGAGCCGGTTGGAGATTACGGCCTGCCCGCCCGGACCGGACACCGTCCGGGTCGCGGCCAGGTGGCGGAGCCCGACCTCGCTGGTGCCCAGGTCGCCGAGCAGCGCCGCCACCCGGGCCGGCAGCGCCGGCGGCGCGAGGAAACCGAGGTAGAGCACGTCGAGCAGCTCACCGGTGGCCGAATCGAGCAGCCGGATCTGGTCGCTGGCCAGGTCGTGCACCAGTTCGATCGAGGTGAGGTCGAGCCCGCCCAGCCGCGGGTCGTCGCCGATGTCCTCGCCGACCAGCAGCGGGTGCAGGTTCGCGTTGAACCCGTGCACCGGCCGGAACTGGGCCACCCGGCCGGGCAGCACCCGGCGGAGCTGGGCGGCGACCGCGTCGCGCATGTCGGTGTCGCCGAAGAGGTCCAGGAAGCGACTGGTGAACCGGCCCCAGCCGCCGTAGACGTGGTTGAGGTGCAGCGACCCGTCCGGGCCGTGCTGGCCGAAGAAGGCGTACGACACCGGTCGGGCCCGCAGCCAGCGGGGCAGCGCGGCGGCCGCCTCGGCGACCAGTTCTGCGCCGATGACGGTCTCCACGCCGTCGTCCCCGCCGTCGACCCGTACGGCGCGGACGACCTCCTGGCGCAGCGTGGCGAGCGGGGCCAGCTCGGGCACCTGGGCGATCGGACCGCCCGCCAGGGCCCCGTCCGGGGTCACCGTCGGCAGGTCACCGAAGCTCGCGCCGACCTCGGCGAAGAACTGGCCGAGGTCCGCACAGCGGCCCCCGGGACCGTAGCGTTCGACGAACCGGTGTCGCAGGAGTCGGCGCGACACCTGGTCCTGGTCGAACAACAGGGCGAGGCTGGTCAGCGCGGTCAGGTCGGCGGTGTCGGCGGGCCGCCGGGTCAGGCGTACCGGCCCGGGTAGCACGACATCCTCGGTGACGGGGGCGTGGGGCGGCGCGGTGGCACCGAGCTCCTCCAGGGCCTGCTGCCAGCCGGCACCGATCCGACGTACGAGCGCGCCGCGCCGCGCCGCGTCGACCTCGGCCAGCGACCGGATGTCCTTGTCGAGTTGCCGTACCTGGTCGGCGAGGGCGGGAGCACCGCTGCCGCCGAGCCAGTCGGCGATCGCGGCCAGCGCCGCCGGGTCGTGCTCGGTGGTCGGGGGTACCGGAATCAGCAGGCGTTCGTCGCAGAGTTGGGTGACGAGACGTCGCGCGAGCCGTTCGGCCGCGGCGGCGTCAGCGGCGGGGCGTGCGGTGCCTCGGCCGAGGGCTGCCACGAGTTCCGCCGGCGGGTGTCCGCCAGGTGCGGCGCGCAGCACCCGGATGATCGCGGCCAGTGCGGGCCGCAGCGGCATCCGGACGCGTTCCTCCCGGATCACCGGCATCCCGTCGGCGCCGGTCGTCGGGTGTTCCCGGTAGAACACCACGTGCCCGTCGTGCACGCGGGTGCCCGGTGCCAGCCGGTGCGGGGTGCGCGGCAGTTGGTCCGGGCGGCTGTTCCCGGCCAGGAAGAGGCTGGCGACCAGGCTGGCGGGAGGACGGGTCACCGCGACCGGTTCTCCCGCTCCCGTCAGGTCCAGGCCCGCCGTCAGGTCCAGGCTCGCCGTCAGGTCCAGGCTCGCCGTCAGGTCCAGGTTGGTCGGCAGCGCCCGGTCGGGCGGGGACGTCAGCGGGGCGGGGACGGCTCCGGCGTCCGGCCAGGGGGCCCAGCCGACGATGGTGTACCAGGACAGTGGGCTGGTCCGGGTGGTGGCCCGCAACGCGTACCGGAGCACGGTGGGCTCGGACTTGCGACCGCGGGCGTCCGGCTCGCCGCCGTGCGCCGCCGTCCGCCGCACCGCCGCCAGCAGCTCAGGACTGGTCAACGCGGCCGCCCGACCGAACGGCTCGCTGTCGCACAGGGCGGCGAGCGCGAGGCGCTCCTCGGCCAGTGCGGCATCCGACCCGGTGTCGATGGCGGTGGTGAGCCGGTCGACCTCGGCCCGAGCCCGCAGCCAGCGCCCCAGCGCCGGCAGCCGGCTGGGAAGGTCGCCGAGCCGGGCGCGCAGCTCGCCGGCCGGAGAACGGCCGTTGTGGACGTCCCGTCGCAGCGGCAGCAGGACCGAGCGGCGGTACGCCGTCGGGGCCTCGCCGCCGAGGCGATACAGCTCCTCGGTGAGTTCCGGACCGAGGGTCTGGCACTCGACCAGCTGGTCGACGAGCTGGTCCTGGAGGCGACGCAGGTGCGAGCCGGCCGGCCCGGCCGCCGGCATGTCGACCGCCGTCCTGCGGACCAGCACGTACGGGGCGACCTGGACCGCCGACGCGACCCGGCCGACCGGGGCCGGGGCCGGGGCCACCGGTGGGGCAGGGGATTGGCGGGTGGTTGTCACGTTTCCTCCGTACGTGGTCCTCGACGCCGACCACGGTCGAGCCGGTGGGGCCGGCGAGTCGCCGCTGTCGGCGTCCCCGGCCCCACCGGTCGGTCCTGGCCTGTTACTGAGGGAGGGTGACGGCGCAGGACGAGTAGCCCAGCCACTCCCAGACGAGCGAGTTGCTCGCCGAGGCGCCGGTCTCCGGCAGGGCCACCGACTCGCGTACGGCGTGCACCTCCATCAGGTCGGACACCTCGAGGTCGGCCAGGTTGAGGTCTTCGAGGTCGGCCAGCGTGGCCGTCATGTCGCGCATGGTGTACTCCGATTTGAGGGGGTGCCATCGACGGGCAGGCGTACTTGTCGATGACAAGATGGACAGTGCGCAAGATGTTAGTCAGCTCCGCCCACGAATTATTCGTCCGAGCGTCCAGTCGGCGATGGCCGTACGACGGCGGCCGGCGGACGATCAGGAGAAACTGCGTTCACGCGGCTGATGTGCGCGAGGGTGGGATGCCATGGGGTCGCGACCGTCCATCAGGAACGCGACCAGGCGCAGGTGGCTGCGGACGCTCCCCGCGGCGGCGCGGTCGTCCTGCCCGCCCCGCGGACAGGAAGTGCTGCGGCCCGCCGCTGCGGACCGCAGCATCGGTCACTCGTCAGGGGCGGCGGGCCCAGGTCCAGGCGTAGCCGTCGTCCTCGCACGCCGTCGCGGCGTCGCAGAGGTCCAGCGGCCGGAAGGTGTCGACCATGACGGCCAACTCGTCGAAGAAGTCCGCGCCGATGGAACGCTCGGCGGCGCCCGGCTGCGGGCCGTGGGTGAAGCCGGACGGGTGCAGCGAGATCGAGCCCTGCTCGATGCCGGAGCCGCGCCGGGCCTCGTAGTTGCCGCCCGTGTAGAAGAGCATCTCGTCGGAGTCGACGTTGTGGTGGTTGTACGGCACCGGGATCGCGTCCGGGTGGTAGTCGACCTTGCGGGGCACGAACGAGCAGATCACGAAGTTGGGGCCCTGGAAGGTCTGGTGCACGGGCGGCGGCTGGTGGACCCGGCCGGTGATCGGCTCGAAGTCGTGGATGGAGAACGCCCACGGGTACATGTGCCCGTCCCAGCCGACCACGTCGAACGGGTGGTTGGCAAAGACATGACGCGTCCATGCTGTGCCGCTGCCATCCGGGCGGGTCGCCCGGGACCGGTGCCGGACCAGCACCTCCACGTCCTCGCCGTCGACCAGCAGCGGTGCGTCCGGCCCCCGGACGTCGCGCTCGCAGTAGGGCGAGTGCTCCAGGAACTGGCCCCGCACCGAGAGGTAGCGCTTGGGCGGGCCGATGTGGCCGGCCGCCTCGACGGCGAGCAGCCGGGTCGGCGCGTCGCCGGTGGGCACCAGCCGGTGGATGGTCGAGGTGGGGATGACGACGTAGTCGCCGGGCACCGCGTCGAGCACGCCGAACGTGGACTCGACCCGCAGGGTGCCCGACTCCACGTAGAGGCAGTGGTCGCCGGTGGCGTCGCGGAACAGCGGGGACGGCCGGTCCGCCAGCACGTACGCGATGCGCACGTCGTCGTTGGCGAGCAGGTACCGCCGGCCGAGCACCGGGTCGGCGCCGGCGCCGTCGAGCTTGTGGGTGCGCAGGTGGCGGGGCTTGAGCGGAAGGTTCGGCACCCGGGTGAACGCCGGCGGGGTGAACTCCTCGGCCGCCACGATCGCGGTCGGCGCGTGCCGGTGGTAGAGCAGGGACGAGTCGGAGGAGAAGCCCTCCTGGCCCATCAGCTCCTCGGCGTAGAGGCTGCCGTCGGGCTGGCGGAACTGGGTGTGGCGCTTGCGTGGCACCTCGCCGACGCTGCGGTAGTACGGCATCTCGCCTCCCGGTTCGTCCCGTTCACCGATCCAGCGGCGTCCGATAATCGGACGCTGTTGTCCGTTCCTTGTAGCGTCCCGTACATTCTTGTCTCGTGTCAACGCAGGTGCCCGCGCTCGTCGACGGCCTCGTCGACGACGCCGCCGTCTTCCCGCCCGGCAGCGCGCCGCTGCCCGACGCCGTCGCCGCGCACCGGCGGCACCGCACCTCCTGGTACGCCGGCCTCGTCGGCCCGCTCCTGGTCCCGGCCACGAGGCTGCCCGCGGTGGCGGGGCTACTCGGCGCCGACGAGCGGATCGCCGTCGGGGTGATCGGCGACGTGCCCCTCGACCGGCTCGACGAGGTGCGGGCCACGGCCGACCCGCGCATCCGCGTGCGCCAGGTGGAGGCGGCGGTCGCCAAACGCGGCGAGGACCCGCTGCCCGGCCTGACCGAGCTGGTGACGCTGGCCCGTCGCTCCGGTGCCGGTCCGGCCACCCTCGACGCCGTCTACGCCGAGCTGCCGCTCACGTTCGGGCTGATGGGGGCGCTGGACGCGCTCGCCGCCGCCCGCGCCGACGGCCTGCCGATCGCCGCGAAGTTCCGCACCGGCGGGCTGGCCGCCGAGCTGTTCCCCACCCCGACGGAGCTGGCCGCCGTGATCTGCGCCTGCCGGGACCGGGACCTGCCGTTCAAGCTGACCGCCGGGCTGCACCAGGCGGTCCGGCACCTCGACCCGGAGACCGGCTTCACCCACCACGGCTTCGTCAACGTGCTGGCGGCGACGCTGGCGGCCGCCGGGGGCGCCACCGTGGAGTCGGTCGCCGAGCTGCTCACCGCGACCGACCCGCGCCCGCTGGTGCAGTACGCCGAGGCCGGGCTGGACGGCCCGCGCCCGCTGTGGATCGGCTTCGGCTCGTGCAGCATCCTGGAACCACTGACCGATCTGATCCGGCTGGGGCTGGTGAACGGGGGCTTTCAAGCATGACCTGGGTGACAGGTGCCGACGGTTCGTCGTACGGGGTCGCCAACCTGCCGTACGGGGTGTTCCGCCACGCGGAGGGCGCGCCGCGCGTCGGCGTACGCATCGGCGACTTCGTGCTCGACCTGGCCGGCGCGGAGGAGGCCGGCCTGGTGCTGGCCGCGGGGACGCTGGGTCGGCCCACCCTCAACGACTTCATGGCCCTCGGTCGCCCACAGTGGACGGCCGTCCGGCAGCGGGTGACCGAGCTGCTCACCGACGCCGCCCACCGGCCGGCGGTGGAGCCGCTGCTGGTGCCCCTGGCCGAGGTGCGGATGCAGCTGCCGTTCGAGGTCGCCGACTACGTCGACTTCTACTCCTCCGAGCACCACGCGTCCAACGTCGGCCAGATCTTCCGCCCCGGTCAGCCGCCGTTGCTGCCCAACTGGAAGCACCTGCCGATCGGCTACCACGGTAGGGCCGGCACGGTGGTCGTCTCCGGCACGCCGGTGGTGCGGCCGAGCGGGCAGCGGGCCACCCCGCAGGGCCCGGTCACCGGCCCGTCCGTACGCCTCGACATCGAGGCCGAGGTCGGCTTCGTGGTCGGCGTGCCCAGCCCGCTGGGCGATCGGGTCTCCGTCGACGACTTCGCCGACCACGTCTTCGGTGTCGTGCTGGTCAACGACTGGTCGGCCCGCGACATCCAGGCCTGGGAGTACCAGCCTCTCGGCCCGTTCCTGGGCAAGTCCTTCGCCACCTCGGTCGCGGCCTGGGTGACCCCGCTGGACGCGCTGGGCGACGCCTTCGTCCCCGCCCCCGACCAGGACCCGCCGGTCGCCGCCTACCTGCGCGACGTGCCGCACCTCGGGCTGGACCTGCGCCTGTCGGTGGAGTGGAACGGCGAGCGGGTCAGCGAGCCGCCGTTCGCCACCATGTACTGGACGCCGGCCCAGCAGTTGGCCCACCTCACGGTCAACGGCGCCTCGCTGCGCACCGGCGACCTCTACGCCTCGGGCACCGTCTCCGGGCCGGAACGGGGACAGGTCGGCTCGTTCCTGGAACTCACCTGGGGTGGCAGCGAGCCGGTGAAGTTCGCCGACGGCGGGACCCGCACCTTCCTGGAGGACGGCGACACGGTGACGATCACCGCCACCGCCCCCGGCCCGGACGGCACCACCATCGCCCTGGGCGAGGTGACCGGGAGGGTCCTCGCCGCCCGCTGACCCATCTTCCGATCATCGACGGTCCCCGGTCGCACAGTTGGTGCGACCGGGGACCGTTGTTTGCGCGTTGATCGTCGCGGATTCCGTCGCCATGCCGCGCCGCGCCGGGCCGGACGCCCCCTTCCGGTTCCGGCCCGGCCGCCGGTTGGCGTACCGACGACAGGAAGGTGACGACGATGAACGATCTCCCGGGCGCGGCCTGGCGTACCAGCAGCCGCTCCAACGACCAGGGCCTCTGCGTGGAGGTGGCGGACAACCTGGTCGACGCCCTCGGCGTGGTGGGCGTACGCGACTCGAAGGACCAGGCGGGCCCCACGCTGGCGGTCAGCCCGCCGGGGTGGGCGGCCTTCGTCGACGCGATCCGAACCGGCCAGCTCGGCCGCTGACGGGTCGCCGCTCCGGATCGGGGCCCCTGGCGGTGGAAAATCCGCTCCGGGGGCCCCGATCCGCGCTCACCCGGCGTACCGTCGAGGCCACGGGAGGTGGCATGTCGACGGTGGCGGTCACGGAGTTCGTGGAGGCGCACGACGTCGACCTCTGGCGGCTGCTGACCGACCTGACCACCCGCACCCGGCGCTTCACCGGGCCGGTGGAGGTGCTCACCCCCGGCCCGTTCGGCCCCGGCACCGTGTGGCGGGAGACCCGTTCCCAGCCCGACGGCACCGCGCTGGTCGAGGAGTTCCTCGTCATCGAGGCCGAGCCGCCCCGACGGTTGGTGCTCGGCTCCCGGGGCGCCGGCGTGGACTACCGGATCACCTGGACGCTGCGCCCGGTCGAGCGGCGTCGCCGGGGCTGCACCGCCGTCACGGTCGAGCAGGAGGCGGTGCCGACCGCCCCGTACGGCCGGGTGGTCGCGCTGCTGCTCGGCGGGCTGGCGGCCCGGACGGTCGAGCGCGCGCTGCGGCAGGACCTCGCCGACCTGGCCGCCGCGGCGGCCACCAACGCGACCGAGGCGGCCTGAGGCGCACGTCGGGTGGCCCGAGGCGCACGCGGGGCGGGTCCGAGGCGCAGGCCGGGCGGCCCGAGGCGCAGGCCGGGGTGCTTACGTGTGGTCCCCGGCAGGGACGCCGCCGGAGCGCCCGTGCGCCGGTGACCTGACAGGGCCCGGACCGGCTCCGCTGGGTAGGGTGCCGGGCGGAGGTGCGGCATGGGGTTCCCGAACGGCCGGCGGCGGATCGCGGTGGCGGTCGCGGCGCTGCTCGGCACCGTCGCCGTCGCGGCGACGGTCTACCGGGTGCTCGCCCCCGCCGAGGTCAGCACGCCCGCGCGGGCCGGATACCCGGCTGCCGCGTCCCCCTCAGCCGGCGTGATCGGCCGGCTCCCCGTCGCCCCGCTCGTCGTCGACGGCCGGCTGCGGGTCTACGCGGCCCACCGCCAGGTCTACGCCGACCGCCCGGTCGACGGCCGGCACCGGACGACCCCGTACTGGTCGTACCGCCGCTGGCCGGCGGTGCTCGACGGGGTCGTGGCGAGCGGGACGACGGTGGTCACCCGCTGGTCCGACGGGCGGCTGGTGGCGCTGGACGCGCGGACGGGGCGGGTCGCCTGGCGGGCGGACGGGCCGGCGCCGGTCGGGGAGCGGACGGTCCGGCGCACCGGCGCGGCGACGGTCTGGGATCCGCAGGGGATCTTCGTGGCCCCCGCGTCCGACGGGCGGCAGGTGGTGGTGGCGGCCGGGGCGGAGTGGGCACGTGCCGTGGTCCTGGCCGACGGCCGCGAACTGTGGCGGTCCCACGTCACCGTCACGCTGCCACCGGGCGACACGGTCGCCGGGTGCCGGGACGCGCTCGGCACGACCGCGTCGGGCCACCTGATCACCGTCGACTCGTGCGCGGGGCCGGCGACGGTGGAGTTCCGCGACGCCGCGACCGGGGCGGTGGGCCTGCGCTGGCGGCCGCCGGATGCCGGCGACGAGCTGGTGGCGACCCCGGTGGGCTGCGGCACCGGCCGGACGGGGTGCACCGGGTTGCGGACGGCGAGGCCGGGCGACGACGCGGGCCGGGGCTGGCTGCTCGGCGCCGGGGAACCGGTCGCCGCCCCGGCCCTGGACCGGCCGAACGCCGAACTCGTCGGCGGGACGGCCGTGGCGGTCGTGGACGGGGTGGCGGTCGGCCGCTCGGCGCGTACGGGCGCGGAACTGTGGCGCCGTCCCGGCCTGTCGCAGGCGCGGCTGCTCGCCGTCCAGCCCGACCGGGTGCACCTGCTGACGGAGACGAACGACCTGCTGACGCTGGACCCGGCGACGGGGGCGCAGCGGTCCTTCTTCGCGCTCAACGTGGGCTCGGACGGGATCGGCTGGGTGCCCGGCGCGGTGTACGCGGCCGGCGGGTTCGTGGCCGTGGAGCGGCTCCGCAAGCCGGTCGACCCGACGGCGGACGACCAGCGCTACTACCTGACGTCGGAGCCGATGGTCTTCGCCGCGACGTGAAACGCCGGCCCGGCTGCTCGACAAAACGGACATAAGTTACTTAGAGTCCATTTGTGCGTTTCTTGGCCGCCCTGTTGGGCGCGATCCTCATCCTCGTCACCGCTTCGCCGGCCGACGCCGCGCCGACCGGCCCGGTCGGCGTCGTCCACCATGATGCCGACACCCGTCCCGCCGCCTGACGAGTGCGGCTCCGGGCCGGTGGCGGTCGCCTGAGAGTCCGGTCCGGTCCGCGAGGGGATGGCGGACCGGACCGGCACCTGCCTCAGGCCAGCGCGGTCTCCGCCGCCGCCAGGAAGGCGTCGTTCTCGGCCGGGGTGCCGATGGTGACCCGGACCCCATCGCCCGCGAACGGGCGGACGATCACGCCACGCGCCTCGCACGCCTTGCCGAAGTCCACCGCCCGGTCGCCCAGCGGCAGCCAGACGAAGTTCGCCTGGCTGTCCGGCACGTCCGGGACGAGCTTGCGCAGCGCCTCCGTCACGCGGTCGCGCTCGCTGACCACGAGGGCGCACCGCCGCCGTACCTCGTCCGCTTGGGCCAGCGCGGCGAGCGCGCCCGCCTGCGCGGCCATGTTGCTGGAGAACGGCGTCACGACCTTGCGGATCGCCGCCGCCACCGCCGGCTGGGCGACCAGGAAGCCGATCCGCAGGCCGGCCAGGCCCCAGGCCTTGGAGAGCGTGCGCAGCACGACCACGTTCGGGCGGTCGAGGTAGGTGAGACCGTCCGGGACGTCCGGGTCGGTGACGAACTCGCGGTACGCCTCGTCGATCACGACCAGCACGTCCTCGCCGACCGTGTCCAGGAACCGGTCCAGCTCCGCCCGGCGCACCGACGTCCCGGTGGGGTTGTTCGGGTTACAGACCACGATCAGCCGGGTCCGGTCGGTCACCGCCGCCGCCATCGCCGCCAGATCGTGCCCGTGCGCGGCGTCGTTGGGCACCCGCACGCTGGTCGCGCCGCTGGTCGCCGCGATGATCGGGTACGCCTCGAAGGAGCGCCACGCGTAGAGGAACTCGTCGCCGGGCAGGCAGGTGGCCCGGACGAGGTGCTCGGCCAGCGCCACCGACCCGCAGCCGGTGGCGATCTGGTCGACGTGCACGCCGTACCGCTCGGAGAGCGCCTCGCGCAGCGCGAGCGCGCCCATGTCCGGGTAGCGGTGCACCCCGGCGGCGGCCCCGGCGACGGCCTCCACCACACCGGGCAGCGGCCCGTACGGCACCTCGTTGCTGGCCAG
The DNA here is from genome assembly GCF_049847285.1 of Micromonospora sp. DT62. NCBI lineage: Bacteria > Bacillati > Actinomycetota > Actinomycetes > Micromonosporales > Micromonosporaceae > Micromonospora > Micromonospora sp. DT62. The sequence goes on from NZ_JBNCOB010000006.1 coordinate 263,694, forward strand.
CTTGATCGCCTCGGGGAGGCCGAGCTCGCGGGCCAGGTCGGCCGGGCTGCGGCCGGGCACGTAGTTGGGCAGCGCGTCCAGGTCGGGGCGGGTCAGCCGCAGCTCCGGCTGGTGACGTCCGGGGTCGGTCATGGGGTGTCTCCCGAGGGGTCGGTGCGGTCGTCGGGGGTGCGGTCGTCCGTGGTGGTGGGCTCACGCGTGCTGGTGCGGTCGTCCGGCGTGCCGCGCTCGCCCGTGGTGCTGCGGTTGCTGCGGGGGAGCTGGACCACCACGGTCTGCGCCCGCTTGTCGTGCAGCGCCTGGCGCAGCGGGTGGTCGAAGAGCGGGGAGAGCGCGTCGACGAGCTGGAGCAGCAGGCCCAGGCCGCAGCAGTACCAGAGCAGGGTGGGCAGGCCGAGGGTGTTCCACCGGCGCAGCGCCCGGCCGAAGCCCAGCGGCTCGTCCGCGCTCATCGGCAGCACCTTGACGCCCACCAGCCGCTTGCCGAAGGTCTGCCCGCCCGAGGCCGTCGTCGGCACCTCGTACGCGAGCCAGAGGGCGGTGGCGATCAGCAGGATGACGACCTGGAGGCCGCCAGCCTGCTCGCTGGGCTGCGGCAGGTTGTCGGTGGAGCTGTCGCCCGCCATCGCCCGCCGGAACACCTCCCGCCAGTACGGCGTGACCTCCTCGACCAGCCGCCAGACGAACCAGCCGTTCACCACGGCGTTCAGCGCGAAGACGACCGTGAAGTCGATCAGCCGGGCGACCAGCCGGGCGCCGAACCCGGCCAGCGGGAGCCCGTGCGGGCGCGGCTCCGGCGGCCGTCCGGGCCAGCCACCGGGCGGCCAGCCGGGCGGCGGACCGCCACCGGGCGGCCAGCCGGGCGGAGGGCCCTGCGGGTGGCCCGGCCCCTGCGGCGGCTGCCAGGGATAGGGCTGTCCCGGCTGCGGCTGCCCAAGGTGGGGCTGCCCCGGGAGGGGTTGCCCGCCGGCGGGGGCGCCCGACGCGGGCACCGGGGCCGCGGGTGACGTCGGGGCGGGTGCGGGTGGCGGCTCGGCCGGCGGCGGCCCCTCGGGCGGGGTGGCGTCGACGGGGATCGGTGCGCCGATCCAGCCCTCGCCGTCCCAGTAACGTCGGGTCTCCGGATCGGCCGGGTCGACGTACCATCCCGGTCCGACACTCATGGCCTGGCCTCGCTGCGCTCGCTCACGCAGACACCTTAACGACGACGGTGCCGGCGAACTTGTCGTGGAGGCACTGCTGCCAGGGCTTGTCCCACAACTGCCAGAGCCCGTCGAGGTAGCTGAGGCCGGGCAGGAACATGGCGGCGACGTACTGCACGGCGTACCGCTTGCCGGCCATCCGCCGGTCCAGCGTGGCGGCCGGGTCGAGCGGCACGACCCGCAGCTTCATCACCCGCTTGCCGTACGTCTGGCCGGTCCGCTTCATGTACTCCACGTGGTAGAGCCAGTAGAGCCCGAGCATGATCACCATCAGGCCCAGTTCGAGCAGCAGGATCGGCAGCATGAAGTCGGTCAGGAACGACGCGGGGTCGGGATCGGCGAGGGTGCCGTCCGGGTTGGTCCGGGTCAGGTCGTCCATCATGTTCCAGAACAGGAGCAGGAACGGCGGCAGGAAGAGGACCATCGCCACCGCCGTGCTCAGCGCGCCGTCGATCAGCGCGGCGAGCAGCCGGTCTCCGAAGCTGGCGAGCGGCTGGCCGCCCGGCCCGAGCGCCGGGGCAGGACGGGGCGGCCCGGCCCAGCCCGGGGGCGGCGGCGCCCAGCCCGGGGGCGGGACCTGACCGGGGAACGGGGCGTGTTGCGGCGGCACCGCGTACCCCTGACTGGAGGGACCGGAAGGCGGCGCGAAGCCGCCGGCGGCGGGCGGAGGCCCACCGGCCGGCGGCGTCGGGTACGTCGGAGGCTGCGTCACGCTCGTCAGTGTTACAGGTTGCCGCGCGCTTCCTGCTCCCGCTCGATGGCCTCGAAGAGCGCCTTGAAGTTGCCCTTGCCGAAGCCGAGCGAGCCGTGCCGCTCGATCAGCTCGAAGAAGACCGTCGGGCGGTCCTGCACCGGCTTGGTGAAGATCTGGAGCAGGTAGCCGTCCTCGTCCCGGTCCACCAGGATCTTGCGGGCCTTCAGCTCCTCGATCGGCACCCGCACCTGGCCGATCCGGGCGCGCAGCTCCGGGTCGTCGTAGTACGAGTCCGGGGTGTCGAGGAACTCGACGCCGGCGGCGCGCATGGCGTCGACGCTGGCCAGGATGTCGTTGGTGGCCACGGCGATGTGCTGGGCGCCCGGGCCCTGGTAGAACTCCAGGTACTCGTCGATCTGCGACTTCTTGCGGGCGATCGCCGGCTCGTTGAGCGGGAACTTCACCTTGCGGGTGCCGTTCGCGACGACCTTGCTCATCAGCGCCGAGTAGTCGGTGGCGATGTCGTCGCCGATGAACTCGGCCATGTTCGAGAAGCCCATGACGCGCTTGTAGAACTCGACCCACTCGTCCATCCGGCCGAGCTCGACGTTGCCGACCACGTGGTCGACGGCCTGGAAGAAGCGCTTCGGCTGGAGGCCGGCGTCGATCATCGGCTGCCGGTCCACGATCGGCTTGCGGGCCACGAAGCCGGGCAGGAACGGGCCGGTGTAGCGGGAGCGGTCGACGAGCGTGTGCCGGGTGTCGCCGTACGCGGCGATGGCCGCCATCCGGACGGTGCCGTGCTCGTCGCTGACGTCGTGCGGCTCGGTCAGGCCGGTGGCGCCCTGCGCGGTGGCGTGCGCGTACGCGGCGTCGACGTCCGGCACCTCCAGCGCGATGTCGGAGACGCCGTCGCTGTGCCTGGTCACGTGCTCGGCGCCCTCGGCGTCCGGGCGGACCGCGCCGGTCAGCACGAACCGCGCCGAGCCGCTGGTCAGCACGTACTGGGCGTGGTCCCGGTAGCCCTGCTCGGGGCCCCGGTACGCCACGCAGGTCATGCCGAACGCGGTGGAGTAGTAGTGCGCGGCCTGCTTGGCGTTGCCCACCAGGAAGTGCACGTGATCGAGGCCCTTGACCGGGAACGGGTCGCGGCTGATGTCGTGGTCGACGGCGCCGACGAGCACGTCGACGTCGACGTCCTCGGACGTCTGGGGTCGGTCGATCGCCTGGGTCATCGCGGTCTCCCTCAAGTTCCGGTCGGCCCCGTGGCCGCCGCCGTCGGTCGTGTGCGGTGGTGCGGTGGTGCGGTGGTGCTGTGGCGAGGATCGCGGGGAAGGGCCGCACTGGGCAACTGTCACGCTCATGCCTGGTCAGGTTGCGCATTCAGTAGGGTGATCTGCCATGAGTGCTGGTCAGGGTGTACAGCTCGACGCCCTCGACGCGCGGTTGATCGAACTGCTCGCCGAGGAACCGCGGATCGGGGTGCTGGAGTGCTCCCGGCGCCTCGGGGTCGCCCGGGGCACCGTGCAGGCCCGGCTGGACAAGCTCGTCGAGCGGGGCGTCATCTCGGGCTTCGGGCCGGAGATCTCCCCGGCGGCGATCGGGTTCGGGGTGACCAGCTTCGTCACCCTGGAGATCAGCCAGCGGGACGGGCACGACCTCGTCGCCGCGCACCTGGCCGCGATCCCGGAGGTGCTGGAGGCGCACACCATCACCGGCTCCAGCGACCTGCTCTGCCGGATCGTGGCCCGCTCGAACACCGACCTCCAGCGGGTCATCGACCAGATCGTCTCGTACGAGGGCATCCGCCGCGCCTCGACGATCATCGCCCTCGCCGAACAGATCACCTACCGCATCCTCCCCCTGGTCCGCTCCGCCGCCCAGCGCTGAGCAGGGGAGGGGTGAGGAAGGGTTCCTTCCTCTACAGAAGGCGATAGGAAGGGGCCCTTCCTCACCCCCGGGGCGCGCGAGAAAGGGCGGCGACACGGCGGCGCGGGACGGCGGCGGCGCGGCGGTCGTCGCTACCGTGTGCGTGTGGCGAAGGCGGGCGGCCTCGGGGGGTGGCGTGGCGGGCTGTTGCTCGCGCTCGTCGTCGTCGTCGCGCTCGCCGCGACCGGAGTGTGGAACCCGTTCCCCGGGATGTGGGAATGGGCGAACCGGAGCCAGCCCATCTCCGAGCCGGACGTGGTCTGGCAGCAGCGCGTCGGCGGCACCCCGCGCAGCGTGACCATCGCCGGCGAGACCGTCGTGGTCGAGCAGCGCACGCGCGTGGAGGCGCGCAGCCTGGCCACCGGCGCCCAGCTGTGGGAGCGCAAGGCCGACTGGGCCGCGGTGGCCGGCGGCGACCGGGACTCGGTCGTCGTCGTGGGCAAGCTGCTGGTCAAGGGCTACGAGGTGCTGGACCCGACGACCGGCGCCACCCGGCGGCGCAACGGCGACGCGGTGGCCGTCTGGACGTACCGCAACATGCTGCTCGACGCCCGCTGCGTCGAGGCCACCGACTGCACGGTGAGCGCCTGGGACGCGCGCGGCACCGCCCCGCTCTGGACGGCCTTCGTGCCCGGGGTACGCAGCGGGCTGCTCGGCGACAACCCGGGGCTGCTCGACACCCGCCGGCTCGACGCCGTCCGCATCGACGACGAGGTGGCCGGCCCGGAGCCCGTACCGCCGCTGCTCGGCTTCCCCATCGACGGCCGGGTGCACGTCCTCGACACCGCCACCGGGCGGGTGCTCCAGGACGTCGAGCCCGGCCGCGACGAACGGCTGTCGGTGGTCGGCGGCCGGCTGCTGCGGATCACCGCCCGCTCCCAGGACGGCACCTGCTACTTCGCCATCTCCGGCCGGGACGCGGCGACCGGCCAGGAGACGTGGCAGCGGGCCGGGATCAACCTGCGGACCGCCGACAACGCCGGCTGCGCGCAGCGGGAGGACCCGCACGGCGCGCGCAACGTGCTGATCGGGGTAGCCCCGGACGCCCGCGAGGCGGTCCTCGACGGCTACGACGGGCGGCTGCTGCTGGTCACCTCCGCCGGGGAGAAGCTGCTCGCGGTCGACGACCGGTACGCCCTGGTCCGCCCGGCCGACAAGCGCGCGGTGGTCGGCCGGGAGCTGGGCGCCGGACGCGTCCGGTGGACCCGCCCGACCGGGCCGAAGGCCGGCGCGGCGCTCACCCCGTACGCGGCCGTGATCGCCGACGAGAAGCCGTCCCGGCTGGTGGCGCTGGACCCGCGTACCGGGCGGGAACTGGCGAGCCTGCGCACCTCCGCGAACGCCCTCGCGGTCGGCCCGAGGGGCATGATCATCGGCGAGGGGCGGGAGATCGGTTACGTCCGCTTCGGCGGGGTGCCGGGCGCCCCCGTCCCGCCGCGCGACGGCGGCGGCGTACCCGGTCCCGGCGGCACGGCGGGCGTACCCGGGCCGGAGGACAGCTGCGGCCCGAAGCGGGAGCTGTGCCCCGGGTGAGAGCGTCGTCCCAGGACCCACCCGGCGGGTGGGACTGACCGACCCTTCTGCCCTAGGCTTTCCGCTCATGAGCAGTGCCGCCGCGTTCTCGTACGCTCCCTTGCTGCCGACCGGCCCTGACCAGACGGAATACCGCCTGGTCACCGACGAGGGCGTCGACGTCGTCAACGGGCCGGGGGGTCGCCGGTTCCTCACCGTGGAGCCGACCGCGCTCACCGCGCTGACCGCCGAGGCGATGCACGACATCGCGCACTACCTGCGCCCCGCGCACCTGGCCCAGCTGCGGGCGATCATCGACGATCCGGCGGCCTCGCCGAACGACCGCTTCGTCGCGCTCGACCTGCTGCGCAACGCCAACATCGCGGCCGGCGGCGTGCTGCCGATGTGCCAGGACACCGGCACCGCCATCGTGATGGGCAAGCGCGGCCGGCACGTGCTCACCGACGGCAGCGACGCCGAGGCCGTCTCGCGCGGCGTCTACCAGGCGTACACCCGGCTCAACCTGCGCTACTCGCAGCTCGCCCCGCTGACCATGTGGGAGGAGCGCAACACCGGCAGCAACCTGCCGGCCCAGGTCGAGCTCTACGCGGAGGACCCCGACGGGCAGCCCGACGCGTACAAGTTCCTCTTCATGGCCAAGGGCGGCGGCTCGGCCAACAAGTCGTACCTCTACCAGGAGACCAAGGCGCTGCTGAACCCCACGCGGATGATGCAGTTCCTGGAGGAGAAGCTGCGGCTGATCGGCACCGCCGCCTGCCCGCCGTACCACCTCGCCATCGTCATCGGCGGCACCTCCGCCGAGTACGCCCTGAAGACCGCCAAGTACGCCAGCGCCAAGTACCTCGACGCGCTGCCCACCTCCGGCTCGATGAGCGCGCACGGCTTCCGCGACCTGGAGCTGGAGGCGGAGGTGCTGGAGCTGACCCGCAACTTCGGCATCGGCGCGCAGTTCGGCGGGCGCTACTTCTGCCACGACGTGCGCGTGGTCCGGCTGCCCCGGCACGGCGCCTCCTGCCCGGTGGCGATCGCCGTCTCCTGCTCGGCCGACCGGCAGGCGGTCGCCAAGATCACCCCGTCGGGCGTGTGGCTGGAGCGGCTCGAGACCGACCCGGCGCGCTACCTGCCCGACGTCACCGACGAGACGCTCGACGCGTCCGAGGTGGTCCGCGTCGACCTCAACCGGCCGATGGACGAGATCCGCGCCGAGCTGTCGAAGTACCCGGTGAAGACCCGCCTGTCGCTGACCGGCCCGCTCGTGGTGGCCCGCGACATCGCGCATGCCAAGATCGCGGAGCGGCTGGACGCCGGCGAGCCGATGCCGCAGTACCTGCGCGACCACGCCGTCTACTACGCCGGCCCCGCCAAGACCCCGGAGGGCTACGCGTCCGGCTCGTTCGGCCCGACCACCGCCGGCCGGATGGACGCGTACGTGGAGAAGTTCCAGGCCGCGGGCGGCTCGCAGGTCATGCTCGCCAAGGGCAACCGCTCCGCCCAGGTCACCCGCTCCTGCCAGCAGCACGGCGGCTTCTACCTCGGCTCGATCGGCGGCCCGGCCGCCCGGCTCGCCCAGGACTGCATCAAACACGTCGAGGTGCTGGAATACGCGGAGCTGGGCATGGAGGCGGTCTGGAAGATCGAGGTCGAGGACTTCCCGGCCTTCATCGTGGTCGACGACAAGGGCAACGACTTCTTCGCCGAGGTCACCAAGCCGGTGCTGACGGTCGGTCGCCGCTGACGGGCAAGCCCGCCGCGCAGACTTCCTAATATCGCTGCATGTCCCGACCGACGTACCCGATTCGTACTACGCGACTCACCTTGCGCCCGGTCACGCTGGATGATCTCGATGATGTGTGCTCATGGCAGCGCCGACCGGACGTCTTCCGCTGGACGCTCGCCGAGCCGCGTACCCGCGAGGAGTCGCGATCGTCGGTGATCGCCATGGCGGGTGAGGACGCACTGCGCGCTGAGGGCGACTGCTTGACCTTGGCCGTAGCCACCGACGCCGCGGTCATCGGGACGGTGGAGCTGGTCTGGCGCAGCCAGACCGACCGCACGGCTGAACTCGGTTACGTCTTCCATCCCGGTCATGGAGGTCGCGGACTGGCTACGGAGGCCGCTACCGCATTGCTGCACTGGGGGTTCACCGAGTTCGGATTGCACCGGATCTACGCCCGGTGCCACGGCCGCAATGCTGCGTCCGCCCGCCTGATGGCCCGGCTTGGCATGCGTCAGGAGGCGCACCATGTCGAAAGCTATCTGTTCAGAGGAGAGTGGGCCGACCAACTCGTCTTCGCCATCCTGGCCCGCGAATGGGCTATCACGGCATCGAGCCTTCACGACCAGCCGGACGGCGGCAGCCCTCGCCGCCAAGCAAGCCAACCGTGACCGCTGAGGGCCTCCGACTGGATTCCGGCTGTGAGGCGAAGGTCAGGGTGCGCGGCTGGCCGTACCCGGCGGGCGGACGACCGGCCCCTTTCCCGTGCTCGGCGCGATCATCTGCACGTCGGCGCGCGGCGCGGCAGGATGGTACGCGTGACGACTCCAGAGGCGACGGGTTACCGGATCGAACGCGACTCGATGGGCGAGGTGGAGGTGCCCGCTGAGGCGCTGTGGCGTGCACAGACCCAGCGCGCCGTGCAGAACTTCCCGATCTCGGGCCGGGGCATCGAGCCGGCCCAGATCCGGGCGCTGGCCCAGATCAAGGGGGCGGCGGCCGAGGTCAACGGCGAGTTGGGCGTGATCGACGCGAACGTGGCCGCGGCCATCGCCGCCGCCGCCGCGCACGTGGCCGACGGCGGCTACGACGACCAGTTTCCGATCGACGTGTTCCAGACCGGGTCCGGCACCTCGTCGAACATGAACACCAACGAGGTCATCGCCACGCTGGCCAGCCGGGAACTGGGCCGGGACGTGCACCCGAACGACGACGTGAACGCCTCGCAGTCCAGCAACGACGTCTTCCCGTCCTCGATCCACCTGGCCGCCACCGAGGCGGTGGCGCGGGACCTGCTGCCCGCGCTGGCCCACCTGGCGGAGGCGCTGGAGGACAAGGCGGCGGAGTTCGAGACCGTGGTGAAGGCCGGGCGTACCCACCTGATGGACGCCACCCCGGTCACCCTCGGGCAGGAGTTCGGCGGGTACGCGGCCCAGGTCCGCTACGGCATCGAGCGGCTGGAGGGGGCGCTGCCCCGGCTGGCCGAACTGCCGCTGGGCGGCACGGCGGTGGGCACCGGCATCAACACCCCGCTCGGCTTCGCCGCCGCCGTGATCGGCAAGCTGCGCGAGTCGACCGGGCTGCCGCTGACCGAGGCGCGTAACCACTTCGAGGCGCAGGGCGCCCGGGACGCCCTGGTGGAGACCTCCGGGCAGCTGCGCACGGTCGCCGTCGGCCTCTACAAGATTGCCAACGACATCCGCTGGATGGGCTCCGGCCCCCGCGCCGGCCTGCGCGAGCTGCGCATCCCCGACCTCCAGCCCGGCTCGTCGATCATGCCGGGCAAGGTCAACCCGGTGGTCGCCGAGGCGGTGCGGCAGGTCTGCGCCCAGGTGATCGGCAACGACGCGGCCGTCGGCTTCGCCGGCTCCCAGGGCGACTTCGAGCTGAACGTCATGCTCCCCGTGATGGGCCGCAACCTGCTGGAGTCGGTCCGCCTGCTCGCCGCGTCGAGCCGCCTCTTCGCCGACCGACTGGTGGTCGGCCTCGTCGCGGACGCCGAGGTCTGCCTGGCGTACGCGGAGGGCTCGCCGTCGATCGTCACCCCGCTCAACCGTTACCTCGGGTACGACGAGGCCGCCTCCATCGCCAAGGAGGCGCTGGCCAAGCAGGTCTCGATCCGCGAGGTGGTCGTCTCCCGGGGGCACGTCGACTCGGGCAAGCTGAGCGAGACCCAGCTCGACGAGGCGCTCGACCTGCTCCGGATGACCCACCCCTGAACCTGGCTCGGCCTGAGGCTGGGCGCGCCGTGCGCGTCGTCTCGACGGTGTGCCCGTCGGTGTCCGTCCTGCGCCTTGGTGACGCGCGACGGCCGGTGTCCGCACCGGCCAGTGGCGCCAGGTCCGCCCGGTCGCACAGATGGGGCAGCTCGACAGGGCATGGAAACACTTCCGGTGGGCGCCGAGGGCTCAGTGCCGGCGGGTGGGCGCCGAGGGCTCACTTCGGGCGGGTGTCCTCGGTGCCGGTGGGCGGAGGTGTGCAGGGCGCGTCGGCGTGGTGCCGGCGGTGCGCGTGGTCGGCTCAGTTCCGGCTGGCGGTCTTGCGGGCGCGGTAGGCGGTGACGGCGGCCCGGTTGCCGCAGCCCGCGTCGCAGAACCGGCGGGACCGGTTCTTCGACAGGTCGACCAGCACGTTCTCGCAGTCCGGGTGGTCGCAGATCCGCAGCCGGCGCAGCTCGCCGGTGCGTACGAGATCCGCCAGCGCCATCGCCGCCTCGACGGCCATCCGGGTCGCCAGCGGCGCGTCACGCGGCACGGCGTGGATGTGGTACGGCTCGTCGTCGTGCGTGATGAGCTGGGGCAGCGCGTCGTTCTCGCGTAGCAGCCCGTTGACGATGGCGACGATCCCCTCGGTGTCGGCGTACCAGACGCGGCGTAGCCGGGGTCGGAGGTCGCGTACCGCCCGCAGTTCGTCCTCGCTGTGCTCGTGCCGCCCGCTGTAGGTGTGGGTGACGAAGAACGCGTCCAGGGCGGCGACGTCGGGCAGCTCCTCGCCGGCGCGGCCGTCGGTGTTGACCAGCGCGGCCATGGCAGTCAGGGAGCATTCCGTGTCATGGGTGAAGAGCAACTTGACTCCTGTCGTGGCGCCCGCCTAGCGTCATGAGCATAGTGGCAGTTTACTCATGACAGTGGGAGTGGATCGATGCGTCAACCACCCGCCGCCGGGCTCGGTCTCGGCCTCGCCCTGCTCTCCGCCGTCACCTTCGCCACGTCCGGCACGTTCGCCCGGTCCCTCATCGACGCCGGCTGGTCGGCCGAAGCCGCCGTGGCCGCCCGGGTCGGCGTCGCCGCGCTGGTCGTGGCGGTCCCGGCCGTGCTGTCCCTGCGCGGCAGGTGGGGCGTGCTGCGCCGCAACCTCGCCGCGATCGGCGTGTTCGGGCTGCTCGGGGTCGCCACGGCCCAGGTCTGCTTCTTCAACGCGGTCCGCTACCTGCCGGTCGGCGTCGCGCTGCTGCTGGAGTACCTCGGGATCGTCCTGGTGGTGGGCTGGATGTGGCTGGTCCACCGGCAGCGTCCCCGCCGGCTGACGGTCGTCGGCTCGGTGGCGGCCCTCGCCGGCCTGTTCTTCGTCCTGGACCTGACCGGTGCCGGCGGGCTCGACCCGGTGGGCGTGCTCTGGGGGCTGGGGGCGGCGGTCGGCCTCGCCGGCTACTTCGTGCTCGCGGGGCGGGTCGACGAGGAGCTGCCCTCGGTGGCCATGGCCAGCGGCGGCATGGCCGTCGGGGCCGCCGTCCTGCTGCTGCTCGGCGCGGTCGGCGCGCTGCCACTGCGGGTGTCCCTCGGCGAGGTCACCTTCGCCGGGCAGCGCACCAGTTGGCTGGTGCCGGTGGTCGGCCTGTCGCTGATCGCCGCCGTCGTCGCGTACCTCGCCGGGATCGCCGGCACCCGGATCCTCGGCGCCCGGCTGTCGTCGTTCGTCGGGCTGACCGAGGTGATGTTCGCCGTGCTGATCGCCTGGCTGGTGCTGGGTGAACTGCCCACCGTGGTGCAGTTGCTCGGCGGCGCTCTGATCGTCGCCGGCGTCGCCCTGGTACGCGTCGACGAGCTGCGCGCTCCCCGTGCCGACGACCCGCGGCCGCAGCTCGCCGAGCCCGCCCTGCCGTGACTCGACCGGGCCGTCCGGCGGCGCCCACCACGGATGAAAGACAGATTCACGCCACAGCCGACGTTGCTATGGCGGAAAGTGCCGCGGTGTTGTCTGATGGCTGCCACGTCCCTCAACGAGAGGATCCGATGTGGTGAGCAAGCGCTTCACCGCTGGTGCCGTCGCGTCCGCGACGGCGCTGGCACTTGCGGTGACAGGCATGAGCGTGCCGGCCAGCGCCGAGCCGAGCAGTGCCCGTACCTTCACCGTCGTCGCCGAGGACGGCGTCTCGGCGGACGCCGCGATCGCCGCCATCCGGTCGGCCGGCGGCACGGTGGTCTCCCGCTCCGACGACGTCGGCATGTTCCGGGTGACCAGCGACCGGGCCGACTTCGCGGCGAAGGCCACCGCCGCGACCGCGCTGATCGGCGCCACCGAGCAGAAGGCCATCGGCCGCAAGCCCAAGCTGGACCGGGTCGAGCAGGAGCACCTGCTGGCCGCCGCCGCGGCCAAGGGCGCGGGCGCCAAGCGTGGCAAGAAGATGGATCCGCTGGACGACAAGCTCTGGGGCCTGGAGATGATCCGGGCGGACCAGGCCCGCAAGGTCGAGCCGGGCGACCGCCGGGTCACCGTCGGCGTGCTGGACACCGGCGTCGACGCCAGCAACCCCGACATCGCGCCGAACTTCAACTGGGCGCTGTCCCGTAACTTCGCCCCGGACATGGTGGACGTCGACGGCCCGTGCGAGGTGGCGAGCTGCCTCGACCCGGTCGGCACCGACGACGGCGGGCACGGCACCCACGTGGCCGGCACGATCGGCGCCGCCGCCAACGGCTTCGGCCTCTCCGGCGTCGCCCCGAACATCTCCCTGGTCGAGCTCAAGGGCGGCCAGGACTCCGGCTACTTCTTCCTGGAGCCGGTGGTCAACAGCCTGCTGCACGCCGGCAAGGCCGGCCTGGACGTGGTCAACATGTCCTTCTACGTCGACCCCTGGCTCTACAACTGCACCGCCAACCCGGCCGACTCCCCGGAGGACCAGGCCGAGCAGCGGGCCACCATCAAGGCCATGAAGCGGGCGCTGAACTTCGCCCACGACCGGGGCGTCACGCTGGTCGGCGCGCTGGGCAACAACCACGAGGACCTGGGCGCTCCGCGCACCGACGTGTCGAGCCCGGACTACGGCGACACCGCGCCCTACCCGCGCGAGATCGACAACGACAGCTGCTGGGACCTGCCCACCGAGGGCCCCAACGTGATCAGCGTGTCGGCGGTCGGGCCGTCGGGCAAGAAGTCGGACTTCTCGAACTACGGCACCGAGCAGACCGCTGTGGCGGCGCCCGGCGGTTGGTTCCGTGACGGCTTCGGCACGGACACCTTCCGCACCGACGCCAACATGATCCTCTCGACGTACCCGAAGAAGGTGCTCCAGGAGGAGGGCTCGGTCGACGCGAACGGCAACATCGTCGCCGGGTTCGAGGAGACGGTCTTCAAGCAGTGCAAGGCCAACGGTGAGTGCGGGTACTACACCTACCTGCAGGGCACCTCCATGGCGGCCCCGCACGCCTCCGGCGTCGCCGCGCTGATCGTCAGCAAGCACGGCAAGAAGGAGCGGCACGGCGGCTTCGGCATGGCGCCGAAGCTGGTGGAGCAGCACCTCTACCGGACGGCCGCCGAGCACGCCTGCCCGGAGCCGCGCCTGCAGTCGTACGCCAACGAGGGCCGGGACGCCGAGTTCGACGCCTACTGCGCCGGCGGCCTGAACTTCAACGGCTTCTACGGTTACGGCATCGTCGACGCCTACGCGGCGGTGAAGACCCCGCTCAAGCCCAACGCCCGCCCGTAGGGGTGGACGGCAGGGGCCCGGCCGACTCGTTCGGCCGGGCCCCTCGCATGTCCGGCGGCGGGCGGCCGACCCGCCGGACGGTGACGGGAGCGCCCCGGTCACTGGCGCCAGCCCCGGGCCCCGAGCGCGGCGCGAACCTCGCGCAGGACACCGGGGAAGTCCTGGCGCAGTCGCCTGCTGGTCACGGGCAGCACGAGCCAGCCGGCACTGACCAGTGTGGCGATCCGGTCGAGGTGCCCGCCGCGGGCCTCGGCGTGCTGCCCGTCCTGGGCGACGGCGACGCGGTACGCCGGCCACGCCAGGTCGGCGTGCAGCACCAGCCCGGAGGCGACCCGGACGGGGTGCCGGGCGGTAGGACGCGGCAGCCCGGCCAGCACCAGCCGCACCCGCAACTCGGACTCGGCCGGCGACCGGGCGCCCGGATCCGCCAACCCGAACACCCAGCGCGCCCGGCGGCCGCCGGGCCGGTCGGCGTTGCGGTCGGCGACGTCGGCGAGGGCCTCTCGGCTGGTCGATCCCTGCCGGAGCAGCGAGTCGACGATGCCGACCGCACGGAGCGGTTCCAACCAGACCGCCGTCTCCCACGCCGCCGAGGTCGGATCCGTGACGACCGGCACGCCGGCGGTCCGCAGGTCCGCCACCCTCAGGCCGCCCGGGGACGGGAGGACCGCGGTGCGCCGGCCACCCGAGGGCTGACGGATCGCCGTGCTCGGGCCGCCGTCAGGCTGACGGATCGCCGTGCTCGGGCCGCCGCCTGTCCCTCGGGACCGGGCGGACGCGTACGACGGCGACGTGGCCGGGCCCATGGAGTGCACGCGCAGGCCCCGCTGCGGGCCGAGGCGCATCGTTCTGGGAACGAGGACGTGCACGTCGTCGGCGAAGGAGGCGGCGTGCTCGACGCCGTGCAGGTAGGCCGCCGAAGGGCCGGCGACGACCGCCTCGGGCGGCAGCCGCAGGGCGGCGGCCCGGCAGGCCAGGGCGTGGTCCCGGTCCAGCCGGGCGTCGGCGTAGACGTCGTGACGCAGGCGCAGCCAGGCCGAGCTGCGCAGCTGGTGCTCGGTGACCAGTCCCTGTCGAATCGCGTCTGAGCCGCGGAAGACCTGCCAGGCCAGTACGCCGGGACGGTGCGGTGGAGGTGGCATGTGGGCAGCGTGCCCGCCGTCCGGCCCCGCCCGACAGCCCTGTGGACAACCGGGGCCACCCCGAGGAATGCCGACTGTGGACAACCGGCACGGCGGGGTGCGGATGTGGTAGAGCGCCCGTCCGCGCCCGAGGACGGGCGGCGGCTCAGGAGAGGGCGGCGGCGATGGCGGTGGCGGCGGTGAGGACCTGCGCGCCGACCACCTCGGCGTCGAGCGGGGCCAGCGCCACCACCCCGACGCTCGCCTCCAGGCCCGGCACGCCGAGCACCGGGGCGGCCACGCCGTACGCCCCGGATTGCAGTTCCCCGGCGGTGCTCACGGGGCCGGCGGCGCCCGCCCGGCCGGCGAGGATGGCCCGCCCGGCCGCCCCGCGCTCCAGCGGGTGCCGCGCCCCCGTCCGGTACGCGACGTGGAACGACGTCCAGCTCGGCTCGACCACGACGAGCGCGACCCCCTCACCGCCCTCGACCACCGTCAGGTGGGCGGTCGCGCCGGCCTGCTCCGCGAGGCGGCGCAGCGCGGGCAGCGCCCCCTCGGCGAGCAGCGGCTGGGCCCGCCGGGCCAGGTGCAGCACCCCGGCGCCGAGGCGCAGGCGGCCCTCGCCGTCGCGGCGCAGCATGCCGTGCGCGGCGAGCGCGCCGACGAGCCGGTACACCGCCGCCCGGCCGACGCCCAACCGGTTCGCCGCCTCGGTGACGGTCAGCCCGCCCGGCGCGTCGGCGACCAGGTGCAGCAGTCGCAGCCCCCGGTCCAGCGTCTGCGCCGTCTCCCCGCCCCGCGCCGTCGTCTCCACGCCCAGCAGCGTACGACCCGGCTCCGGACAACCCAGGAATGCGGGGACGGCTACCCTTGTACGGTGACGCTACGCCTGTATGACACCGCCACCCGATCGGTGCGGGACTTCGTCCCGCGGGAAGCCGGCAAGGTGGGGGTCTACCTGTGTGGTCTCACCCTCCAGGCCCCGCCGCACATCGGTCACCTTCGCTCCGGCGTCAACTACGACGTGCTGCGCCGCTGGCTGCTCGCCGCCGGCTACGAGGTCACCTTCATCCGCAACGTGACCGACATCGACGACAAGATCCTGGTCAAGGCGATGGAGCGGGGCCAGCCCTTCTGGGCGATCGCGTACGCCAACGAGCTGATCCTGGCCGAGTCCTACCGGGCGCTCAACGTGCTGCCCCCGACCTACGAGCCGCGGGCCACCGGGCACATCCCGGAGATGCACGAGCTGATCGCCAAGCTGATCGCCGACGGGCACGCCTACCCGGCCACCGACGACTCCGGCGACGTCTACTTCGACGTCTGCTCCTGGCCGGCCTACGGCTCCCTGTCGGGGCAGTCGCCGGACGCGATGCAGTCGGCCGGGGACGCCCCCGACCGGGGCAAGCGCGACCCGCGCGACTTCGCGCTGTGGAAGGGCGCCAAGCCCGACGAGCCGGCGGACGCCTACTGGCCGTCGCCGTGGGGGCGGGGCCGGCCGGGCTGGCACATCGAGTGCTCGGCGATGTGCCGGCGCTACCTCGGCGCCGAGTTCGACATCCACGGCGGAGGGTTGGACCTCACCTTCCCCCACCACGAGAACGAGATCGCCCAGTCGCAGGCCGCCGGGCTGCCGTTCGCCCGCTACTGGGTGCACCACGGGCTGCTCAGCATCGGTGGCGCCAAGATGGGCAAGTCGCTCGGCAACGCCCTCGACCTGACGTACGTCGACTCGCTCGGGGTGCGCCCGGTGGAGCTGCGCTACTACTACGCCGCCGCGCACTACCGGTCCCGGATCGACTACTCCGAGGACGCGCTGCGCGAGGCCGCCGTCGCGTACCGCCGGATCGAGGGGTTCGTGCAGCGGGCCGTCGAGCGCGTCGGCGCCAGCCAGCTCGGCGAGCTGCCGGGCGCGTTCGCGGCGGCGATGGACGACGACCTGAACACCTCCGCCGCGTTCGCCGTCCTGCACGAGGTGGTCCGCGACGGCAACACCGCGCTGACCGGCGGCGACGATGTGACCGTCCGCACGGCACTGGCCTCCGCGCGCGCCATGCTGGATATCCTCGGGGTCGACCCCCTCGACCCGGCGTGGACCGGTGGCGGCCGCGCGGACGACCTGCGCGGCGTGGTGGACTCGCTGGTCGCGCTGGCCCTGGAGCAGCGCGCACAGGCCCGCGGTCGCAAGGACTGGGCCGCCGCCGACGCCGTACGCGACCAGCTCAAGCAGGCCGGCGTGGTGGTCGAGGACACCCCCCAGGGCCCCCGTTGGACTATTGGAGAGCAGGACTGATGGCCGGCAACTCGCAGCGCCGTGGCCGGCGACTGACGCCGAAGGCGGGAGCCCCCAAGGGCACCGGTGGCAAGAACAAGGACAGCCTGGCCGGGCGCGGCAAGACCCTGCCCGCCGACGAACGGCCCTGGCACAAGGCCTACTCGGGCACCGAGAAGCTGCCCCAGCGCACCGCCTGGAAGCAGGACAAGGAGCGCCGGGCGGCGGCCGAGGAGGGGCGCGCCCCCAAGATCGGCCAGCCGGGCAGCAAGGACACCACCTGGGGCAAGGGCGGTGGCCGGGGCACACCGACCACCGGCGGGCGCGGCACTGGCGGTGCCCGGGGCGGCGGCCGATCCGCCGCTCGCGGCGGTCCCCGGGTCGCCCCGGGCCGCAAGTCCAACCCGTCGAAGGACACCCCGGAACTTCTGGTCGGGCGCAATCCGGTGCTGGAGTCGCTGCGTGCCCAGGTGCCGGCGACCGCGCTCTATACCGCCCAGGGCATCGACGCCGACGACCGGATCAACGAGATCGTCCGGACGGCCGCCGACCGGGGCATCGCGATCCTGGAGATCAGCCGGGCCGAGCTGGACCGGATGACCGGCGGCGTGCTGCACCAGGGCATCGGCCTGCAGGTGCCGGCGTTCGCGTACGAGCCCTTCGAGGACCTCGTCGCGGCGGCGCTGGAGCAGGCCGCCCCGCTGCTGGTGGCGCTGGACGGGGTGACCGACCCGCGCAACCTCGGCGCGGTGATCCGGTCCGCCGCCGCCTTCGGCGCGCAGGGTGTCTTCGTGCCGGAGCGACGGGCGGCCGGCATCACGGCGACCGCCTGGCGGACCAGCGCCGGTGCGGCGGCCCGGGTGCCGGTCGCCCAGGTGACCAACCTGACCCGGTCGCTGAAGGCCTGTCAGGATGCCGGCTTCCTGGTGGTGGGCCTGGACGCCGACGGCGAGACCGACCTCTACGACCTGGAGGCCGCCGTCGGCCCGCTGGTCGTGGTGGTCGGCTCCGAGGGCCGGGGGCTCTCCCGGCTGGTCGGCGAGACCTGTGACCTGACGGTCAGCATCCCGATGGTCTCCGACGTCGAGTCGCTCAACGCCAGCGTCGCCGCGGCCGTCACCCTCGCCGAGGTGGCGCGCCGCCGGGCCGCCGAGGGCTGATCCGCAAGACACGAAGAAGGGGCGGTCCGTCGATGGCGGGCCGCCCCTTCGCCTGTCCGTGGGCCTTCAGCCCGGAGACGACGATGGGGGCGCCCGCCGGTCGGCGGGCACCCCCATCTCGTCGTACGTCAGATGCGGTTGCCGGTGCTCGCGTTGAAGACGTGGCTGCGGCCCTCGCGCGGCTTGACGAACACGGTGTCGCCCATGTTCGGCATGGTGCGCCGGTCGGTACGGACCACGAAGCGCTCGTTGTTGCCCTCGAGCGCGGCGTGGCCGTAGATGTTGGCGTCCGAGCCCAGGTCCTCGACCAGCTCGACGACGACCGGCATGCCGCCCTCGGTCGGGCTGACCAGGTCGCAGTCCTCGGGGCGGAAGCCGACGGTCACCTTGTTGTCACCGCCGTCGACACGGGCCGCCTCGACCTGCTCGCGGGTGAGCGGGATCTGCAGGTCGGCGAAGGTCGCGCCCCGCTCGTTCAGCGGCACGGTCTTGATGTTCATGGCGGGGGAGCCCATGAAGCCGGCGACGAAGACGTTGGCCGGGGTGTCGTAGAGCGCCCGCGGGGTGTCCACCTGCTGGAGTTCGCCGTCGAGCATGACCGCCACCCGGTGGCCCATGGTCATGGCCTCGACCTGGTCGTGGGTGACGTAGACGGTGGTGACGCCCAGCTTCGCCTGGAGCGACGCGATCTGGGTACGGGTCTGCACACGCAGCTTCGCGTCGAGGTTCGACAGCGGCTCGTCCATGAGGAAGACCTGCGGCTCGCGGACGATCGCCCGGCCCATGGCCACCCGCTGGCGCTGACCGCCGGAGAGGGCCTTCGGCTTGCGGCCCAGGTACTCCTCCAGCTGGAGCAGCGCCGCTGCCTCCTTGACCCGCCGGTCGATCTCGGCCTTCGAGGTCTTGCGCAGCTTGAGCGCGAACGCCATGTTCTCGTACACCGTCATGTGCGGGTAGAGGGCGTAGTTCTGGAAGACCATCGCGATATCGCGGGCCTTCGGCGGCAGGTGGGTGACGTCCCGGTCGTCGATGTGGATCGAGCCCTGGTCGACGTCCTCCAGGCCGGCGAGCATGCGCAGGCTGGTGGACTTGCCGCAACCGGAGGGGCCGACCAGGACGAGGAACTCGCCGTCGCCGATCTCCAGGTCGAGCTGGTTGACGGCGGGACGCTCCGTGCCCGGGTAGATCCGGGACGCCTTGGAGTAGGTGACCGTAGCCATGGTGGGGTGCTTCCTTTCACCGGCAGGAACGTGCCGGACGATCCGAGTGAAGGAGCGGCCGGCACGGGACGCGCCGGCCCACGGGCAGCCTCTCGATGATCGAGATGTCGTCCGTGTCACTGCACGGTAAACGGCTTTCCGCCACCTGCCAAGGCGGGGCGCACGGGATGGGACGGACCGCATAGACATTCCGGTCACTCGGGCACGGGCGGACATCAATCGACCGTCGATGTCGGTCCGCCGCAGGGGGGCGGAGACGTTTCCGGTGGTCGGGAGGCCTGCCGCGGCGGAAATCCGGACGTCAGTCGCTATGCTGACGTCGGCACCACACGCCCCTGTAGCTCAGCTGGCCAGAGCACTCGCCTTGTAAGCGAGATGTCGCCGGTTCGATCCCGGCCGGGGGCTCCAATTCCATCAGGCAGCCCGGTTGCCGGAGGCTAGGAGACGTCGAAGAGGCGGAGGCCGTCGTGCTCGGCGAAGTCGGCGTAGTCCTTGCCGTTGAAGGTCGCCAGCGGTAGCCGGTCGACGAGGCAGCACGCCGCGATCCAGGAGTCGTTCGTCGGCCGGGGCCGCCCGCGATGCTGCGCCCGCGCCTGGAGATGCCCCCAGGTCGTCGCCACCGCCTCGTCGAAGGGCAGCAGCACGACGCCGGAGCGCCACTGCGCGAGGTCAGCCAGCTTGCGTGGCCCCCAGCTCCGCAGCGCGGTCCACTTGGTCAGCTCCCCAAGCGTGACGAAGGTGATGCACAGGGT
Organism: Micromonospora sp. DT62; assembly: GCF_049847285.1. Classification (NCBI taxonomy): domain Bacteria; kingdom Bacillati; phylum Actinomycetota; class Actinomycetes; order Micromonosporales; family Micromonosporaceae; genus Micromonospora; species Micromonospora sp. DT62. The sequence continues at coordinate 283,217 of NZ_JBNCOB010000006.1, forward strand.
CTTACCGGTCAGCCGGGCGCGGAGTCGGTCGTGCAGCCGACCGCGCAGGATGGCCGACGCGACGTCGGTGTCCAGGACTACCAGGCTCACGCGGCGCCGGCCCGCCGGGAGGCGTAGAGGTCGGCGAGGAAGTCGTCCAGCTCGTCGTCGGACTCGAACAGGCCCGGCCGTGCGAAGTCGTCGACGGAGGCGACCGGGCGGACACCCTGGCGACGCGCCAGTTCCGTTGCCGGTACGTGTTCAGCAGTCGGCCACTCGGGCACACTCTCGGCGTTGCTCGACATCGCGCCTGGATCCCTCCTGCTCACTGCGGATCCCATTCTTCCACGCAGAGAGCCTGGACCCGTCATCTGCGGCACGCGCCGTCCACGGATCGAGGCAGTTCCGCGGTACGTCGAACCGGCGGGGCGGCGGGTCGCCGTGGGGCCTGTGGGCAGTGCCTATGCTGGTGGCGTGAGCAGGGCGACGGAGGAGTCGAACCGGGCCATGCTGCGCGCCCGGGACGCGATGGACCGCGCGTACGACCAGCCGCTCGACATCCCCGCCCTGGCCCGGATCGCGTACGTCTCCGAGGCGCACTTCATCCGCACCTTCCGGGCGACCTTCGGCGAGACCCCGCACCGCTACCTCCAGCGGCGGCGGGTGGAGCGGGCCATGTACCTGCTGCTGCACACCGACCGGGACGTCACCGACGTCTGCTACGCGGTCGGCTTCGCCAGCCTGGGCACGTTCAGCCGCACGTTCCGGCAGATCGTCGGGGAGTCGCCGTCGGAGTACCGCCGGCGCAAGGCGCCCACCGCCGCCGTGCCGGTGTGCTTCACCAAGGCCTGGACCCGGCCCAGCAGCTTCGGGCAGCAGAGGTCAGTTTTGGATAAGCAGCAGGTCAGGGGAGCCCCGTAGCGTTCCCGGCATGACGATGAACGCGATCAGCCGCTCCCAGATCTACGTGCTCGACCAGGACGAGGCCCTCGACTTCTATGTCGGCAAGCTCGGCCTGGAGGTCAACACCGACCAGGACCTCGGCTTCATGCGCTGGCTGACGGTGAACCTGCCCGGCGACCCGGAGCGCGAGATCCTGCTGGAGAAGCCGGGCCCGCCGGCGCTGGACCCGGCCACCGCCGAACAGGTCCGTGAGCTGCTCACCAAGGGGGCGCTGGGCGGGTACCTCTTCATGACGACCGACGACGCGCACAAGACGTACGAGGACCTCGTCGCCAAGGGCGTCGAGATCACCGACGAGCCGATGGAGCGCCCGTACGGGATCGACTTCGGCATCCGCGACCCGTTCGGCAACAAGATCCGCATCGGCCAGATGTTCCCCAGGGGCTGACCTGGCGGCGGGAAGTCATGATCGGGAGGCGTGCCGCCGGTGGCACGCCTCCCGATCGCGTACGAGGGGGACGACGTGGGGACCCGCCTGCTCTACCTGGCCCGGCACGGCGAGCAGGACCGCCCGCCGGGAACCCCGCCGGGCGTCGACCCGCCGGAGACCGGCCTGTCCGACCGGGGACGCCGGCAGGCGACCCTGCTCGGCGAGCGGCTGCGCGGCGTGCCCCTCGACGCCGTCCACCACGGCCCGCTGCGGCGCGCCGTCGAGACCGCCGAGCTGGTCGCGGCGTCGCTGCCCGGGATCGGCGTGTACGCCGCCGAGGAGGTCGGCGACCACCTGCCGCACGACACCGATCCGGGCGGCCTGCCGCCCGCGTACGCCCGGCTGTTGGCGGGTTTCTCCCCGGCGGAGCGGGCCGACGGGCCGCGGCTGACGGCGGCGGCCCTGCGGCGCTTCGCCACCGTGCCGGACGACGGCGACCGGCGGGATCTGGTCGTCACGCACACGTTCCTGATCGCCTGGTTCGTCCGGCATGCGCTCGACGCGCCGGAGCGGCGCTGGCTGGGGTTCAACGCGCACCACTGCGGGCTGACGGTCATCCGCTACCGCTCCGGCGGGCCGCCGACCCTGGTCGCCGTGAACGACGTGGCGCACCTGCCGCCCGAGCTGCGCGGCACCGGCCTGCCGGTCGACTACCGGTTCTGATCCGGTCGGTGAGCAGGGCATCGGCGGGTGGCAGCGGGCAATGGGTCGCCACCCGCCCGGGTGGTTGTCGTGGTGCTCAGCCGATGGCCCCGAGCAGGAGCTCCACCACGGCCCGGGTCGTCTCCGGTGGGGCGGCGTCGGTCGGGCAGTCCACGTAGCCGGTCTCGACCGCCCCGACGGTCAGCCGGAAGTCGAAGGCGTCGTGGCAGGCGGTGGGGGTCGACGGGCGGCCGGCCTCGGCGGCGAGCGAGGGGTCGGCGACGAGCCGTCGCAGCCGGTCCAGGTCCGCCCCGGAGAGCCGGCCGGTACGCCGCGACCCGGCGCGGTCGACCACGGCCCACCGCCCGTCGGGCTCCACCGTCACGGTGTCGCCGCGCCCGGCGAACCCGCCCGAGCGGGTCAGTACGACGCGCGTCGCCGCGTCCGCCGGCCCTGGGGAGGACGGTTCCGGGGCCGGCGCGGCGGATGTCGACGTCGGTTCCGGTCGGACGGGCCCCGGTGAGGCTGCCTGGTCTGTCGGATCTGCCGCCGCGCAGCCGGACAGGGCCGTCGCCAGCAGCGCGATCTTGACGGCAGCCATCGAAACTGATCTCATTCCGCTCGGACGCGCGGCGCGGCGGCGCGGTTCCCGCCGGCCCCGGTTCCACCGAACGGTCAGTGTCCCGGGCGGAATCCGGATCACCTCTTCTCTTTTGGGTCGTCACATCGTTATATCTACATGTGTGACTATACCTGTCGCGCATACCCCCGTTCAGGAGGGCACGTGAAAAGACCCATTGCCGCCGTCGGTACGGCCCTGCTCACCAGCGGCCTGCTGACCGGCGTCGCCACCCCGGCGCTCGCGGCACCCCCCACCGCCCCCGCCCCGGGCGGGCCCGCCGCCGCCGCGGCTAGCGTCCTGCGAACCAACCCCGGCGCCGTGCAGGGCACCGGCGCCGAGGCCTACCAGGTGCACAGCACCAAGGTGGACGCCAACGGCGCCGCACACACCCGCTACACCCGGACCTACCAGGGCCTGCGGGTGTACGGCGGTGACTTCGTCATCCACACGACCCCGAACGGCGGCTACGCCGGCTCCTCGGTCGGTCTGGACGCCCCGCTGACCCTGCCCACCACGGCGAAGGTCCCCGCCGCGGCGGCGAAGAAGGCCGCCCGCGCCGAGTTCTCCGGCACGCTCACCGCCGTCGGCGCCCCGGAACTCTTCGTCGACGCCAGCTCCGGCAAGGGCCGGCTCGCCTGGGAGACCGTCGTCACCGGCTGGCACCCGGACGGGCAGACGCCGTCGCGGTTCCACGTCGTCACCGACGCCACCACGGGCAAGGTCGTCGGCTCGTACGACGAGATCGAGGCCGTCTCCGGCACGGGCAACAGCGTCTACTCGGGCGCCGTCACCGTGGACACCACGCTCTCCGGCAGCACGTACCAGATGATCGACCCGCTGCGCGGCAACGGCTCCACGTGCGACATGAACAACGGCACGTCGACGTGCACCACGTTCACCGACGCCGACAACACCTGGGGCACCGGCGCCGCCTCCAACCGGCAGTCCGCCGCCGTGGACGCGCACCACGGCGCCGCCAAGACCTTCGACTACTTCAAGAACGTGCACGGCCGCAACGGCATCTTCGGCGACGGCCGAGGTGTGCCGAGCCGGGTGCACTACGGCAACAACTACGTCAACGCCTTCTGGGACGGCTCCCGGATGACCTACGGCGACGGCAGCGGCAACTCCCGGCCGCTGGTCTCCATCGACGTGGCCGCCCACGAGATGAGCCACGGCGTGACCGAGAACGTCGTCCCCGGCGGCCTGACCTACTCCGGCGAGTCCGGCGGCCTCAACGAGGCCACCAGCGACATCTTCGGCAACATGGTCGAGTTCTACGCCAACAGCTCCGCCGACCCGGGCGACTACCAGGTCGGTGAGAAGATCAACATCAACGGCAACGGTACGCCGCTGCGCTACATGTACAACCCGTCCCTGGACGGTTCGAGCGACAGCTGCTGGTCCACCTCGACCAGGAGCAAGGACGTGCACTACTCGTCCGGTGTCGCCAACCACTTCTTCTTCAACCTCGCCGAGGGCACCGGGGCCACCTCGTACGGCACCTCGCCGATCTGCGGCTCCGCCCCGGCGGTGACCGGCATCGGCCGCGCCAAGGCCGAGAAGATCTGGTGGCGGGCGCTGGACGCGTACTTCACCTCCAACACCTCGTACGTCAACACCAGCAACCCGGCCAACACCGCCCGGGCGTACAGCCTGCGCGCCGCGACCGACCTGTACGGCAGCTGCTCCACCGAGTACAAGACCGTCCAGGCGGCCTGGACCGCGGTGAACGTGGCCGGCAACGACGCGCCGTGCTCGACCGGCAACGACTTCTCGGTCTCGCTCTCGCCGACCTCCGGCGCGGTGAACCCGGGCGGCTCGGTCTCCACCACCGTGGCGACCGCCACCACCAGCGGCTCGGCGCAGACCGTGACGCTGTCGGCCTCCGGCCTGCCGAGCGGGGCGACCGCCTCGTTCAGCCCGGCCTCGGTGACCTCGGGCGGCTCGTCGACCCTGACCGTCGCCACCACGGCCGCCACGGCGCCCGGCACCTACACGGTCACCGTGAACGGCGCCGGCTCGGTCACCCGCAGCGCCACCTACACGCTGACCGTCAACGGCACCGGCGGCGGCTGCACCAGCCCCGGTCAGAAGCTCGGCAACGCGGGCTTCGAGTCCGGGGTCACCACCTGGACGCAGACCTCGGGCGTGATCGGCCAGCACGGCACCTCGCAGCCGGCCCGCACCGGCACGTGGAGCGCGTGGATGAACGGGTACGGGACCACCCGTACCGAGACGCTCTCCCAGTCGGTGAGCCTGCCGGCCGGGTGCACGTCGTACAACTTCAGCTTCTGGCTGCACATCGACTCGGCGGAGACCACCAGCAGCACCGCGTACGACACGCTGCGGGTGCAGGTGCTCAACTCCTCCGGGACGGTGCTGGCGACCCTCGCCACGTACTCGAACCTGAACAAGGCCGCGGGCTACAGCCAGAAGTCGTTCTCGCTGGCCGCGTACAAGGGGCAGACCGTGACCCTGAAGTTCACCGGCGTCGAGGACTCGTCGCTCCAGACGTCCTTCGTGTTGGACGACACCGCGCTGAACGTCTCCTGACGTAGCCGTACCGTCGCCGGCCCGGCGACCACCCCGCCAGGGTGGTCGTCGGGCCGGCGCCGTTATGGTCGCCGCACGCGTCGCCGCTCCCGGCGGCCGGGCGGTACGTCGAAGGGGTGGTGACGGTGGCGGACGCGGAACTCCTCGTCGAGGTGGCCGGGCCGGTGGCGACGGTGGTGATCCGCAACCCGGCGCGGCGCAACGCGATGACCACCGCCATGTGGCGGCGGCTGCCGGAGCTGCTCGACGGGCTGGAGGCCGACCCGGCCGTCCGGGCGCTGGTGCTCACCGGCGCGGGGGACGCCTTCTGCGCCGGCGCGGACCTGGGCGACCTGGACGAGCTGCTGGATGCCGGTGACGCCAGCATCGCGGTGGCCGCCGAGGAGCGGCTCGCCGCCTTCGCCAAGCCGACCGTCGCCGCCGTCCGGGGCGCGTGCGTGGGCGGCGGCTGTCAGCTCGCCGTCGCCTGCGACCTGCGGGTCGCCACCACCGACGCGCGGTTCGGCGTGCCGCCGGCGCGGCTGGGCCTGGTCTATCCGGCGCCCACCACCCGCCGGCTGGCCAGGCTGGTCGGCCCGGCCGCGGCCAAGCACCTGCTCTTCACCGCCGAGCTGATCGACGCCGAGCGGGCGTTGCGGGTGGGTCTGGTCGACGAGGTGCTGCCGGGCGACGGGCTCGCCGCCCGGGTGGACGAGCTCACCGCCGCCGTGGTCGCCCGGTCGCAGCTCAGCGTCGCCGCCGCCATGGAGATCGTCGACGGGCGGGCGGACGAGGACCGGATCGCCTGGTGGCACGGGCAGGTCCGGGCCAGCGGCGAGGCCCGCGAGGGCGTGGCCGCCTTCCACGAGCGCCGCCCGGCCCGCTTCGGCTGGACCCCACCCGCCCGGCACTGACCGCTCCACCTCCCGTACCGCCAGGCCGGGACCCGCCAGGCCGGACCCGCCAGGCCGGGACGGCCAGGTAGGGGCCGAGAGGTGGGTGGCCGACGGGTGCCGCGCCGAGGGCGTACCCCCGACGCGGCCCCCCGTTCCCGCCGGCCGGTCCGTCACCGCCCCGCCAGCGCCGCCCAGCTCGGCACGGCCGGCTCACGCCGCAGCGGCATGCCCGCCTCGGCCGGCGTCCGGTCGCCCTTGTGCTGGTTGCAGCCGTAGCAGGCGGCGGTCGTGTTCCGCCAGGTGTTCCGGCCGCCGCGCGAGCGGGGCAGGATGTGGTCGATGGTGCCGGCCGGCCCGCCGCAGTACGCGCAGCAGCGCCCGTCGCGGCGCAGCACGCCCGCGCGGGACCAGGCCGGTCCGGCGCTGAACCGCCACCGGGTCACCACGTAGCGGACGAGGCGCACCACCCGGGGCATCGGGAACATCCCGATCACCCGGTCCGGCTCGGCCTCGTGGATCTCGGCGACCCGCCGGCAGAGCATCCGGATCGCGTGCTGGACGGTGACCCGGTGCAGCGGGCCGAGGTCGGCGTTGACGACGAGGACGGCGTCCACCGGTGTCTCCCTTCGTGGCGGTGACGAGCTGGGCGGGCCGGAGCGCGAAAGAGCCGCCCGGTCCGGGTGCGGACGGGCGGCTCGACGTCGTGCGGGCACGCGTCAGTCGGGCCGGCCGCCCCCGGGGTCTTCGGCACGGTGACGACCGCCGCCGGCCGGCGATGCCGGACGCGTGGGCAGGCACGACGGCACACCGGTGACGTGCGACATCGACATGACCAGCTCCCGCGGCGGTGGTTGACCTTGCGCGATCACGGTAGGTCGGCGGGGGACAGAGGGGCAACGGATTTCGATCGAGGCCCCGGCTCGTCGGGGCGGCGCTGCCGGCGGGCCCGGCCGGCGGCCCGCGCGGCGGCCAGCGGCCGGTCGATGCGTACGGCCATCCGCGCCGTCAGCTCGCTCTCCAGCAGCGGCCGGTTGACCTCCCCGGCGACCGCGAGCGCCGGCCCCGAGACGGTGCGCCAGATCGCGGCCAGCCCGGCGCCCAGCCCGAGCAGGGCCACGGCCGCCCGGGTCACCGGCGACCCGGCGGCGGCGAGCGCGCTCACCCCCACCACGGCGAACAGCACGGCGAGCAGCGGTACGAGCACCGGCCAGAAGATCCCCCGGACGGCCTGCACCACCAGCCTCCGGTCCCGCACGATCAGGTTTCGGGCGACGATGGCGTAGTCCTCCTCGTCCAGCAGGTCCCTCGGGTGCAGCCCGCCGGTGAGCACGCCCTGCCACAGCTCGCCCTGGTTGCGCAGTTCGCGGGCCAGCTCGGGCAGCCCCGCCTCGGTCGGGTCGCCCACGCCCGCCCTGGTGACCGCCGACGCCCACGCCGACAGCGAGTGGCGGACCACCGCGGCCGAGTACGGGGGCAGCACGCTGGCCAGCTCGCCCAGCCAACGGCCGATCTCGAACTGCCGCCCGCCGAAGCGCTGGGCCACCTGCCCGGCGTCGCCGTTCCGCACGGCGTCGCCGTACCGGACGGTGTCGGCCAGCGAGCGTCCCAGCCGGTACGCCAGCCCCACCCGCTGGTTGGTGGCCATCGTCCAGCGCAGCAGTTCCACGTTCAGGTCGTCGAGGGCGAGCAGTAGGGCGTCGGCGGACCCGTCGGCCACCCGGCCCCGCGCGTCGGCGGTGGCGGGCACGGGGCCGACGCGCCGGGTCAGCTCCGCGATCTGGGCGAGCGCGACCTCCACGCCGTCCAGGTACATCTGCATGCGCCGCCGCCCCGACATCTCGGTCAGGTTGGACAGTTTCGCCGGTGCGCCCGCCGGCCGGTCGTCCCCGGCGTCGCGCAGCTCGGCGGTCCGCGCGTGGTGGTAAGCGTCCGCCATCCACCAGCCGAGCCGCAGGGCGGTCACGACGCAGGCCCGCTCGTCCCGGATCAGCGGGTACGCGTCGTCCCGCGGCACGTCGGCGACGAGCGGGCCGTCGTCCCCGCGCGGCGACAATCCGACCTCCCGGCTCACCCCAGACGATCAGCCTAAGTGAACCGAACGGCCCATTTGCCCGCTTTGCCCCTCATCGCCGGGCGAGCAGGCCCCGGGGCCGGATCGAGCGGACCCGCTCCGCCGCGCCGCCCTCGGCCCGCAGGACGTGGTTGGCCGCGATGATCCCGGTCGCCGCCGACCGTTCCATCAGCGCGCTCGGGAAGTCCGTCCGGATGCCGTCGCCGGCCAGGTAGAGCCCGTCGGCGTCGGTGCGTACCCCCGGCCGCCAGGCGTGGCTGCCGGGCGTGAACGCCGGCGCCTGCGCCTCCACCCGGGCGCGCAGCTCGCGGACCCGCAGCCGGGCCGCCTCCGGCCAGAGCACGGTCAGCTCGACCCGCATCCGTTCGGCCAGCTCCTCGGCGGGCACGCCCGGCTCGCAGGCGTACGCGTGCAACTCCACGACCGAGCCGCCGGTGCGCTCGGCCCAGCGGCGGGACTCGTTCTCCAGCCGGTGGTAGAGGGTCACCGAGTCCAGCGTGGGCTGCCGGGACACCCCGCTGAACACCGCCCGGTCTGCGGAGACGTCCCCGTCGCACCAGAAGCGCGCCACCGCGTACGGCGGGCCGGGCCGGCCGAACGCGGGCATCCGCGCCGCCAGCCGGGGCGCGTGGTCGCCCAGGCCGGGCGAGGTAGCGACCAGCGCGGCGAGGGCGGGCGGGTCGACGGCGAGCACCACGTGCCGGGCCGGGTACGCCGTGCCGTCGGCGGTCGCCACCCGCCAGCCGGCGCCGTCGCGGGTCACGGCGGTGGCGGCGGCGTCCGTCAGCACCCGGCCGCCGTGCTTCTCCACGTGCCGCGTCAGCGGCTCCCAGATCGCCGTCGCGTAGTCCTCGTCGGGGCAGTCGAAGGCCAGCCCCTCCGGGTTGCCCAGCAGGTAGAAGTGGAACTGGGCGATCATCTCCGCCGCCGACATCTCCGCCTCGTGGTTGAAGAACGAATGGGAGAAGACCTCGAAGAGCATCGCGCGGGCCCGGTCGGGCAGCCGCAGAGAGGCGAGCAGCGCGTCGGCGGTCGTGTCGTCGAACTCGGCGTAGGTGCGCCCCGGGTCGTAGGTGAGCAGCGGCAGCGCCGCGTCCCGGTCCATGCCCCGCAGGTCGCCCAGGCGCAGGCTGGGGCTGCGCAGCAGCAGCGCCAGCAGGTTCATCGGCGGCGCGGGCGGCAGCCGGCCGAACTCCTCGGTGGGCCACCGCTCGCTCAGGATCGGATAGCCCGGGACCGGCTTGAGGAAGCCCAGCCCCGGGTCGGCGCGGCGCAGGATGGACCGCCAGTTGTAGTACTGCCGGAAGAACGCGTGGAAGCCGTGCTCGTTCATCTGCCGGCTGCCGTCGGCCAGCGTCTCCGGCCAGGCCCCGAGCCGGCCGCCGAGCGTCGGCGCGGCCTCCAGCACCGTCACCGCCACCCCGCGCTCCGCCAGCACCACCGCCGCCGACATGCCGGCGATCCCGCCGCCGACCACCACCGCCTCGACCCGGCCCGGCACGCGGGGGGCGCCACCACCGCCCGGGTCCACCTCGTGCTCGCGTACGCCGATGAGTCGACCGACCACTTTCGACAGCGCCATGTGCACCTTCCCGCCGGGTGGGTCTCCAGTCTGCCCGCTCAGCCAGCGCGGGAACCCTTTCCCGCGGGAAGCGCCTGACGTGCCCCGCCATCACTCCGGCGGCGGGAGGCAGCGCCGTTCCCGGTCCGAGGCGGGCCAGACGTACTCCAGGTCGGGCGGGACGTCGTCGCCGAAGAGCGGCCCGTAGTGTCCGGGGTCCTTGCGCAGCAGCGACGAGCGGTGGCTCAGGTGCAGGTCGTCGCGGCCCAGCCAGGGCGGCAGCTCACCGGCCCCGGCCAGCTCGGCCTGGGTGCGGACCCGGGTCAGGCCGCAGGCGGCGGCGAGGTCGGCGGTCATCGTGGTCGCGCACGTGTCGGCCCGGCCGGGCTCGCACCAGACTGCGCAGACGTCGAGCCCGTACCGGGTGAGGGCCTCCTCGTACCCGGCCCACATCTTCACCGCCGGGTGGTTGCGCCAGCCGTACGTGGGCCAGGTCAGCCCGCGCAGCACCTGGATGGTCTCCACCCGCTGCTTGCCCAGCCGCTTCTGGTCCAGCGTCCGGGCGCTGGCCAGGAAGTCCGGGTACGGCAGGAACGTCTGCATGCCGGTGCTCTACCCGTCGCCGGGAGGGACATGCGGCGCGACCAGCGTTCATGATCACGGGGCTGCGTCCGGCGCGACCGGCTGACTACGATGCGGCACATGGCGGAGCCCCTGCTGGATCGTGCGCGGCGTGCCGGCCGGCGGCTCCGGGTCAACGGGGACGGGCGGGCGCACTACGTGATCTGTGGTCGCGACGCCCTCGCCTACTGGGTGGTGCGGGCGCTGCTCGCCACCGAACTCCAGGCCGGCCGCGTCCGGATCACCCTGGTCGTGCCGGAACGACCGCGCTCCGACGAGCCTGACGGGCGGGACCTCCAGGGCGTCGAGGTCGTCCGCGCCGACCGGCTGGACGAGGTGACCTTCCGCCGGGCCGGGCTGGCCGGCGCCGACGGGCTGGCCCTGCTGCACCAGGACGACGTCGGCAACATGCACGCCGCGCTCTGCGCGCAGGAGGTCGAGCCCCGGCTGCGGCTGGTGGTGCGGATGTTCAACACCGGCCTCGCCAACGGGGTGCGGCAGATCTTCCCCGACTCGGCCGTACTCTCCGACGCCTCCATGGCCGCCCCCGCCTTCGTGGCCGCCGCGTTGGGCGAGGTCGCCCCCACCCACTTCCGGCACGGCGGGCGCACCCTCTACGTGGCCCGCCGCGAGGACGTACGCCCGCCCGACGTGGTCTGCGGGGTCGCCGACACCCGCGATCCGCAGCAGGTCCGGCTGCTGCCCGCCGACGAGCGCGCGGCCGACCTGGTGATCGCCGAGGCGACCGGGACGCCGCCGGGGACGGAACTGGCCGCCCGCCGGCTGGTGCGGGCCCGCCGGCGCCGCCGTCCGGTGACGGTGCTGCTGCGCGCGGTACGCAGCTTCGCCACCCGGAAGATCGGCATCGCGGTGATCGTGCTGCTGGCGGTGATCGGGGTGCTCGGCTCGCTCAACGGCTACGCCGCGCACGAGGACTGGGCCGACTCGCTCTACCTGACGCTCGTGACCACGCTGACCGGGCAGGATCCGAACCCGGACAAGTCGGCCGCCGAGCAGGTCATGCAGGTGGTGCTCAACCTCGCCGGGCTGGCGCTGATCCCGCTGATCACCGCCGTGGTGGTGGACGGCATCGTCAACGCCCGGCTGGCCCTGCACTCCGGCCGCATCCAGCCCGAGCGCTCCGGGCACGTGGTGGTGGTCGGGCTGGGCAACGTCGGCACCCGGGTGATGGCCCAGCTCTGCGACTTCGGCGTCGAGGTGGTGGCGATCGACAAGGTGCCCGAGCCGCGCGGTGGCGCGCTGGCCCGGCGGCTCGGCGTGCCGCTGATCGTGGGCGACGCCGCGCTGGAGGAGACCCTCCAGTCGGCGTCCGTGGGCGGCTGCCAGGCACTGGTGGTGGTCTCGACCGACGACGAGACCAACCTCCAGGCGGCGCTCATCGGCCGGGCCGTCAACCCGGAACTCCAGGTGGTGCTGCGCCTCTTCGACGGCCACTTCGCCGAACGCATCCAGCAGGCGTTCGGCATCGGCGTCTCGCGCAGCGTGTCGTACCTCGCCGCGTTCTCGTTCGCCGCCGCGCTGCTGGACCGCGCCGTGATCGCCACCATCCCGGTCGGCCGGCACGCGCTGCTGGTCACCGAGGTCTCCGTCGCCGCCGGATCGTCGCTGGACGGCAGGCCGCTCGCCGCCGTCGGGCGGGCCGAGAGCGTACGCCTGCTGGCGCACGCCCGGGCCGGCCAGCGCCTCGACTGGGCGCCCGATGCCCGGCTGGTGATCGTCGCGGGCGACCGGCTGACGGTGGTGGCCCGCCGGGCCGGCCTGAACGCCCTGCTCCGCGAGGCCGCGCCCCCGCCGGAGGACCCGGTCACGCCCGCGCCCCGCCAGCCGGAGGAATGACGGCCGCCGCGCCGGGCCCGAGGCGGGGTCAGGCTCGCCGGGGGCGCAGGGCGTACCAGAGGGCGCCGACGGCGAGCACGGCGACGCCGGCGAGCACGCTGGCCGGCGGCAGGTTGACCGCGAGCAGCAGGCAGCCGGCCAGCCCCAGCACGGCCAGTGCCCGCACCGGCAGCCGCCGGCCCGGGTCCCGGTCCAGCGTCAGCGCGGCGGCGTTGGTGATCGCGTAGTAGACCAGCACGGTGCAGCTGGAGAAGCCGATCGCGGCGCGTACGTCGCCCGCCAGCACGATCACCACCACGACGGCGGCCACGGCCAACTCCGCGCGGTGCGGCACCCGGTGCACCGGGTGGACGGCGGCGAGCGCCCCCGGCAGGTCGCGGCGGCGGGCCATCGCCAGCGCGGTGCGCCCCACCCCGGCGAGCAGGGAGAGCAGGACACCGGTCACCGCCACCGTCGCCCCGGCCCGCACCAGCCACGTCAGGCCGGGCAGCCCGGCGGCGGTCACCACGTCGGCCAGGGGCGCGGCGGAACCGGCCAGCCGGTCGGCCCCGAGCACGCCGACCGTGACCACGGCGAGCACCAGGTAGACCGCCAGCACCACGCCGAGGGCCAGCGGGACCGCCCGGGGGATGGTCCGCGCCGGGTCGCGCACCTCCTCGCCGAGGGTGGCGATCCGCGCGTACCCGGCGAAGGCGAAGAAGAGCAGCCCGGCGGCCGTGAGCACGCCCCGACCGCCGCCGCCGAGGTCGCCGAGCCGGTCGAGCGAGACGTCGCCGCCGGCCGCGCCGGCCACCGCGACGAGGGCCAGCACCACCAGCACCACGCCGACCAGCATCTTCGTCGCGGTGGCAGTCTTGCCGATGCCGCGCAGGTTCACGGCGGTCACCGCCGCCACCGCGCCGACGGCGACGAGCCGGGCCTGCCCCGGCCAGAGGTACGCCCCGATGGTCAGCGCCATCGCCGCGCAGCTCGCCGTCTTGCCGGCCACGAAGCCCCAGCCGGCCAGGAACCCGGCGAACGGGCCGAGCCGCTCCCGCCCGTACACGTAGGTGCCGCCGGACTCCGGGTAGCGGGCCGCGAGCCGGGCCGAGCTGGTCGCGTTGCAGAAGGCGATGAAGCCGGCCAGCACCAGCGCCGCCAGCAGGCCGGCCCCGCCGGCCGCAGCCGCGGCGGGCGCGAAGACCACGAAGACGCCCGCGCCGAGCATCGACCCCAGGCCGATGACCACCGCATCCCGTACGCCCAGCCGGCGTGCCAGTCGATCCACGGCGCGACCCTAGGGGGCCGAGATGAACGGACGGTTCCAGTCCCGCAGCGCTCCCGGCAACGGCAGGTCGTCCCACGGCACCCGGCGCAGCAGCCGGTCGAGGACAAGACCGAGCATCAGGGCCGCCAGCCCGTCGGTGAGCCAGTGGAAGTTCAGATAGGTGGTCGTGACCAGAAGGATCGCCGGCGGCGCGAACCGGACCAGCCGGTACGCGACCGGGGACAGCCGCCCGGCGGTCAGCGCGATCAGCAGCACCGCGATCACCCCATACCAGACAATTGCGTTGGCAACGTGCCCTGACGGGTAGGACATCGAGTAGGCCCCCGCCGGCAGCTGGTTGAAGATCTCCACTGCCTCGTTCGGAGGTAGGAACGGGTCCTTGACGGTTGCGCTCGGCGCGGCCCGGTCGGTCCACAGCTTGAGCGGGCCGATGGTCAGGTAGTTCAGCACGAATGCGCCCGCCACCAGCATCGGCGGCCGGACGGAGTGCCGGCGCCACGCCACGGCGAGGGCGAGCGCCCCCGAGACCGGCATCAGCAACCAACCGCCCTGCCCGAGCAGGTTGAAGATCCGGGCGGTCCAGTAAAGCGGGGCCGGGTCGTGGGCGTACGCCCAGTCGCTGACGGCCAGGTCGAGATCGTGGAGCCGCCCCTCGGCGAGCGCCAGGGTCAGCGCCGCGAACCCGGTGAGCAGCAGGGCGTCGAACCACCAGCCGGCCGGCCGGACCGGCCGGAGCTGCACCTTTGCCCGTACCGTCGTGGTCTCCCGCACCCCGACCACGCTACCGGCCCCGTTCGGCGCCGGATGGGGACGGGCCGGGGCCGCCTGTGTGCCGAGCCACGAAGGGAGGCGCTCGGCGGGGGGTACCCGTCAGACTTGTCCCCGTGCGGATCACCTCGGCCCTCGTGGACCCGGCGCTGCTCGACCTCCCCTGGTCGACCCCGCTGGAGGAGTGGCCTGCGCAACACCTGGTGGCGTTGCCGCAGGGCATCTCCCGGCACATCGTCCGCTTCGTCCGCCTCGGCGGCTACGTCTACGCGGTCAAGGAGACGGGTGAGCGGGTCGCCGAGCGGGAGTACGACCTGCTGCGCGCCCTGGAGCGGATCGACTTTCCGTCCGTGGAGGCGGTGGCGATCGTCGCCGACAGGCAGAGCGACGACGGCGAGCCGCTCGACCCGGTGCTGATCACCCGGCACCTGCAGTTCTCGCTGCCCTACCGGGCGCTCTTCTCGCACACCCTGCGCCCGGAGACGATGGGCCGGCTGCTCGACGCGCTCGCCGCCCTGATCGTCCGGATGCACCTGACCGGCTTCTTCTGGGGCGACTGCTCGCTGTCGAACACGCTGTTCCGGCGGGACGCGGGGGCGTTCGCCGCGTATCTGGTGGACGCCGAGACCGGGGCGCTGCACCACTCCCTCTCCAACGGCCAGCGCGGCGAGGACCTGGAGATCGCCCGGGTCAACATCTTCGGCGAGGCGCTGGACCTCCAGGCCGCCGGGCTGCTGCACGAGTCGATCGACCCGGAGGTGGTCTGCGAGGAGGTCGTGCAGCGCTACGAGCGGCTGTGGCACGAGATCACCTACGAGCAGCAGGTCGAGCGGGAGGCCCGGCACGACATCGAGGGGCGGATCCGCCGCCTCAACGAGCTGGGCTTCGACGTCGCCGAGGTGGCCATGTCCACGATCGACAACGGGCGCTACCTGGTCCGGCCGAAGGTGGTCGACGCTGGCTACCACACCCGGCGGCTGCTCCGCCTGACCGGCCTCGACGCCGAGGAGAACCAGGCCCGCCGGCTGCTCAACGACCTGGACGCCTACCGGGCGGAGAGCTACCTGATGGACGAGCAGCAGGCCGCGCACCGCTGGCTGACCGAAGTCTTCGAGCCGGTGGTCCGGGCCGTGCCCGCGCACCTGCGCCGCAAGCTGGAGCCGCAGGAGCTCTTCGCCCAGATCATCGAGCACAAGTGGCTGCTCTCGGAGCGGGCCGGCCGGGATGTCGGGATGGCCCCGGCCGTGCAGTCGTTCCTCTCCGACGTGCTGGTGCACCGCCCCGACGAGCAGGCGGTGCTCGGCGACGAGGTCCCCACCACCGGCTGAACCCGGACCGTTTTGACTCCGCCGGGCCCTGGTTCCGCCCCCGGCCCCGATTCCGGGCCCCGATTCCGGTGGCGACGCGGTGACGGTGGTGGATGGTTCTGGAAGGCAGCGGGACTCCCTCTGCGACCGCTGTCGAGCTGATGTCGTAAACGATTCGGGCTAGCTGTACTGCCCAGGGACGTTGTTTGAGGTTGTGTGACGACCCGACGTAGACAGACGTGATGACGAAGGCCTCCGGGCTGGGCGGTCGCGCGGGCGGCCGAGCGCTATGACGTGTCCTGGCCGACCCCACACCGCCACCGCAGGCCGGCCACCCATCACCAGGTTGACCAACCTCCCTGGGCAGTACAGCTAGGTGGCCCGCGTGATGTCGTAGACGATTCAGCTCGACAGCGCGGACACGAGCCCCTCCGCGCGGGTGGGAGCCGGGGCCGTCACTTCGCTGTTGTTGACGGCGACGCTCCGGGTGCCGGTGGCCGCCACGCCCCGACCCACGTCACTCCAGCCAGGAGCCGCCGCGCATCACCCGGACCACGTTCAAGTCGTCGTCGAGCACCACCAGGTCGGCCCGGAGCCCGACCTGGAGCGCGCCCAGCTGGTCGCCGAGGCCGATGGCACGGGCCGGCGTGGTGGCCGCCATCCGCACGGCGTCCGCGATCGGGATCCCGGCGCCCACCGCGTGCCGCAGCGCGGCGTCCATGGTCAGGGTGCTGCCCGCGATCGCGCCGTCGCGGGCCAACCGGGCCACGCCGTCCGCCACCGTGACCGTCTGGCCACCCAGGTCGTACTCGCCGTCGGCCATGCCGGCGGCGGCCATCGCGTCGGTGATCAGGGCGGACCGCTCGGGGCCCGCCGTCGACGTGGCGAAGGCCAGCATCCCGTCGTGCAGGTGCACGCCGTCGGCGACCAGCTCGCAGACCACGTTCGGGGCGTCCAGCAGGGCCACCACCGGACCGGGCTCGCGGTGGTGCACCGGCCGCATCCCGTTGAACAGGTGGGTGCCGACGCTCGCGCCCGCCGCGACGGCGGCGCGGGTCTCGTCGTACGTGGCGTCGGTGTGGCCGACCGCGGCGACCACCCGGTGCGCGGTGAGCAGCTTGATCGCCTCCAGGGCACCGTCCCGCTCGGGGGCGAGGGTGACCATCCGGACCGCCCCGCCACCCAGCTCGATCAGCTCGGCCAGCTCGTCGGTGGACGGGTCGCGCAGGTACTCGGGGTTCTGCGCGCCGCAGCGGGCCGAGGAGAGGTACGGCCCCTCGAAGTGGATCCCGGCCAGCACCCCCTCGGCGACCAGCGGGGCGAACGCCTCGGTGGCCGAGCGCATGAGCACGAAGGGCGAGCTGACGAGGCTGGCCAGCAGGGTGGTGGTGCCGTGCCGCAGGTGGAAGTCGGCGGCCTGTCGGGCCTGCTCGGCGTCGCCGGTGGTGAAGGTGTGCCCGCCGCCGCCGTGCGTGTGCATGTCGACGAAGCCCGGCACGATCCAGTGCCCGTCGCGGACCGACGGGTACTCGGCCACCGCCCGGATCCGGCCCTCGCCCACCTCCACGCAGCCCTGCCGGATCACGCCGGTCGGGGTCACCACCTTGCCGTTCACCCGAAGAGCCATCACTTCTCCAGACTGTCGAGGGCGAGCAGGGCGGCGCCGAGGCAGCCGGCCTCGTCGCCGAGGGCCGCCGCGACCAGGCGCGGCTCCCGATGGAACGTCATCCGCTCGTGCAGCGCGGCCCGCAGCGGGTCGAACAGCAGCGCGCCGGCCCGCGCCAGCCCGCCGCCGATCACGACGGTCTCCACGTCGTAGAGGGCCTGTCCGGTGGCGAGGCCGTCGGCGAGCGCCTCGACGGCCTCCTGCCAGACGTCCGCCGCCAGCGGCTCGCCGGCCGCCGCCCGGTCGGCCACCTCGGCGGCGGTCGTCGGTACGCCCGCCAACTCCGAGTAGCGCCGGCCGATCGCGGAGGCGGAGGAGACCGCCTCCAGGCAGCCGGGACGGCCGCACCCGCAGCGCGGCCCGCCGGGGCGTACCAGAATGTGGCCGATCTCGCCGGCGGCGCCGTGCGCGCCGGTGGCCGCCGTGCCACCGACCAGGTGCGCGGCGGCGATCCCGGTGCCGATCGCGACGAAGAGGACGTGCGCGGCGTCGCTGCCCGCGCCGAGCCGGGCCTCGGCCAGGCCGCCGGCGCGCACGTCGTGGCCGACCGCCGTGGGCAGTCCGAGCCGCGCCTGCGCCAGGTCCCGCAGCGGTACGTCCCGGAAGCCGACGTTCGCCGACCAGACGGCGACCCCGCGCGCCTCGTCGATCACCCCGGGTACGGCGATGCCGATCGCGACCGGGTCGAGCCCGTCGGCGCGGGCCTTGCCGGCCAGCCCCTCGGCGACCCCCAGGACCGTGTCGACGACGGCGTCCGGGCCGCGCTCCGCGTCGGTGGGGTGCCGCTCGGTGTGCAGCACGGCACCGTCGGCCCGGACCAGGGCGCACTTCATCCCGGTGCCGCCGACGTCCAGCGCGACGACGACGTCGGCTGGCCTCACGCGAGGACCACGGAACGGGTCAGGTGCCGGGGCGCGTCGGGGTCGAGGCCCCGGCTGGTGGCGAGCGCGACGGCGAAGCGCTGCGCCAGGATCAGGTCGGCCATCGGGTCGACGGGCGTACGACCGGCGGCCCAACTGCCCAGCACCGTGCGGCAGCCGTGGGTGCGGCTGTGCACGAACGCCGCTCCCGTCGCCGCCACGTCCGCCGGCAGCCCGTCGGGCAACTCGCCGAACGCCCAGACCAGCCGGCCCGGCGCGGCGATCGAGATCGGCCCGTGCCGGTAGTCCATCGCCGGGTACGCCTCGGCCCAGAAGGTGGCGGCCTCGCGGCACTTCAGGGCCGCCTCCTGGGCCAGCCCGACCGTCCAGCCCCGGCCGAGGAAGGTGGCCTGCTCGATGCGGGTCGGGTCGATCGGCAGCGGGGCGCGTACGGCCACCTCCGCGTCGGCGGCGAGCGCGTCGATGTTGTCGCCGAGGTGGGCGCGGAGCAGGGCCAGGGCGGTGGTCGCGAAGCGGGTCTGCACCACCGAGCGCTCGTCGGCGAAGGGCATGGTCACGGCCGCGTCGGCCAGCGCGACGGCGGGGGAGTCGGGGTCGCCGACCAGGACGGTGCTCGGCACCCGCCCGCGCAGGGCGGCGATCAGCTCGGTGACCTCGGTGGTGGTGCCGGAGCGGGTGATCGCGACGAGCCGGTCGTAGCGCCGGCCGGTCGGGAACTCGGAGGCCTGGAAGGCGTCGGTCTCGCCCTGGCCGAGGTGCTCGCGGCGGGCCGCGTACGCCATCGCCATGAACCACGACGTGCCGCAGCCCACGACGGCGACCCGCTCGCCGGGGCGGGGGAGGTGGTCCGTCGCGGTGGCGGCGAGTCGCGCCGCCTCCCGCCAGCAGTCGGGCTGGCTCGCGATCTCGGCGTCGACGTACGACATGAGAACTCCTACGCAGGGGAGCGGTGCGCAATACGGCTCGTTAGAGCCGCCTTTCGCGCGTTATTCTGCGCGAAAGCGGCTGGCTGTGGCAACCAGCCTCGGCATCGCGCAAGACAGGGTTTTGCGCCCTCGTAGTTTCGCGCACTACTGTGCACGCAATCAATCACCGACCGCGCAGTAACTGGAGGGCCCGGGTGGACCGGTACGCCAGATGGAACGCCCTGCTCGAGATGCTGACCGACAGCGGCCGGGTCAGCGTCGAGGAGGCAGCCGAGCGGCTGGACGTCTCCCAGGCCACCATCCGGCGCGACTTCGACCAGCTCGCCCAGCAGCAGATGATCACCCGGACCCGGGGTGGCGCGGTCGCCAACGGCGTCTCGTACGACCTGCCGCTGCGCTACAAGACGGCCAAGCACTCGGCGGAGAAGCAGCGGATCGGCGCCGCCGCCGCGGCGCTGGTCTCGCCGGGCACCGTGGTGGGCCTCAACGGCGGCACGACCAGCACGGAGGTGGCCCGGGCCCTCGCCGTCCGGCCCGACCTGAACACCAGCGCCGAGGGCGCCCAGCTCACCGTGGTCACCAACGCGCTGAACATCGCCAACGAGCTGCTGGTCCGCTCCCGGATGAAGGTCGTGGTGGCCGGCGGCGTGGTCCGGCCGAAGTCGTTCGAGCTGGTCGGGCCGCTGGGCGGAGCGCTGCTGCGCGAGGTCACCCTCGACGTCGCCCTGCTCGGCGTGGACGCGATCGACCCGCAGCTCGGCGCCGCCGCCCACCACGAGGGCGAGGCGGCGATGAACAACCTGATGGTGGCCCGGGCCAAGCGGGTCGTCATCATCGCCGACTCGTCCAAGCTGGGCGGTCACGCGTTCGCCCGGATCTGCCCGGTGGACCGGGTGGAGACGCTGGTCACCGACTCCGGGGCCAACCCCGAGGTGGTGGAGGCGTTCCGCGCCGCCGGCGTCACGGTCATCTGCGCCTGACGTTGAAAGGAAGGGCGCCTTCCTGGCGCCTGGTGCAGGAAGGGCCCTTCCTTTCACCTGATCGGCGCGTCGCATGCATACCGGGTATTGCGGGGATCTGCATACCGCGTATGGTGTCGCGTGTCATACACCCATCGGGGGAGGTGCAGCTTGCCAGCTGTCCTGGAGATCGAAGGTCTCCGCAAGACGTACAAGAGCCGTCGGCGCGGCACCCGCAACGCGCTGGACGGCTTCGACATGCGGGTCGAACAGGGGCAGGTGCACGGCTTCCTCGGCCCCAACGGGTCGGGCAAGACCACCACGCTGCGTACGCTGCTCGGCCTGATCCGGCCCAACGGCGGCCGGATGACGATCCTCGGCCACGAGGTGCCGGCAGCGCTGCCCGCCGTCGCCGGTCAGGTCGGCGCGATCGTGGAGAGCCCGCAGTTCTTTCCGCACTTCACCGCGCGGGACACCCTGTCCCTGCTCGCCGGCGCGGGCGACGTGCCGCAACACCGGGTCGACGAGGTGCTGGAGCTGGTCGGGCTGCGCGACCGCGCCGGCGAGCGGGTCAAGACCTACTCGCTCGGCATGAAGCAGCGGCTCGCCGTCGCGTCGGCCCTGCTGAAGAACCCGAAGCTGCTGATCCTCGACGAGCCGGCCAACGGCCTCGACCCGGGCGGCATCCGGGAGATGCGCACCCTGACGCGTAGCCTCGCCGAGTCGGGGATGACCGTGGTGCTCTCCAGCCACATCCTTGGCGAGATCCAACTGATCTGTGACTCGGTCACCATCATCTCGCTGGGTCGGCGGGTGGCCTTCGGTCCGGTCGAGCAGGTGCTCGCCCAGCACTCCTCGGGCGCGGTCCGGGTGCGGCTGGAGGCGGTCACCGACCTGCCGGTCGCCGCCGACGCGCTGACCCGGGCCGGGATCCGGGTGGCGGGCCAGGCCGACCACCTGATGCTCGCCGGGGTCGACAAGCCGGCCACGGTGACCCGGCTCCTCGCCGAGCAGGGTCTCTACGTCAGCGAGCTCGCCCCGGTCGCCGTCGACCTGGAGAGCGTCTTCCTCGAACTGACCGCCACCGCGCCGGTACCCGGCCAGCACCGGCAGGTCGACCAGTCCACGAAGGTCGGTGGCGCGGGGCAGCCCGGTCCCACCGGGGGAGGGTGGGGCGCGTGAGCCTCTACCGTACGGAGTTGCGCCGGCTCGCCAAGCGGCGCTTCACCCGCTGGATGGGCCTGCTGGGCCTGCTGGTGCTCGCGGCCGTCGTGGTCGGGGTCTTCTTCACCAACGAGAAGATCGACGCCAACGCGCTGGCGAAGGCCGAGCGCGCCGCCGAGCAGCAGTGGCAGCAGGACGTCCGCCACAACACGCAGTACCGCGCGGAGTGCGAGAAGGCGAAGGCGGCCGGCACGGCCCAGTCCGGGGAGTTCCCCGACGACTGCGCGATGATCCAGCCCCCGCCCCGGGACGCGATCCAGGCGGGCTGGTTCCTGCCCTCCACGTTCGACTTCCGGGAGAACTTCGGCGAAACGCTGCTGCCGCTCGCGGCGATCCTGGCGCTGGTCGGGTTCGTCGTCGGCGCCTCGTTCGTCGGGGCGGAGTGGAACACCGGCGGCATGATGAACCTGCTGCTGTGGCGGCCGAAGCGGCTGACCGTACTGCTGACGAAGCTGGCGGCGCTGCTGACCGGGCTGGTCGCCCTGGCGGTGCCCACGACGGCGCTCTGGTTCGGCAGCTTCTGGCTGGTCGCCACGTTCCGTGGCAGCACGGCGAAGATGACCTCCGGGGCGTGGCAGTCCTTCGCCCTGACCGGGCTGCGCGGGCTGGTGCTCGCACTGGTCACCGCGACCATCGGCTTCGCGCTCGCCTCGCTGGGGCGGCACACCGCGATGGCCCTGGGCGGGGTGATCGCCCTGATGGTCGTCGGCCAGTTCGGCCTCGGCATCCTGCTGGCGATGGCCGGCGTGCGCTTCGCCGAGGCCTGGCTGCTGCCGACCTACGCCGTGGCGTGGATGCAGAAGAAGGTGACCCTGGAGGACTGGAACACCTGCCAGGCCACCTACTTCGGCGAGTGCAAACCGGACACGCTGGACATCACGTGGCAGCAGTCCTCGGTGATGATGGCGGTCGGGTTCGTGGTGATCCTCGGCGCGGCCCTCTGGGCGATGCGTCGGCGGGACATCTCCTGACCGTCGGCGGTGCGACCGGCGGCTCTCCCCGGCCCCGGTCGCACCGCCCAATCCTGGCCGGGGGATGACGACACGGCGTAATCGGGGCGGGGCGGTGGGGTTCGCGGGACACACGAGGTGAACCGGAGCGGTCACGTTCCGGCACTGTCGCCCGATGCGAACCGGGTCGGCCCTGGTTAGGCTGGGGTTCCCCCCACCGGTCGGCGTCGTGGTGTGCCGCCCGCCAGCCCCACGAGGAGCGCCATGCAGCCCGCCGACGCCGCCCCGGCCCCCACCGAGCCGGCCTCGCCGGGCCGGCCCGGCGAAGCCGGCGCGACCGTCGGGGCGGACCCCACCGGGGAGGCGCGGGACGCCGGCAGTGTCGTTCCCCAGCCGCGTACCGGTCCGGGCGCCGGGACGCCGACGGTCCCGCAGCCCCGCTCGGCGCCGGAGCCGGACGCCGCCGTGGCGGCGCCCCGCGACGCCGACGCCCCGCCGAGCGGGGCCGGCTCCGACGCCGACGCCCCGGCGGACGCCCGGCCGGAGGGTGGCCTCACCGAGCGTGAGCGCGGCATCCTCGCCTTCGAACAGCAGTGGTGGCGGCACGCCGGCGCCAAGGAACAGGCCATCCGGGACACCTTCGGCCTCTCGGCCACCCGCTACTACCAGTTGCTCAACGGGCTGCTCGACAACTCGGCCGCCCTCGCCGCCGAGCCGGTGCTGATCGGGCGGCTGCGCCGGCTGCGGTCCTCCCGGGCCCGCAACCGCCGCCGCTGACCGCTGTCGTACCCCGCGACCGGTCCCGGCCCCGCCGGCCCCGTTCCGACCGACCAATCCGGTCCCGACGGCGTGGCGGCGCGCCCAGGCGGACCGCCACTCCTACCCCCGACGCGGGTGCGGAATGTCGGCGATCCGCGCGGGTACGCGGGTGTCGTTCCGGGCCGCATCTCGCGGCCGGTTCACGTTCCGGGCCGTGACCTGCGACCCGGGGCCGATGGAGGGAGCGGGCGATGACGCAGATCAACCCGAGCCGGCCACCGGACGGTGCGACCGGCACCGCACAGCAGACCCGGGAGGAGGCGTCCCGGGTCGGGCACCAGGCGGCCCAGGCTGGCGGAAACGTCGCGCACACCGCCGCTGAGAAGGGCGGACACGTCGCGCATGCTGCCGCCGAGAAGGGCGGACACATTGCGCACGCCGCCGCCGAGAAGGGCGGACACGTCGCGCACGCCGCCGCCGAACAGGGCGGACACGTGGCGTCGGAGGCCCGGCGGCAGGCGCGCAACCTGACCGGTGAGGCCGGCACGCAGTTGCGCGACCAGGCCCGGGCGCAGCAGCACCGGGCCGCCGACGGGCTGCGCGGCATCGGGCGCGAACTCAGCTCGATGGCGGAGCGGAGCGAGGACTCCGGGATGGCCGCCCAGGCGGTCCGCCGGGCCGCCGACGCCGCCCAGCAGGCGGCCGGCTGGCTCGACGAGCGCGAACCCGGGGCGGTGCTCCACGACGTGCGGTCGTACGCACGCCGGCACCCGGGCACCTTCCTGGCCGGCGCGGCCCTGGCCGGCATGCTGGTCGGGCGGCTCACCCGGAACCTGACCGCGTCGGGCGACGGGGCGCGGGGCGAGGGCCAGCCGTCGATGCCGCCGACCGCCGCGCCGACCGGGCCGGGTACCGCGCCCACCGGGCCGACCGCCGCGTCCACCACGGCCGGACCGCAGCCGTACGAGCGGACGGCCGAGGCGCCGTACCTGCCCGAGGAGGCGTACACCGGGACGGCCCGGGTGCGCAACGCCTCGCCGTCGGGTCGGCAGGGCCCGGACATCCCGGGCGGGGTGGCGCCGTGAGCGCCCCCGAGAAGGAACGGACGCAGTCGGTCGGCGACCTGCTGGGCGACGTGACCCGGGACTTCTCCGTGCTGGTCCGCAAGGAGGTCGAACTGGCCAAGGCGGAGCTGCGTGAGGAGGCGGGTCAGGTCGGCAAGCTCGCCGGCATGTTCGGCGGGGCCTCGCTGGCTGGTTTCCTGACGGTGCTGTTCGTGTCGTACGCGCTGTGGTGGGGGCTGTCCAACGTGATGGACCAGAGCTGGGCGGCGCTGATCGTGGCCGTCATCTGGGGTGTCGTCACGGGTGTCCTGCTCGCCAGGGCGCGCAAGGAGAAGGAGCAGCTCCGCTCGGTGCTGCCCCGGACGAGGCAGACCGCACAGGAGATACCGGACGCGGCGCGCGGCCGGTGAACCAGCCGGGAGGGAGCAGATCATGTCCAACGATCCGGACCGGATCCGGTCAGAGATCGAGAACACCCGGAACGAACTGAGCAGCGACGTCGACGCGCTGGCCGACAAGGTCAACCCGCGGCGGATCGCCGGTGAACGCGTCGGGCAGGCCCGTGGCGCGCTCACCCGGGCCAGGGAGAAGGTGATGGGCGTGCAGTCTGACGGGCACGGCGCCGCGCAGCGGATGTCGCAGGCGACAGGTCAGCGGATGTCGCACGCGGCCGATTCGGCGCGGGAGTTCGGCGGGCAGTCCCGGGAACGGGTGTCACACGTTGCGGATTCGGCGCGGTCCTTCGGGGAGCAGTCCCGGGAGCAGATGTCGCACATGGCCGGGTCGGTGCGGGAGGAGGCCCGTTCGCTCGGGCAGCAGTCCCGCCAGCAGGCGCGGGGCAACCCCCTGGCGGCCGGCCTGATCGCCTTCGGCGCCGGGCTGCTGCTCTCGTCGCTGATCCCGTCCAGCCGTCCCGAACGGCAGTGGGCCGGGCAGGCCAAGGACATGGTCGGCGAGCATTCCGACCAGCTGCGGGCGCAGGCCAGACACCTGCGGGAGCAGGCCGGCGAGGTGGGCCGCGAGATGGGCCACGAGGTCAGCCACAACATGCGCGGACCGGCGCAGGAGGCGGCCCGGGCGGTCGGTTCGACGGCCGCCAGTGGCGCGTCCGCCGTCCGGGATCAGGGCCGGTCGGCCGCCCACCAGATGCAGGGGTAGGCGCATGAGACCGCCGACGACCTCCGTCGCCGCTGAGGCGACCCGGGTGGTCGGGGCGGCGCGGACGATGCGGGTACGCTCCGCGTCCGCGCCGCCCCCCGGCCGGGCGGTCAACGAGGACCTGGTCTTCCGGTTCGGGCCGCTGGTCGGCGTGCTGGACGGCGCCAGCGTGCCGGAGGGCTTCGACACGGGCTGCGTGCACGGCACCGCCTGGTACGTCCGGCACCTCGCGGCCCGGCTCGGGCTGGCGGAGGCGGTCCGCCCGACGGCGACCCTGATGAGCAACCTGGCGGCGGCGATCCTCGCGGTCCGGGCCGACCACGGCGACGAGTGCGACCTGGACCATCCGGGCACCCCGTCGAGCACGGTCTGCCTGCTGCGCGACGGGGGCGATCACCTCGACTACCTCGTGCTCTGCGACAGCCCGCTGGTGCTCGACGCGGGCGGTCGGGTCGGCGTGGTCACCGACGACCGACTGGACGCCGCCACGGCGGAGCTGCGGGCCATGGTCGAGGCCCTGCCGGCCGGCGGCGCCGACCGGGTCGCCCGGCTCCGGCAGGCGGTCGACATGCAGCGGGCGCGGATGAACCGCACCCACGGTTACTGGGTGGCGGCCGCAGATCCGGACGCGGCGTTCCACGCGGTGACCGGGACCCTGCCGCTGCGGGGGCCGGGCGCGGTACGCCGGGCGGCGCTGCTCAGCGACGGCGCATCGGCCCTGGTGGAGCAGTTCGGCGTCCTCGACTGGGCGGGGCTGCTGGACGTGGCGACCGCCGAGGACCCCGGCGCGCTGATCGACCGGGTACGCGTCGCCGAGCGGGACCATCCGGACCGGTTGCGCCGGCACAAGCCCGCCGACGACGCCTCCGTGGTGCTCTGCGAGTTCGACGCCGAGGCACCCTGACCGGGCCCGTGGGCAGGGCGGGTCCGCCGCCCGTCACCCGGGCCGGACGGGCGGTCGACAGCGGAGCGTGAGGCGGAACACGATGCGGGCCGACCGGCCGGTACCTTCCGCCGGACCGCCAGTCGAGGCCCGATGGGGTGGACTTGGGCCGGTGGGGCCGGCAGACTGCGGCACGTGGCGGGAACGGTGCGGCTGGAGCCGGTGGACGAGCAGAACCTGGAACCATTGCTCTCCGTAGCGTCTGCGGAAGCGGAGCCCGGTGACGTGATGCCGCCGGTGGAGGCCCCTGCGGGCTGGTCGTGCGCCCGGCGGGAGGCGTTCCGGGAGTTCCACCGGGCGAGCTTCGGAGGTCTGGACGGCCCGACCGGCACCTGCATGTACGCGATCCTGGCCGGCGGCGAGGTGGTCGGCATGATCCGGATGGCCCGCCGCGACGAGCCGGGCACGGTCGAGACCGGGATGTGGCTGGGCCGCTCCGCCCGGGGCCAGGGAATCGGCGCGGCCGCCCTGCGCGAACTGTTGAACGAGGCGGCGGCGGCCGGAATGCGACTGGTGGTCGCACAGACCACCGCCGACAACCACGGCGCCATTTCCGTGCTGGAGAAGTGCGGCGCCAAATTGCGCGAAAGCGGCGGTGGGGTGTACGCCGAGATATGCCTCGATTCGACGCTGCCGGCCATGTGACGGCCAATTCGCAGTTATCTCCTTTCTGACGTTCTTCCTGCTCCGTGCTGCCTTGGTGTCGGCTTTGCGCGATTTGCGAGGCGCGCGCTCCGGCCCGGGTGAATGGTGTCGACAACGCGCGGGAGTGTTTCGCCGATAGGTCAACGGGTACTGCCCGTCGGGTCCGATCAAACGGGACAACCTGATGTGCGGTCCGGCGCGTGCTGATCCCCGGCGGCCATTCTTTCGACCATTGCCGTCAGGTGTCCGGCGCTCCGGGGAGCGAAGGAGAACTGATGAAGAGCGGAGCACGAATCGGGCTCGCGGTCGGCTTCGGCTACCTGCTGGGCCGCCGGCGCAAGCTGCGTACCGCCCTCACCCTGGCCGCCGCGGTCGCGGCCGGTCGGGCCAGTCGGGAGCCCGGCGGACTGCTGAAGGCGGGCGGCAACCTGCTTCAGTCGTCTCCCCACCTGAGCAGCCTCGGCCGCTTGGGCAGCCCGCTCGCCGCCGCCTCCAAGGCGGCCGCGACCGCCGCCGCCGGCAGCGGCATCGATGCCATCAGCGGCAAGCTGCGCGGCTCGGCCGACGCGCTGCGCCGCAAGGGCGGGGCCGGCACCCGCGGCGACGGCGACCGGCCGGACCGGGACACCGACGCCGAGCAGCAGGAGCGCGACGCGGACGGCGGCCAGCAGGACCGCGACGACGACGGCGGGCACCAGGACCGCGACGACGACGGCGGCCAGCAGGACCGCGACGACGACGGCGGCCAGCAGGACCGCGACGACGACGGCGGGCAGGACCGCGACGACGACGGCGGGCAGCGGAACCGCGACGCCAGCGACAAGCGGCGGGGGCGGTGACCATGCCGGACACGACGAAGCCCGGCGGACTCGGGGAGAAGGTCCGGGGCCAACTCGCCGGCGAGGTGCGCAACCTGGCCAGCGCCATCGGCGAACGCGCGATGCGGGTGGTGACCGAGCGGATCACGGGCGCGACCGGCCGGCTCAGCGACTACGCGAAGCAGGGCGGCGGTCCCGGCCTGATCGCCGCTGCCACCGGCACGCAGAAGCTCGCGGAGGGCGGTTCACCGGTGAAGGCGATGGTCCATGCCGGACTGGCCGGCGGTAAGGAGAAGGTCATGTCGGCGCTCGGCAAGGGCGGCAAGGGCGGCAAGGGTGGCGGCAAGAAGGTCAAGGTCACCAACATCGTCGAGGCGATCGAGGTCGGCGTGCCGGTCCGGGTCGCGTACGACCAGTGGACCCAGTTCGGCGACTTCCCGAGCTTCATGAAGAAGGTCGAGAACGTCGACACCGAGTCGGACGAGAAGCTGACTTGGAAGGCGCAGGTCTTCTGGTCGCACCGCACCTGGGAGTCCACCATCGTCCGGCAGATCCCGGACAAGCTGATCCACTGGCGCTCGAAGGGCGAGAAGGGCTCCGTCGACGGCACCGTCAGCTTCCACGAGCTGTCGCCCGACCTGACCCGGATCCTGGTGGTGCTGGAGTACCACCCGCAGGGCCTCTTCGAGCACACCGGCAACCTGTGGCGGGCCCAGGGCCGCCGCGCCCGGCTGGAGCTCAAGCACTTCGTCCGGCACGTGATGACCCGGACGGTCCTCGACCCGGATTCGGTGCAGGGCTGGCGCGGTGAGATCGAGGACTCGCAAGTGGTCCGAGACCACGAGACCGCGCTGCGCGAGGAGCAGGAGGAGCGCGAGCAGCAGGAGCGCGAGCAGCAGGAGGAGGGCGAGGAGCGACAGGAGCGCGAGCAGCGCGGCCGGCGCGAGCCCGAGCCCGAGGAGGAGGCGGAGGAGGCCGAGGAGGAGCCGCGCGAGAAGCGCAGGCCCGCCGAGCGTGGCCGCCGCCGACCGCCCCAGCGCCGTCGCCCGGCCGAGGACGAGGAGTACGAGGACGAGTACGAGGAGGGCGACTACGACGAGGACGAGGAGGAGCCGGAGGAGGAACAGCCCCCGCCGCGCCGCCGTGCCCCGGAGCGGGCCCGCCGCCCGCAGCCCCGTGAGGAGCCCCGTTCCCGTGAGGAGCCCCGTTCCCGTGAGGAGCCCCGTTCCCGCGAGGAGCCCCGGGCCCGCCGTTCCCCGGAAGCGCCCCGGCGACCCGTGGTCCGCCGTCGACGGGAGGAGCGGGAGTGACCGTCGCGACGAGTGAGGGTCAGGGCGGCGGCGCCCTGCAACGCGGCGGCGGGGGCTCCGGCCTGGCCGACGTCGTGGAGACCGTGCTGGACAAGGGCGTGGTGATCGACGCCCAGGTTTCGATCGCGGTGGTCGGCATCCAGCTGGTGGAGATCAACGCCCGGATCGTCATCGCCAGCGTGGAGACCTACCTGCGCTTCGCCGAGGCGGTCGACCGGTTCGACATCACCCCGAAGGGCCAGAAGGGGCTGCCCGACCTGGTCGAGGGGGCCTCGGGGGCGGTCGGCGCCGGCAAGGCGGCCTCCGGGATCGGCAAGACGGTCGGCGCGATCAAGGACGCCGTCGGCGAGCTTGGATCGGACGACCAGGACCGGGATCGCGACCGGGATCGCGACCGGCCCCGGCGGCGACGGGACGAGGAGCGGTGAGCATGGCCGAGGAGACCGGGCTGTTCATCTACGGCATCGTGCCCTCCGACGTGGAGCCGACCCCGGACGCCGCCGGGGTCGGCGACCCGCCCGGAGAGGTGACGGCGGTGCGGCACGACGACCTGGCCGCGCTGGTCAGCGAGGTGAGCCTGACCGAGCCGCTCGGCCGGCCGGCGGACCTGACCGCGTACCAGGAACTGGTGGACGGCACGGCGGCGGTGGCGCCGGTGCTGCCGGTGCGCTTCGGCACGGTCGTCACCGGGCCCGACGCGGTCGCCGACCTGTTGGACGCGCACCACGACCGGTTCGCCGCCGCGCTCGACGAGTTCGAGGGCCGGATCCAGTACACCGTGCACGGGCGCTACGACGAGGCGAACCTGATCGCGGCGGTGCTGGCGGACAACCCGGGCGCCGCCGACCTGGCGGACCAGGTGCGTGGGCAGCCGGAGGCGGCCACCCGGACGCAGCGGATCCGGCTCGGCGAGATCATCAGCCAGGCGGTGGAGCTGCGCCGGGAGGCGGAGAACCGGCAACTGGTCGACACCCTCGGTCCCCTCGTCGTGGCGAGCGCGCCCCGACAGCCCAGCAACGAGCTGGACGCGTCGAACGCCGCCTTCCTGGTCGACCAGGACCGGGAGGACGAGTTCGTCTCGGCGGTCGAGGAGTACGCCGAGCAGCGCCGGGAGCTGATCCGGATGCGGCTGCTCGGCCCGCTCGCGCCGTACGACTTCGTCAGCGCCCACCAGTTGATGGGGTGAGCGGTGGACATCCTGTGGACGCTGCTGACCCTGCCGTACGCGCCGGTGCGGGGGCTGACCGCGGTGGTGAAGGTGATCGCCCGGGAGGCGGAGTCGCGGCAGCGCAACCCCGTCGACGTCCGGCGCGAGCTGGAGGCGCTGGACGCGGCGGAGACGGCGGGCGAGATCAGCGCCGCGGAACGGGACCGGGGGCAGCAGCAGGTGTTGGAGCGGCTGACCGGCGGTGTCCAGCGGCCGGCGCCCGCCCAGGGCCGGGCCCCGGCCCGGAACGGCCCCGGCTCCCGTCGGGAGAACGGCGGGACCCGGCACGAGCCCGGCGCGGGTCGGGCGCGACGAACCGGTACGGAACGGGTGCGGCAGGTCGGCACCGAACGCTCGCGGCGGGTGTCGCGCGGCGGCGAGGGAGGTGAGCGCGATGGGGGGTCTGATCCGCGGCGACGGCGGTCGGGCGCGTAGGAGCGAGCCCGTCAACGACGACCGGTACGACGACGAGGAGGAGTACCTCGAACCCATCACGGCCGCCGAGGCGGCGCGCGAGGGGATGCGGCAGATCGTCGAGTTGACCGGCCGGGATCCGGTGGGGACCACCTCGCTGAAGTCGTCGCGGGACGGCTGGCTGATCGGGGTGGAGGTGATCGAGGACCGGCGTATCCCCAGCTCCACCGACCTGCTCGGCCTCTACGAGGTGGAGCTGGACCTGGAGGGTGGCCTGCTCGGCTACCGGCGGGTGCGGCGCTACCAGCGCGGGAAGGGCGAGGTGGGTTGAGGTGAGCGTGCAGCCACCCCCGGTGGTGCAGAACTCCGGCCAGGTCCTGCCCGCCGGGCACGAGCCGGCCAATCTCGGCGACATCCTGGAACGCGTGCTCGACCGGGGCATCGTGATCGCCGGCGACATCCGGGTCAGCCTGCTCGACATCGAGCTGCTGACGCTCAAGCTGCGACTGGTCATCGCCTCGGTCGACACGGCCCGGCAGATCGGCATCGACTGGTGGGAGCACGACCCGTGGCTCAGCTCCCGGGCGATGCCGCCGGTGGAGCCCGGCCCACGGGACCCGGAGCAGGTGGAGGCGGAACGCCGCCCCCGGGTCGCCCGGACGGCCGCCCGCAGGGAGGAGCGGGATGAGTTCGACGGCTGACCTCGCGCCCGCCACCGGGCCGGCGGGCCCCGGCGTCGGGGTGTGGCTGCACGGCGTGGCGCGGGACGTCGATCCCGCCCTGCTCGCCGCCACTGCCGGGATGGACGGCGCTCCGGTGCGGGCGGTACGGGCCGCCGGCCTGGTCGCCGTCGTCAGCGCCGCGCCGCTGTCCGAGTACGGCGAGGAGGCGCTGCGCCGGAACCTGGAGGACCTGGCCTGGCTGGAGCGGGCGGCCCGGACGCACCACGCGGTGGTCGCGGCCCTGTCCCGCAACGGCGCCGTGGTGCCCGCCCGGCTGGCCACCGTCCACCACGACGACGCCCGGGTGGCGGGGCAGCTCACCGCCCGCCGGGTCGAGCTGACCACCGTCCTGGACCGGCTCGCGGGCCACGACGAGTGGGGGGTGAAGGGGTACGTCGTGCCGGGCGCGACGCCCCGCACGGCGGAGCCCGCCGGGTCGGGTGGCGCCGGGGCGGCGTACCTGCGGCGGCGCCGGGCCCAGCTCACCGCCCGCGAGGAGGGGCAGCGGATCGCCGCCGACGCCGCCTCCGCCGTGCACGAGGCACTGGCCGGGCACGCGGTGGCCGTCCGGCGGCACCCCCCGCAGGACCGCCGGCTCTCGGGCGCGCCCACCGCCATGGTGCTCAACGGGGCGTACCTGGTCGGCCAGGGGGCGGTCGCCGGATTCCGCCAGCTGGTCGGCGCGCTCGCCGGGCGGCACCCGGAGATCCGGCTGGAGCTGACCGGCCCGTGGCCGCCGTACTCCTTCGCCGAGGAGCGGCCCGCCGAGCCGGCGCTCACCGTACGGGAGCCAGCGTGCTGACGGCCCGGGGACCGGCGTGGTGACCACGTCGCTCGCCCCCAGCAGTGCCGACGACCCGCTGGCCTACCGGCCGGTGGCCCTGGTCGACCTGCTCGACCGGGTCCTCGCCACCGGCGTGGTGATCAGCGGCGACATCACCATCGCCATCGCCGACATCGACCTGGTCCGGATCTCCCTGCGCGCACTGGTCGCCTCCGTCGGCGCGCTCGCCCCGCCGGAACTGCCCGACGCCGCCCCGAGCGCCGCCGCCGGGACGCCGGGGACGTGGCCGTGACCGCCCGGGACGGCGCGACCGGCCCGGGTGGCGGGGGCGGCGGAGTGGGCGTGGGCAGGCCGGGCGGCGGTGGCGACCGCCGGGACGAGGCGGCCGAACTCGCCGCCGCGCTCGGCGACACCCGGTGGCAGCCGCCCCGGGTGACGCCGCTGGACCGCCGGCTCGCCGTCGACCGGGACGGCGTCGAGCGCGGGCTGGCCAGCCTCGTGCTCACCGTGATCGAGCTGTTGCGGCAGCTCATGGAGCGACAGGCGCTGCGCCGGGTCGACCTCGGCGACCTCACCGAGGAGCAGATCGAACGGATCGGCACCACGCTGATGGCCCTGGAGGAGCAGATGGCGGGGCTGCGCGAGTACTTCGGCCTCACGCCCGAGGACCTCAATCTCGACCTCGGGCCCCTCGGTCCCCTCCTGCCCACCGACTGACGAGTCGTTCACGACATCAGCTCGACAGCGCCCGTCACCCCCGGCCGGGCCGGGGGCGCGGGTGGTCAGCCGGCGCGCTTCTCGGCGTACGCGGCGAGCCAGGCGACCTGGGCCGGGTCCAGGGACGGGCGGACCCGGGCGCGGGCCGCCGCCACGTGCGCGGCCGTGACCGTGGACGCCGTCAGCGACTCCCGCATGGTGGCCAGGGCCGCCTCGCGCACCAGCGCGGCACAGTCCGCCGCCGAGAAGCCGTCCAGCTCCCCACCCAGCTCCACGAGGTCCACCTCGGGTGCCAGCGGCACGTTCCGGGCCGAGGCGCGCAGGATCTCCGCCCGCGCCGGCCCGTCCGGCGGCGGCACGTAGACCAGCCGTTCCAGCCGTCCCGGGCGCAGCAGCGCCGGGTCCACCAGGTCGGGGCGGTTCGTCGCGCCGACCACCACCACGTTGCGCAGCGTCTCCACGCCGTCCAGCTCGGTCAGCAGCGCGGCCACCACCCGGTCGGTGGTGCCGCCGTCGCTGGCCTGGCCGCGTACCGGGGCGAGCGCGTCCACCTCGTCCAGGAAGATCAGGGTGGGTGCGGCCTCCCGGGCCCGGCGGAACAGCTCGCGGACCGCGCGCTCGCTCTCACCGACCCACTTCGACAGCAGCTCCGCGCCCTTCACCGAGAGCACGTTCGCCCGCCCCGAGCCGGCCAGCGCCGTGACCAGGTAGGTCTTGCCGCAGCCCGGTGGGCCGTAGAGGAGCACCCCGCGCGGCGGCTGCACGCCGAGCCGGGCGAAGGTGTCCGGGTAGGTCAGCGGCCAGAGCACCGACTCGGTCAGCGTCTCCTTGACCTCCGTCAGGCCGCCCACGTCGTCCAGCGTCACCGAGGCCAGCTCCAGGGTGGAGGCGGCCATGGTGGTGGGGCGGACCACCTCCAGCGCGGCGGTGAAGTCGGCCATCGCCACCGTCGGCGTCTCGGCCGACTTCTGGCGCAGCGCCGCGCGCACCCCGGCCTCGCGCAGCAGCGCGGCCAGATCGGCGGCGACGAAGCCGGGGGTACGCCCGGCGACCTCGTCGAGCCGCACGTCGTCGGCGAGCGGGACCTGCCGGGTCAGCACCGTCAACTGCTCCCGGCGCAGGGCCGCGTCCGGCAGCGGCACGCTGATCCGCAGCGAGAGCAGGTCCGGGGCACGCAGTGCGGGGTCGACGGCCTCGGGCCGGCCGGTGGTGCAGACGACCGCCGCCCCCGCCCGTACGGTCTCGGCGACCACCTGCTGGAACACGGTCGCCACCGGCCCCGGCCCGTCCGCCGGGGCGAGCGCCTCCACGTCGGTGACCAGCAGCACCCCGGGGCCGTCCGCGCGCGCCTCGGCGGCGGCGGCGCGCAGCCGGTCGGCGGCGGCCTGGTTGGTCAGCGCGGCCACCTCGGGCGCCCAGAGCGGGCTGACCCGGGCCCCGACCCGGGCGGCCACGGCCCGTACGAGCGCCGCCTTGCCGGAGCCGGCCGGCCCGGCGATCAGCACGCCCAGCGAGACGGTCGTGCCCAGCCGGCCGAGCACCTCCCGGTGGTGGAAGCCGAGGTCGAGCAGCTCGGTCAGCTCCTCTGCCTGCGACCGCAGCCCGGGCAGCTCGTCCACCGCGGGCGGCGCGTCGTCGACGCTCCCGGCGGTGCGTCCCGTGGCGTCCACGGCGCCCGGAAGGCGTACGCCCCCCGTGGCCGCCGCCCGGCCCGGGGCGGTCCCGTTCGCCGTCGGGCCAGCGTCGAGGCGGCGCCCCTGCGGGGCGGGCCCGGTGCCGGCGGAGCCGTGGGTCGCCTGGCCGTGCTCCCAGCCGACCACGGTGTCCATGGTGACCAGCGAGCCGGTGTCGGGCTCGGCGGCGACCACGGCGAGCAGGGTGCTGGTCCAGGCGTACCCGACGCTGTTGGAGAGGCTGCGCCGGGCGGCCTCCACCAGGCTGCGCACCGAGGCGTCGGGCAGCACGTCCTGCGGCAGCAGCGACACGTCGTCCCCGGTCGTCACCACCTTGCCGAGCAGAGCCAGCCGGAGCATCTCGGGCGAGACCACGGCGGCGATCTGCGCCGGACCGGCGAGAAGCACCCGAAGGGCCGGCGTGACCGGCAGGCGGCTCACCGTCACCTGGGCGCCGTCGCGGATGCCGAGGTTGCCCAGCATGAGGTCGTCGGCGTAGAGCAGCGCGGTGCTGGCGGTCGGCTCGGCCGGCGCGACGATGCCGGCGCTCACCCGCCGGCCCGCCAGCCGCACCGGGTCGCCGGGGCGCAGCGCCAGCGCGGTGAGCACCTCCGGGTGCAGCCGGACGACGCCCCGTCGGGCGTCGAGGGCCGCCGGCCGCAGGCTCGCGGTCAGGGTCAGGTCGGGTTCCGCCACCGCCCGACCCTAGCCGCCGTGGTCACGCCCTGCCCCCTCCCGGGGCGTTCCGTGCTCCGCGAGGACCGTCACCGTCCCCCAACAGGGAGGAGTCGCGGCGGATCAGCTCGGCCAGCCGTGCCGCCGGGTCGGGGGTCAGCCCCTCCTGGGCCGGCGTCCAGGCCGGCACCGTCTTGACCGACATCGGCCACGCCGGCGGCGGCGCGGGGGCCTCCGCGTCGACCGTCACGCCCGCGTCGGTCCAGGTGACCCGCAGCGGGTACGCCTGCCCGTAGTGCTCGACCCGGATGCTGACCGCGGTGCCGGGGTGGCCGGCCACCACGCGACGGACCGCCTCGGCGACCTCCACCACGGGGTCGCGGTGTTCCGCGCCCCGCCGCGTGTCGACCCAGCCGGGCCCGGCGTTGCGCCCCTCGCCCCGGACGTCGGCGCGCCCCGGCTCGGATCCGCCCCGGGCCTCCGGCGCCCCGACGGCCTCCCCGCCCGCCGGCTCCGCCTCGGCGGCCCGCCGCCGCAACGCCTCCTCGCGGCGCGCCATCCGGGCCAGTGTCTCGTCCAGTCCACCTCTCATCACGAACCACCCCTTCTCGTGAAACGGGTCGAACCGCCGCAGCGGTTCAGGACCTTCCCTCCCGGGTGGCCCGCTCGAGTGCGCGGTCGAGGACGACCAGCAGGGCGTCCCGCACCGAGAGCCGGTCCCGGGCGTCGAACTGCACCAGGGGCACGTGGTCGCCGACGGCCAGCGCCCACCGGATCGCGTCGAGGTCGTGCGTGAGCCGCCCGTCGAAGGCGTTCACGCCGACCACGAAGGGCAGGCCGGCCCGCTCGAAGAAGTCGATCGCCGGGTAGCAGTCGTCGAGCCGGGCGCTGTCCACCACGACGAGCGCGCCGAGCGCCCCCCGGGCGAGGTCGTCCCACATGAAACCGAACCGGGCCTGCCCCGGCGTGCCGAACAGGTACAGCTTCAGACTGCGGTCGATGGTGACGCAGCCGAAGTCCATCGCCACCGTGGTGGTGGTCTTCGCGGAGCGTACGCCGGGGTCGTCGACGCCGATCCCGGCGGTGGTCATCTCCGCCTCGGTGGTCAGCGGGGCGATCTCGGAGATCGCGCCGACCGTGGTGGTCTTGCCGACCCCGAAGCCGCCGGCGATGAGGATCTTGACCGGGATCGGCGGTGCGGCGGCCGGCGTGGGCCGGGGCACCGCGGCCACCCCGGTGGCCGGCGCCCGGTGCGGCGGCGGAGCGGACGCGGCGGGGTGCGGCCCCGTCGGGGAGCCGTACCGGGTGGCGGCGCTGTTGGCGGCGATCCCGCCCAGCGGGGCGACCGGCCATTCAGGAGATCGCACGGAGTCCATCAATCACTCGAAGGATGATGTCGGGGTCGAGAGCGTCGGCGCCGTCGTGCACGTCGAGGTGGCCCGCGGCGCGGAGGTCGCCGACCAGCACCCGGGTCACGCCGAAGTGCAACCGGGTACGGGCGGAGATCTCGGCGACCGAGATCGGCTCGTCGCAGAGCGAGACGATCGCCTGCAACTCGGGTGCCAGCCAGGTCAGCGCCGGCGGCCGGTCGGTCGCCGGCCGGACGGTCACCTGTGTCTCCAGCCCGATCGCCGGGTCGGCGCCGGCCACCCGCCCGGCGGTGAGCACGAACGGGCGCGGGCTGGCGGGCCCGTCCCCGGTCGCCGGCGCGGCCGTGGTCGCCGGCAGGCCGGGCCGGGCGTCATGCGGGGACGACGCGCGCAGGTAGGGCCGGATCCGGACCGTGGGTTCCGGGTCCGGTCCCTCGCCGGCGGCCTCGGGGGTCATTGCTGGGCGGCGTTCTTCAGCTCGGCGATCAGTCTCGGGGTGAGGGCGCCACCGGCCCGCCCGGCGAAGAGCGTCATCTCGTAGGCGACGGTGCCGAGGTTCGCCGAGCGGTCGGCGACCACCCCGAGCACGGAGCCGCTGCTGATGGCGCTGATCAGCAGGTAGCCCTCGGCCATGTCCACGACCACCCGGTTCAGCCCGCCGAGGGCGTACCAACTCGCGGCGCCGCCGGCGAGGCTCGTCATGCCGGAGACCACCGCGGCGAGCCGTTCCGCGTTGGAGCGGTCCTTGATGGCCGACATGGCCATCAGCAGCCCGTCCGACGAGACGGCGATCGCCTCCAGCACGCCGGCCGTACTCGACGTGAAGGAGTCCAGCAGCCAGTTGAAGGTGCGCGCCTCCGGGCTCAGGTCCCCGGCGCCCGGGTTCTGGTGGTCGACGTTGTCGTGCAGGAAGGGGCTGGTCACCGTGATGTTCCCTCTTCGTAGCGGCGGTCTTGGCTGACTTCGCGCAGAGCGCGGGCGACGCCCGCCTCGAACTCGGTGAGGAGGTCGCGGACCTCGTCCGGGTTCTCCGGCGGGCTGTCGGGCTGACGGGCCGGGGTGGCGGTCAGGTTCGCGCCGGGCACCCGCCGGGTCAGCCCGGCCGGCGCGGTGCCGTCCGGGGTGCCCCGGCCCAGTTCGGCCCGGCGTACGCCCGACTCGACGGCCTCGACGAGGGCGCGGGCGGCGGCCGGGTCCGCGTCGGTGACCGGCACCGGCCCGCTCACCGGCGGGGCGGCCGGCGGGGCGGCCGGGCGCAGGGTGGCACCGGGTACCCGCTGTCGGATGCCCGGCGGGGCGGCTGCGGCCGGTGCCCGTGGCTCGGTGCCGGCCGGCGCCCGTAGCTCGACCCCGGCCGGCTCACCACTGGAGGTGAACGCGTCCCAGGAGGCGCCGGACTCCACGCTGCGGGTGGCGCGGCTCAGCAGCGCCGCGTCGAACCCGGACGGCGCAGCCTCCGGCGCGGCGCCGACCGTCGCGCGGGGCTCGGACGGCGCCGCGCCGACCGTCGCGCCGGACCCGGTGCCGACCGCCGCGCGGGGTCGGGCGGCCTCCGGCTCGTCGGGCGAGCGCCGGTCGCGGACGGGTACGGCGGCCCGGGCCACGGTCACGCCGGCCCGCTCGGCGCGGTGGACGACCAGCGACGTCTCCGGGACGTCCAGGTGCGCGGTCACCCCGCCACCGGCGGTCGGCGTCAGCCGCACCTGCCAGCCGTGCCGGCGGGCCAGGCGACCCACCACGAAGAGCCCCAGCACCTCGGTCGGCGCGAGGTCGAGCCGTTCCCGCCGGGTGAGCCGGGCGTTCTCCTCCGCCAGCCGCTCCGGGGCCATGCCGATGCCCCGGTCCACCACGGTCAGCCGGGCGCCGGAGCCGGTCGGCTCGCCGCCCACCGTGACGCGGGTGTGCGGCGGGGAGAAGACCGTCGCGTTCTCCATCAGCTCGGCCAGCGCCAGGACGAGGTCGCCGACGGCGCCGGGCGCCACCGACACGCCGGACGGGACCTGCACGTCGACCCGGGTGTAGTCCTCGATCTCGCCGAGCGCCAACCGGACCACGTCCCCGAGCGGCACCGGCGCCACGTGGGGGTCGGCGCCGGCCGAGCCGGAGAGCACCACCAGGCTGCCGGCGTTGCGGCGCAGGCGGCTGGAGATGTGGTCGAGCCGGTACAGGTGCTCCAGCCGGCCGGGGTCGGTCTCCTGCCGCTCCAGCCGGTCGATCAGCGCGATCTGCCGGCCCACGAGGTTCTGCGTACGGCGGCCGACGTGGCCGAACATCTGGGCCACGTTGCGTCGGCCGGCGACCTGCCGTTCCACGAGCCGGGCGGCGGTGCTCTGCACCCGGTCGAACGCGCGGGCCAGGTCGCCGATCTCG
This sequence comes from Micromonospora sp. DT62, assembly GCF_049847285.1. NCBI lineage: Bacteria > Bacillati > Actinomycetota > Actinomycetes > Micromonosporales > Micromonosporaceae > Micromonospora > Micromonospora sp. DT62. The sequence goes on from NZ_JBNCOB010000006.1 coordinate 321,971, forward strand.
TCGCGGGCCCGTACGTCGACCGGGTCGAGGCGTACCGGCGCGGCGCCCTCGGTCTCGTCGTCGGCGACCCTGGTCAGCTCCGCCTCGGCGACCCGGGCCACCCGGTCGGCGGAGCGGGTGAGCCGGGTCAGCGGCCGGGCCACCGTCCGGGCGACGGCCGCACTGAGCAGCACCACCACGGCGAGGATCAGGGTGACGATCCCCGCCACCAGGTACGCCTCGGTCAGCGCCCGGCGTTGCTGCCCGGTCACCTCGGCGATGACGTCGGCGACGAGCTTCTTCTCGATGAACTGCCCGAAGGTGATCATCGAGCGGACCGACGGGAAGAGCGCGTCCAGCGGGATGTCCCTGGTCGCGCCGGCCGGGTCCAGCGCGCTCCTGGTGAGGAAGTCCGCGCTGGTCCGGGCGGCCACGGCCGCGTCGTTCAGGGTCACCAGCTTCAACTGCTCCGGTGTGATGAGGCTGCGGAACCCCTGGTTGTCCGCCCGCAGCCCCGCCATGCAGGCGACGTACGAGGCACTGACCCGGGGCGAGCCGGTGGCCTTGACGAGCACGATGAGGGTGGCGCAGGCGCCCATCGCCTCGTCGACGCGGAGCAACCCGTCCAGGGCCAGCACCTGCCGCCCGGCCGCCGTGTCGGTGTCCACCCCGAACGGCAGCCGCAGCGCGTTGATCAGTCCCGTGCTGACCGACCCGTACGCGGCCATGATCTGGTCCGGCGTGGCGGTGCCGGCGAGCACCGCGGCACGCAGGTCGGTCAGCCCGCGTACGCCGTGCAGGGCCTCCGTCACCTCCGGCGGCAGCAGGCCTGCCGGGGTGGCTCGCAGGTCGGCGACCCGGTCGTCCACGCCGGCGGTCCGCTGCATCAGCTCGCTCCGGGTGACCCGGCCGAGCAGCAGCCCGACCGAGAGGACGCGTTCCTGTTGCAGGTCCTGCACGAGGCTGCCGATCCGGCTGGCGACGCGGACCCGGTCGGCGATGTCGCCGGCCCGTTGCGCGGCGGCCACGCGGTCGAGCACCGCCGGCACGGCCAGCGCCACCATGCTGAGCAGCGGGATGACCACGAGCAGCGCGAGCTTGCCCCGGATACGGAGCCTAGCGAGCAGCATCGGAGGGCCCCCACTGCGCGCCGCCGGGTTCGCGGGCCGACCCCGCCGGCTGGAGCTGACGCGGTTCGGCACCCCGGCCGGCCGGCTGCCACGGCGTGTCCTCCGGCCGGGCGTCGGCGCCGTACCGGTCGCGTCGGGCCTGTGCCGCTGGCCCCGGCGCCCGTCGGACGGCGGCGAGCCACACCGCGCCCAGTGCCGCCCACAGCAGGACGGCCAGCGCCCCGGCCGCCACGGTCAGCCAGCGGTCCCGGTCCAGGTCGCGGGAGCGTCCGGCGAGGAGCGCGTCGAGTTCGTCCAGGATGACGGGCTGGAGCTGCTCGGCGGCGGTCTGCGCGTTCAACCGGGCGCCGGCGATCCGCGCCTGGTCGGTCTCCGCGTCGCGACCGGCCGGCGCGGAGTGGGCCGCCAACGTCTCGACGGCCCGTTGGTAGGTGTCGAGCGGGTTCAGCACGCTCGGGCCGAGGTCGGCGCTCTCCGAGCTGTCCACGGCGGCCCGGAGGTCGGCGACCAGGTCACCGGCCGGGGTGAGCACGCCCACCCGGAGGGCGGCGATCTCGACGGCGGTGCGGTTGCGGTCGGCGGCGGGCCGGCGGGCGGCGAGCACGGCCAGGTCGGCCAGCCGGCCGGCCGCCACGACCGCCTCGGGCAGGTCCCGGCTCGCGTGCTGGAGGAAGAAGGAGTCGGGCCGGGGGTCGCGGACGAGCCCGGACGTCTCCCGGACCTTGCCGTGCAGCGCCAGCAGCAGGTCGGTGGCCTCGCCGTACGCGGTGAAGGCCGCCTCCGGGTCGGCGGGAGCGCGGGCGCCCAGCGCCTCGATCCTGGCCCGCAGGCCCGCCCAGCGTTCCTGGGTGCGCAACTCGTCGCCGACCCGCGCGTCCACGGAGGCGGCGGCCTCGACCGCGCGGGTCAGCGCCTCGCTGGTGACGGGCCGGGCGGCGACGGCGGCGGACTGGGCCTCGACCAGGGCGTGGGTGACCGGGGCGAGGGCGCGCAGGTACTCCACGCCCAGCCGTTCCCGGCCGGCCAGGTCCCGGTCGTCGGCCGTCAGTCCCCAGGTCTGGACGAACAGCAGGGTCATCGGCGCGAGCAGGGCGACGAGGAGCAGCAGCGGCAGTACGCGGCCCACCGCGGTGGGCCGCCGGCGGGCCGGCGGTGCGGGGACGGTCATGTCTGTCTCCTCCGGCGGGAGCACGGGATCGGCGGGGTGTCGGGGGTCGACGGCGAAGTCCCGTGCACCGGACCGGAAAACTAACCGACCAGCGGGGGCCGTTCCGGCCGCCGGACGGTCAGCTTTGCGTCACGAAGCTCGAAGTAACCGCAGGGTCACTCGTCGGGCACCGTCCGTGCCGGGGCAGAGAGTGACAAGGATGGATCGGAGCGGATTTCCGACGAACATCGGAATTCACATGATCCGAATTCATCTTCGTGGGACGGTCTGGACCGCGCTGGGGCGACGCCGATCGGAGCAACCGGACGGACGTACGGAGGATCTCAGCCAACGCTCAGGATCCGGGCCGTACCGTGTGCCCAATGAGATCGCCGTTGTCGGCCGCGTGGATCCGGCGTGCCCTGCCCACCCGCCGGCGCGCCGTCGCCGCGGCGGCGGTCGTCGTGCTGCTTGCCGCCGCCGTGACCTGGTCCGTCCTGCCGCAGGGGCCGGCCGTCCGGACCGAGGCGGCGTTCGTGAACGTTCCCTCCGGGCCGACCGGAAACGAGCCCGTCGTCCTGGACACCACCTTCTACCTGCCCGAGGACGCATCGGCGGCGAACAAGGTGCCGGCGGTGCTGCTGGCGCACGGCTTCGGTGGCACCAAGGAGTCCGTCCGCGCCGACGCCGAGGAGTTCGCCGGACGCGGTTACGCGGTGCTCACCTGGACCGCGCGGGGCCTCGGCCGCAGCGGCGGACAGATCCACCTGGACCACCCGGACTACGAGGTCCGGGACGCCGAACGTCTGCTGGACTGGCTCGCCGCCCGGCCCGAGATCCGTACCGACGCCGCCGGGGACCCGAAGGTCGGTGTCGTCGGCGGCTCGTACGGCGGCGCCCTGGCGCTGCTGCTCGCGGCGCAGGACCAGCGCGTCGACGCGATCGTGCCCATGATCACCTGGAACGACCTGTCCCGCTCCTTCCTGCCGGAGAGCACCGGGAAGGAGCCCACCGAGGGCGTGTTCAAGTCCGGCTGGGCCGGCCTCTTCTTCGGCGGGGGCGGCAACGTCGGCTCCGGGCCGGCCGGGCTCTCCGGGACGAGTGCCGCCCAGCCCGAGGGGGCGCCCGCCTCCGCCGGCCCGCCCGGCCCGGGGCCGGGCGCCGGCCCGGGGACGGGTCCGGGGCGCGCCCCCGCCGGGGCGGGAGACCCGGCCTGCGGCCGGTTCGCCGCCGACATCTGCGCCGCGTACCTGCGCATCGCCACCACGGGTCGGGCCGACCAGGCCGCCGTGGACCTGCTGCGCCGCTCCAGCCCGGCCGGGGTGCTCAAGCGGATCAAGGCGCCGACCCTGCTCGTGCAGGGCGAGGCGGACACCCTCTTCCCGCTCGGCGAGGCGAACGCGAACGCGAACGGCATCGCCGCCGCCGGTACGCCCGTGCGGGTGGCCTGGTTCACCGGCGGCCACGACGGCGGCGAGGGCCCGAAGACCGACTCGGACCGGGTGAAGTTCCTGACCGTGCAGTGGCTCGACCACTACGTCAAGGGCGAGGGCGAGGCCCCGGGCGACGACTTCACCTGGTCGCGGATCGCCGGCTTCGACGCCCTCGACCGGGGGCTGGTGGCGACCGGCTACCGCTACGCCGACTATCCCGGCATCGCCGGCACGGCCCGCCGGAGCGTACCGGTGTCCGGCCCCGCCCAGCCCGTCGCCAACCCGCCGTCCCGCAACCCGGCCGCCATCTCCTCGGTGCCCTTCGCCGGTGAGTTGTCGTCGCTGCTCGGCGGCGTGGCGGGGGACATCCCCGGCCAGCACGCCCGCTTCGAGTCGGGGCCGCTGACCGAGGCGGTGGACGTCGTCGGCGCCCCGACCGTCGACGTGCGGGCGGCGTCGGCCACGGGGGAGGCGGTGCTCTTCGTCAAGCTCTACGACGTCGACCCCAACGGCGCGGCGACCCTGCCCAACGGCCTGGTCGCCCCGGTCCGGCTCACCGGCCTGCCGCCGACCATCGACACGGCGCGGCCGGTCACCGTCACCCTGCCGGCGATCGTGCGCCGGATCGAGGCCGGGCACCGGCTGCGCGTGGTGGTGGCGACCTCCGACCAGGCGTACGCCACCCCGGTCGAGCCGACCGTGCACACCGTCGCGGCCACTGGCGCGGTCAGCCTGCCGACCGTCGCCGGCGACCCGATCCCCACCTCCGCCACCGTGTGGCGCTGGGTGCTGGCCGGCCTGGTCGCGGCGATCGTCGTCGGGCTCGTCGTGGTCGTCGCCGTGGTCCGCCGCCGGCACCGCCGCCAGGACAGCTCCATCCACCCGGCGTACGCGGGCGTCCCGCTGGCCGTGCGGCAGCTCCGCAAGGAGTACGCGGACGGCTTCGTCGCCGTCTCCAACGTGGACTTCGAGGTGCACCCCGGTCAGGTCGTCGGCCTGCTCGGCCCGAACGGCGCGGGCAAGACCACCACGCTGCGGGTGCTGATGGGGCTGACCCAGCCCACCGCCGGCGAGATCTACGTCTTCGGGCACCGGCTGGTGCCCGGGTCGCCGGTGCTGTCCCGGATCGGGGCGCTGGTCGAGGGGCCGGGCTTCCTGCCGCACCTGTCGGGGCTGGACAACCTGAAGGCGTACTGGCGGGCCACCGGTCGGCCCGCCGGGGACGCGCACTTCGAGGAGGCCCTGGAGATCGCCGGCCTGGGCGACTCCGTGCACCGCAAGACCAACAACTACAGCCACGGCATGCGGCAGCGCCTCGCCATCGCGCAGGCGATGCTGGGCCTGCCCCAGCTGCTGGTGCTCGACGAGCCGACCGACGGGCTCGACCCGCCGCAGATCGCGGAGATGCGCCGGGTGCTCCAGCGCTACGCCACCGACGGCCGGGCGGTGCTGGTCTCCAGCCACCTGCTCGCCGAGGTGGAGCAGACCTGCACGCACGCGGTGGTGGTGAACAAGGGCCGCATCGTCGCCTCGGGCCCGGTCGAGGAGATCGTCGGCGAGTCGCCGAGCGTGCTCTTCGACGTGACCGACCCGGAGGCCGCCCGGGCGGTGCTGGACGGCCTGGACGGGGTGCGGGTGCTTCCCGACGGCGAGGGGCAGCTCGTGGTGGACACCAACGGCACCGCCCGTAGCGAGGTGGTCGCCGAGCTGGTCCGGGCCGGCATCGGGGTGGACCGGGTGGTGCCGCGGCGCCGCCTGGAGGACGCGTTCCTCGCCCTGGTGGGCGAGAACTCTCGGGGAAGCGGGGACCGATGATGGCGGGCACGTCACAAGCGGCGGGCGCGGCGGCCGGCTACCGGCCGTCGGCGACCCTGCCGTTCGGCGCCGAGTTCCGGCGGCAGGCCTCCCGGCGGCGTACGCAGCTCGCGCTCGGGTTCATGGTGCTGCTGCCGTTGATCATCCTGATCGCGTTCCAGTTCGACACGGGCGGCGACGACGACAACGGGCGCGGGGAGTTCGGCAGCCTGGTCGAGTTCGCCACGTCGGGCGGGCTGAACTTCACGCTCTTCACCATCTTCGTCTCGGCGTCGTTCCTGATGGTCGTGGTGGTGGCGCTGTTCTGCGGTGACACGGTGGCCAGCGAGGCGAGCTGGGGCAGCCTGCGCTACCTGCTGGCGATCCCGGTGCCCCGGGCCCGCCTGCTGACGGTGAAGCTGCTCGTCGCGCTCGTCTACTCGGCCCTGGCGCTGCTGCTGCTCGCCGGCACTGCCCTGCTCATCGGCACCCTCCGCTACGGCTGGGAGCCGTTGCGCAGCACCGTGGCGGCCCAGCTCGAACCGGGCGAGGGACTGCTGCGGCTGCTGGGCGTGCTCGGCTACCTGGCGGTCGTACTCCTGGTGGTGGCCGGCCTGGCGTTCCTGCTGTCGGTGGTGACGGACGCCGCGCTGGGCGCGGTCGGCGGTGCGGTGCTGCTCTGGATCCTCTCCAGCATCCTCGACCAGATCACCGCCCTGGGCGCGCTGCGCGCGTTCCTGCCGACGCACTACAGCACCGCCTGGCTGGGACTGCTGTCGACGCCGGTGCAGACCGACGACGTGGTACGCGGGGCGATCTCGGCGATCAGCTACGCGACGCTGTTCTGGGGCCTGGCGTTCTGGCGCTTCACCCGCAAGGACGTCACCAGCTGAGACGCCGGGCGCCTCACGGCAGCGGCCGGGGGCTGCTCGGCGCCGACCTGCTCGGCACCGGTCTGCCCGGCCGGGCCGGCGTCGGTGCCGGGTCGGTCGCCTTCTTCCAGGCGCTGACGCCGATCCGGCCCGTGTTGCCGAGGTCGACGGGCCCGTCCAGGCCGACGACCTGCGGGGCCCCGCCCACTGCGGGCGCGACCTCCAGGCGCTCGCCATCGGTGGCGACGACCGTCGGATCGGTGACCAGGTTGCGCCAGAGCACGGCGGCGCCGGCCCGCTCGCCGGGCTGCAGGGTCAGTGGCCGGGGCGGGTCGTCGAAGCCCGAGGTGATCTCCTTGGCCCCGTGGACCACCCGGACCGGGATGGGGTCGCCGTCGCCGTCGAACAGGCGCAGTACGGGGTAGCCGTGGAGCCGGTAGGGCTTCGTGCCGCAGTTGACCAGTTCCAGACCGAGCGCACGCAGACCCATCGCGGCGTCGCTGCCCGGCGAACTGATCCGGATGCCGGCTGCCGGGCACTCGGTCGTGGGAGTGGCCCAGAACGCCGTCGCCGATGCGGTCGCGGTCGGCATCGTGCCGGGCATCGTGGCCGGCGCTGATCCGGCTGGCGGCAGGTCGGCTGACGGCGGGTCGATCGCCGGCGCACAGGCGCCGAGCAGGACGAGGCCGGCGATCGCGAGCCCGACCGCCCGTGCCGGACCTGCGATGCCGTCGCGAGGACGCGGTGCGGGTCCGCCCGCGGGTCGGCTCGCGGGTCGGCTCGCGGGTCGGGGCGCGGGGAGGGCCATCGCCCGATCATCGCACCGGCCGGTGCGCCGCCGATCCCCTGACACCCGCCCGGTGGGACCCGGTGGCGCTGTCGAGCTGCCCCACCTGCGGGGCCAGCAGGCCGGGCCACCCCGGGAGGTGCCTGTCGAGCTGAATCGCCTACGACATCACCCGGCCCGCGCCACTTGGGGGGGTGAGGTGATCGGAGCGTCGGTCGCAGCCCGGCTGTAGCCGGCCACCGGGTCGAGCCGCACCACGGGCGCCCGGTTGACGATGGAGCCCCTGGCCCGTCGACTCTGGAACGTCCCCGGTCGGCTGCGCCACTGCCACTTCAGCGGGGAGGGGCGCACCCCCACCTGGCCGTGCGGCGACCGGGGCGACGCTCCTGCCCGTGCAGTACTTCGAGCGCGTTCCGACCTCGGGGTGGGGCTGCCTCGGCGAGGTGAGTCAGCAGGGCTGCACGGCCACCGGATCCATACGGCTACCGAGGCCGCCGACCCACCGACCGGTCCCCGACTGAGGCGGGCCGGTCACGGGGACGTCAGCGGGAACGGGGCCTGCGCTTGCGGGTGGGGGAGTCGGGGGAGTCCGGCGCGGTGCCCGAGTCGGCGGTGTCCCCGTCGCCGGACGGGTCGGTCACCCGGGCGTCGGTGTGGCTCAGTTCGGCCAGCGCCGTGCCCCTGAGCTGGTAGACGGCGGTGCGCCGGATGCTCAGCTCCGCCATCGGGCCGCCCGCCGGCCGGGTCAGGTAGACCACCGTCGCCCTGCCGTCGCGCACGCTGACGCTCTCCACCGGTGTACGGTCGCCGAGGTCGACCTGGGCCTGGTAGTCCGGCTCACCCTTGACGTTGCGCCAGGCGGCGAGGGTGAAGAAGCGGCCGGTGCCGCCGCCGTCGAGCATGACCACGCCGATCGCGTCGCCCGCGCCGTCGCCGTCGAGGTCACCGACGGCGCACGGCCGCTGCAACTCCACCGTCGTGCCGTCCCGGTCGGCCCACCGGCCGTTGGAGAGGCGGAGCGGGGCGGCGTACCCGCGGTAGCGGACCTTCCTGCTGCCGATGCGGGTGTCGCGCAGTTCGGGGCAGGTGAGCTGGTCGCCGGTGCGGCGGGGGGTCGGGGTGGCCCGGGTGGTGGCGGGGGTGGCGTCGACGTCGTCCCGCTTCGCGGCGGTGCCGGCGGGCCGGTCGGCGGACCGGTTCCGCTTCTTGCGGTTGCCGGTGGAGCAGGCGGTGGTCATCGCCAGCAGGCAGGCCAGGGAGAGCGCCACCACCGGGACGAGCTTGCGACGCATTCGCGCGTTCCTTTCCGTCGATGTGCCTGCACCGTAACGGGGGCGCGCCACGCATGCCCCGCAGCTTTGTGGGAGCGTTCCCACGATGAGGGAATGCATCGACAGTGCCGAATGAAAGTCGGCATTCTGATGTCGTCCCGTCGTCTCATCGGAGGTGCCCTGATGCTCGCTGACCGGATCGGCGGCCCAGCCCTGTCCCTGTTCCGTGCCGTCGTCGGCCTGCTCTTCCTCTGCCACGGCCTGGCCTCGCTGCTCGGGGTCCTCGGTGGCAGCCGGGGCACCGGCGAGGCGGTCCCGCTCGGCGAGTGGCCGGGGTGGTGGGCCGCGCTGATCCAGGCGGTCTGCGGCGGGCTGGTGCTCGTCGGGCTGTTGACCCGGGCGGCGGCCCTGCTGGCGTCCGGCTCGATGGCCTACGCGTACTTCATGGTGCACCAGCCAGACGCGCTGCTCCCGCTACGCAACGGCGGTGAGCTGGCCGTCCTGTTCTGCTGGTCGTTCCTGCTGATCGCCGTGTTCGGCCCCGGCGCGTGGGCGGTCGACACCGCGCTGCGGGCCCGACGCCCCGCCGACTCCCGCTCGGTGACCGCCTGAATCCGTACCGTCGAGGAAGGCCCGCCGGCCGCCCGACGGCGGCTGCGGGATCGCTCACAGCGTGGGATCTCCCGACGATCCGGGCGGCGTCGGTGCTTAGACTCGACGACACAACTGCATACCTCATCCAGAGGGGCTGAGGGATACGGCCCGACGACGCCCCGGCAACCACCCCGCGCGCTCATCGCAGAGCGACCGGCGGGGCAGGTGCCAATTCCGTCCCCGCCGCAGGGTGCGATGCGGGGAAAGATGAGAGGACCCGCGACATGACGTCGACGTTCGCCCCCTCCGGCATCGACACCACCGCCAGCCCCGCCCGCGCCCTGGTCTGTCGCGCCTGTTCGGCGCGCTACCCGCTCGCCGCCCAGCACGCCTGCTACGAGTGTTTCGGCCCGCTGGAGGTCGACTACGACGCCGCCGCGCTCGCGACGGTCACCCGGGAGCAGATCGAGGCGGGCCCGCAGAACATCTGGCGGTACGCGGCGCTGCTGCCCGCCGGCCAGGACCCGGCCACCCGGGTCACCCTCGACCCCGGCTTCACCCCGTTGGTGGCCGCCCCGCACCTCGCCGCCGAGTTGGGCATCACCGGTCCGCTCTGGGTCAAGGACGACAGCGCCAACCCGACCCACTCGTTCAAGGACCGGGTCGTCTCGGTGGCGTTGACCGCCGCCCACGCGCTCGGCTTCAGCCGCTACGCCTGCGCCTCCACCGGAAACCTGGCCAACTCCGTCGCCGCGCACGCGGCCCGGGCCGGCGCGCCGTCGGTGGTCTTCATCCCCGGCGACCTGGAGCAGGGCAAGGTCATCACCACCGCCGTCTACGGCGGCGAGCTGGTCGCCATCGACGGCTCGTACGACGACGTGAACCGGCTCTGCGGCGAGTTGGTGGAGACGGACGAGTTCGAGGACACCGCGTTCGTCAACGTCAACGTGCGCCCCTACTACGCCGAGGGCTCGAAGACGCTCGGCTACGAGGTCGCCGAGCAGCTCGGCTGGCGGATCCCCGCGCAGGTGGTGATCCCGATGGCCTCCGGCGAGCTGCTCACCAAGATCGACAAGGCGTTCGCCGAGCTGGTCGAGATCGGGCTGGTCGAGGCGCCGGCCGGCGGCTGGAAGGTGTTCGGCGCGCAGTCGGCCGGCTGCAACCCCATCGCCACCGCCCTGCACGCCGACACCGACACCATCACGCCCGTCAAGCCGACCGGCATCGCCAAGTCCCTCAACATCGGCGACCCGGCCGCCGGCATCTACGCGCTGGAGGCGGTGCGCCGCACCGGGGGCTGGATGGAGTACGTCGACGACGACGAGATCCGCGCGGGCATCCGGCTGCTGGCCCGGACCACCGGCGTCTTCGCCGAGACGGCCGGCGGGGTGACCGTGGCCGTGCTGCGCAAGCTGGTCGAGTCCGGCCGCCTCGACCCGGCCGCCGAGACCGTCGTCTTCAACACCGGCGAGGGCCTCAAGACCCTGGACGCGGTGGCCGGCGAGGTCGGCCCCACCCACCGCATCAAGCCCTCGCTCCGCGCCGCCCGCGACGCCGGCCTCCTCGGCTGATCCCGCCCCGCACCCCGGTCCTCCCCGCACCCCCGGTCCTCCCCGCCCCTCCGCGTCGATCATGAGGTTGGCGGCGAAGTTGATCGCGAACAGTGCCGCCAGCCCCGGGCCTCGGGCCCTCGGAGGGCCGGGAGCTGGCGTGCCCGAGGGGGGTTGCGGGCAGGCGGGCGGGGGATTCGCGGCGTAACTGGGTTTTCGCTGTGAGTGCGGAAAACGCGCCGACAAGGACTTGACGGCAGGAACCGGACGGCGCAAGATGCTCCGTGCGGGAGGGCGTTTCGCCGGAGACTTTCAGTTCTTACGACCCAACGCCGGAGGCGTTGTGCGAGCGTCCCTCCCGACCAACTTCCGATCGGGCCAGCGGTTGATCCGCTGGCCCGATCGTCGTCGTGCGGCACCCCCACGCCAAGCGGGCTGAACGAGCGTCGATCCCCACCGCCGACCTGACCGCGACCACCGGGTCGCGGTGGGGCCGGTGACCGGAGGGCGGCGGTCCGGCCGGGCTGTCTGCCGATCGGATCGGGGGCCGGACGCCCTGCGGTGTCTGCCCGAGCTAGGACACCGTGGTGTCCTGGTTCGCCACCGCCTGGGTCCAGACGTGCACGCTCGCGCCGGACGTGGTGACCGGTGCCAGGGTCGGGGTCAGCACCAGGACGTGTTCGTCGGACCCGTTCCGGCTGGTGAGGGGCAGGACGTACGCGGAGCCGACGGCGAGTTGCTGGACGCCCTCGACCGTCCAGGTGTCCTTCCCGCGGGTTCCGCCGAGTTGGTCGACGAGGATGGTGTCCTCGACGTCGCCCTTGAGCCTGTCGGAAACAGCGACCTTGAAGATGGTGTGGGGGGCGCCGCGCTCACCCTGGCGTACCTCCGCGACGCCAGTGACGGTCCCGACCACGACCGCATCGGCGTAGCCGGCGACCTTGGCGCGGTTGGTGGTGTCGAACGCGAAGCTCACCGAAACCGGGTGGGTCTGCGCGGGGCGAAGCTGTTGGTAGGTGAACCAGCCGCCAACGGCCAGAACAAGGGCGACCAGCCCGACGAACGGGGCCTTCAGTCGGTGGTTCATCTTCAGTACCCCCATTTGCTGTGATAGGTGCTGATGTCCCACGATTGCAAATTGTTGTTCATGTTCGGGTTGTAGTCGGTCGAGTAGGGGTCCATGACCGCAACTTCAGGACCGTGGTCGAGACCGATGGCGTGCCCGAATTCGTGGGTCATCGCGGCGTGATCACGTGAGGTGCTGTAACTGTCGAGATAGTGGGTGTTCATGACGATGTCGTCCGCGCCGGCTACGCAGGAGTAGTAGGCGACCGTGCCGTTCCCGCCGTCATTGCTGTCGCTGACGTCGACGTCGGAGTAACTCCAGGCGTCGTCGGCTCTGACGTCGATGGGATTGAGCGCGTTCCACTGGTTGACCGCGTGATTGAGCGAGTCGTTGTACTTGGTGAAGTCATCGTAGACGAGTTCCCCACCGTCGACCGCGTTGCAGGCGCTTCCGGCGATTCCCACGTCAGCCGCGGCAGGGGCCGCGAACAGGGCCGACGCGGCGATCATCCCGGACACCACCAGCATCGACCAGGCCGGCCGGCGACGGAAGACAGACTCTCGTTGCTCCACAGAACCTCCTCGAATATAGATAGAAGGTCGTCACTGTAACTGACCCGGGGCGTCCGATGTGGACCCGAATTCCCCGGACCCCGGTCCGCCCGAGAGGGGTGCGGGCGGGCGGCGACGCCGTCGCTGCCTCGGCGGCTGGGCGGACTGGCAGCTCACGATCCGAGTTGTGACACGGCCCTACTGATCTGAGGGGTTCCTGTTGCATGATGGCGGGCATGACGGAGACCCCGCACCCCCTGTACGACAGGCACGCCGACACCCTCAACCGGGCGCTGACCGCGATCACGGAGCGCGGGTACTGGTCCGCCTACCCCGAGTCGCCCAGCCCCCGGGTCTACGGCGAGACCGCCGCCGCCGACGGCAAGGCCGCCTTCGAGGCGTACCTCGGCGGTGACTTCCCCCTCGACCAGCCGGGCGCGGCCGACCGGGTCGCCACCGAGAGCAGCCCGTTCGGCGTCGAGCTGAACGTCCGCTACCCGCACGCCGGCGCCGACGAGCTGGTCGCCGCCGCCTCCGCGGCCCTGCCCGGCTGGCGCGACGCCGGCCCGCAGGCCCGGGTGGGGGTCTGCCTGGAGATTCTCGACCGGCTGCACAAGCACATCTTCGAGCTGGCCAATGCGGTGCAGTTCACCAGCGGCCAGGCCTTCGTGATGGCCTTCCAGGCGGGCGGCGCGCACGCGCTGGACCGCGCGCTGGAGGCGGTCGCCTACGCGTACGCGGAGATGACCCGGCACCCGGGGACGGCGGGCTGGGAGAAGGCGGCCGGCAAGGGCGACCCGCTGCGGATGACCAAGACCTTCCACGTGGTGCCCCGTGGCGTGGCGCTGGTGATCGGCTGCAACACCTTCCCGACCTGGAACTCGTACCCGGGGCTGTTCGCCTCGCTGGTCACCGGCAACCCGGTCGTCGTCAAGCCGCACCCGCGCGCGGTGCTGCCGCTGGCGATCACGGTGAAGTACGCCCGTGAGGTGCTCGCCGAGGCCGGCTTCGACCCGAACCTGGTGCTGCTCGCCCCCGAGGCTCCCGGGGAGAAGCTCGCCTCCACGCTGGCCCTGCACCCGGCCGTGAAGATCATCGACTTCACCGGTTCCACCGAGTACGGCGACTGGCTGGAGGCCAACGCCCGGCAGGCGGCGGTCTACACCGAGAAGGCCGGGCTGAACACGGTGGTGATCGACTCCACCGACGACTTCGCCGGGATGTGCCGCAACCTCGGCTTCACCCTGAGTCTCTACAGCGGCCAGATGTGCACCACGTCGCAGAACATCCTGATCCCCGGCAACGGCATCGAGACCGACCAGGGGCACAAGAGCTTCGACGAGGTGGCGGGCGGGATCGCCGCGGCGGTCGCCAAGATCACCGCCGACCCGACGCGCGGCGTGGAGATGACCGGCGCGATCGTCAACGACGGGGTGCTGGAGCGCCTCGACGAGGTCACCAAGGTCGGCGAGGCGCTGCTGGAGTCGCGTACGGTCGAGCACCCGGCCTTCCCCGGCGCGGTGGTCCGCACCCCGACGGTGGTCAGGCTGGCGGCCGACGACACCGCGACCTACTCGAAGGAGTGGTTCGGGCCGATCTCGTTCGCCATCGCCACGGACTCCACCGCGCACAGCCTGGAGATCCTGCGCGCCACGGTCGGCGAGAAGGGCGCGCTCACCGCGGCGGTCTACTCCACCGACGAGGCGGTCCTCGACGCGGCCGAGACCGCGGCGATCGAGGTCGGGGTGCACCTCTCCTGCAACCTGACCGGTGGGGTCTTCGTGAACCAGTCGGCGGCCTTCTCCGACTTCCACGGCAGCGGCGCCAACGCGGCGGCCAACTCGGCGCTCACCGACGGCGCCTACGTGGCCAACCGGTTCCGCATCGTGCAGTCCCGCCGGCACGCCTGAGAGGTCCGGCTGCCCGGGTCGGCCCCGCGCGGGCCGCTCCGGGCAGCCGATCCGGTCCTGGCGGAACGGGTCGCCAGCGCGTCAGGCCGGGCGGCGCATCTGGAGCTCGGTGAGCGCCGGGACCGTGGGGTGCGGGACGCGTACGCCGGTGTCGACGAAGCCCAGCCGTCGGTACGCGCGGTAGGCCCGGTCGTTGCCGACCACGACCTCCAGCATCAGTTCGGGGCGCCCGCAGGCGCGGGACCAGGCCGCGACCGCGTCGACGAGGTCGCCGAGGAGGCCCGTGCCCCGCCAGGGCGGGGTGACGTAGACGGCGTACACCACGGTCAGCCCCGGCTCCCCGGGGGCCACCGTGCCGCCGGCGTGCCCGACGAGCCGGCCGCCCGGGTCCGCGACGAACTGGGCGGTGCCCGCCCCGACGGAGACGGACGCGATCCTGGCCGCGTAGTCGGCGTGCGACCGGGCCGCCGCGTCGGCGAGGGTCTCCAGGAAGGCCAGCGGGGCGTCGGCGAGCATCTCCAGCCGCAGCGCCCGCATCCGAGCTGCGTCCGGGGGTCGGACCCGCCGGATCTCCGCCCGCCGCGTCGGCCCCGGACCGTCGGGCGTGCTCGTCATGCCGAATGCCTATCACAGCGATGACGGCCGATGGCCGTCGATCGGCGTATGTCCGATTTGTGGTCGTGCGGTGTCGTCACGCTTCGTGTAGCGTGCGATTTCGGTCACCGTTTCAGCGGCCCTCGTCGATCGCCGAGCCGGTGGTCCTCCGGTGCCGGCCCGCCCGGCCTCCGGGGTCGTGGAACGCCGCGCAGAGTGAGGAAGTGCACCGTGGCAGAGGGCACCGTGAAGTGGTTCAACTCCGAAAAGGGCTACGGCTTCATCGCCGTCGACGGTGGGCAGGACGTCTTCGTCCACTTCTCGGCGATCGAGATGGACGGCTACAAGGCGTTGGACGACGGCCAGCGGGTCGAGTTCGAGATCGCCCAGGGCCAGAAGGGCCCCCAGGCCGAGCGCGTGCGCGTCATCGCCTGACGGGCGTCCCTCCCGCGCCCCCGCGCCGACCGACCTCCCGGCCACCGGTCGTGGGGCGCCGGCCGGGGGCGGCCCGGTGCCCCGGGTGGTCGCCGGCCGGTCCGCTCCACGGGGCCGGGCAGTCTGCCGGTCCGCTCCACGGGGGCGGGCTTCGACGCGGTTGCGTCGGCAGGGGAGGATCGTGAGCCGTTCCAGCCATCGCTGAGGAGGGTTCATGTCCGACCAGCCACCCCAGGCCGCGCCGCCCCCGGGAGATCCCGACCCCTCCGCGACGCCACCCGTCGGCCCGGGCGGCGCTGCGCCGACGGACCCGCAACAGCCGCAGGACTGGGTCTTCCCGCCCACCGGCGGGTACCCGGCCGGCTCCGGCCCGTACGGCGGGCAGCCGTGGTACCCGGGCGCCCCGGTCGCGTACCCCGGGCAGCCGGGCGCCCCGGTCGCGTATCCCGGGCAGCCGGTCCACGGGTGGTACCCGCCGGGGCACGGCCTCGACCCGGCCGACCTGCTCGTCACCCCGCCCGGCGCGGGCGTCAACGGCTGGTTCGGCCGGTGCGTCGGCGCGGTGCGCCGGGGCTGGCGGCTGCTGCTGCCGATCCTGCTGCTCACCCAGGTGCTGCCGGCCCTGGTGGTGTCGATGCTCTCGCTGGTCGTCGACCCGAGCGCCAAGTGGGAGGAGTCCATGGCCGGCGACCCGGCCGCGCTGCCCGACACCTTCCTGACCGACACGGTCGTCCTGCTGTCCGTGGTGCTCGGCAGCGCCCTCATCTTCGGCTTCGTGCAGAGCCTGGGCTGGGCGGCCGGCACCTGGGTGGTCACCCGGCAGGCGGCCGGTCAACCGGTGAGCGTGGGCGCCGCCCTCTCCTACGGGGCACGCCGGGCGCTGGGCCTCTGGGGCTGGACCCTGCTGATGAGCGTCATCATCGGGCTCGGGGTCTGTCTCTGCGTGATCCCCGGCATCTACTTCGCCTTCGCGCTGAGCATGGCCGGCCCGGTCTACCTGTTCGAGCGGCAGCACCCGATCGGCCGTTCCTTCCGCATGTTCCACGACCGGCTCGGTCTGCTGCTCGGCCGGGTGGCGCTGGTGGGGGCGGCGGTGATCGTCGGCGGCGGGGCCGCCGGCATGGTGGAGGGCATCGGCGCGCTGCCGTTCGGCACCACCCCGCTGGAGTCGCCCGGCACGGCGGTCGGCGTGCTCGTGGTGACGCTGGTGGGCGCGGTGCTGGCCCTGCCGACCCACCTCGCCCAGCTGGTCGGCCTGGTCGTCACGTACGCCGAGCAGCGCGCCCACGAGGGGCCGGTGGACAGCGCGCGGCTGGCCGGCGAACTCGGCTGACCGGGGCGATCGTGCTTGCACTCGGCAGGGGAGAGTGCTAAACAAGTCATTGGCACTCGCATACCGCGAGTGCCAATGGTCGGGGCGGTAGGGCCACGGTCGTAGCGGCGCCCAGACGCGGCTGCGGCACATGGCCGGTCGTCGCGGGCTATCCGGCCCGGCCGAGGAGACGTCGTCGTCGCCAGGTGGCGACGTCCCCAAGGTGCGTACACCAGGCGGCCCATCCGGGACACACACTCGGGTGGCCCGTGAGTGTCCAGGAGGACAACGCCGTATGGCCAAGATGATCGCGTTCGACGAAGAGGCGCGCCGCGGCCTCGAGCGGGGCATGAACCAGCTCGCCGACGCCGTGAAGGTGACCCTCGGCCCCAAGGGCCGCAACGTCGTCCTCGAGAAGAAGTGGGGTGCCCCCACCATCACCAACGATGGTGTGAGCATCGCCAAGGAGATCGAGCTCGAGGACCCCTACGAGAAGATCGGCGCCGAGCTGGTCAAGGAGGTCGCGAAGAAGACCGACGACGTCGCCGGTGACGGCACGACGACGGCGACCGTCCTGGCCCAGGCCCTGGTCCGCGAGGGCCTGCGCAACGTGGCCGCCGGTGCCAACCCGATCGCCCTGAAGCGGGGCATCGAGGCCGCCGTGGCCAGCGTCTCTGAGGAGCTGCTCAAGCTCGCCAAGGACGTCGAGACCAAGGAGCAGATCGCCTCCACCGCCTCCATCTCCGCCGGTGACACCAGCGTCGGCGAGATCATCGCCGAGGCGATGGACAAGGTGGGCAAGGAAGGCGTCATCACCGTCGAGGAGAGCAACACCTTCGGGCTGGAGCTGGAGCTCACCGAGGGTATGCGCTTCGACAAGGGCTACATCTCGGCCTACTTCATGACCGACCCGGAGCGCATGGAGGCCGTCTTCGACGACCCCTACCTCCTGATCGTCAACAGCAAGATCTCGTCGGTGAAGGACCTGCTGCCGATCCTGGAGAAGGTCATGCAGTCGGGCAAGCCGCTGCTGATCATCTCCGAGGACATCGAGGGCGAGGCCCTGGCGACCTTGGTCGTCAACAAGGTCCGGGGCACCTTCAAGTCGGTCGCCGTCAAGGCGCCGGGCTTCGGTGACCGCCGCAAGGCCATGCTGGCCGACATCGCCATCCTCACCGGTGGCCAGGTCATCAGCGAGGAGGTCGGCCTCAAGCTGGACGCCGTCGGCCTCGACATGCTGGGCCGCGCCCGCAAGGTCGTGGTGACCAAGGACGAGACCACCATCGTCGACGGTGCCGGCGACGCCGAGCAGATCCAGGGACGGGTCAACCAGATCCGGGCCGAGATCGACAGGAGCGACTCCGACTACGACCGCGAGAAGCTGCAGGAGCGGCTGGCCAAGCTGGCCGGCGGCGTCGCGGTGATCAAGGTCGGCGCGGCCACCGAGGTCGAGCTGAAGGAGCGCAAGCACCGCATCGAGGACGCCGTCCGCAACGCGAAGGCCGCCGTCGAGGAGGGCATCGTCCCGGGTGGTGGCGTCGCGCTGGTGCAGGCCGGCAAGTCCGCCTTCGACAAGCTGGACCTGGTCGGCGACGAGGCGACCGGCGCGCAGATCGTCAAGATCGCGCTGGACGCCCCGCTGCGGCAGATCGCCGTCAACGCCGGTCTCGAGGGTGGCGTGGTCGTCGAGCACGTCCGCAACCTCAACCCGGGTCACGGCCTCAACGCCGCCAACGGCGAGTACGTCGACCTGCTGGCCGCGGGCATCATCGACCCGGCCAAGGTGACCCGCTCGGCGCTGCAGAACGCCGCGTCGATCGCGGCGCTCTTCCTCACCACCGAGGCCGTCGTGGCGGACAAGCCGGAGAAGACCCCGGCCGCCCCGGCTGGTCCGGGTGGCGGGGACATGGACTTCTGAGTCCAGTTCCAAACGCCGCAAGGGGCGGGCCGCGTCAGCGGTCCGCCCCTTGTGCTGTCACGTCGGCAGTGGCCGTTGGTTGCGTCTCTTCTGCGCCCGGTCGTACGGCTGCGGGATCTGCACCGGCTCGTCGACCAGCGTCACCGGCTCGTCGGCCGGCTCGTCGACGCCGGCCATCTCCGCCTGCTGCTCGGCGTCGCCGTAGTCGAGCCGGTCGAACGGCAACGGGCCGGGGCGTTCGTCGTCCGTGGTCATGGCTGCCTCCTCTACCGGAAACGGTAGGGCGCGACGATCACCAATGCGGGCGAATGGCGTTATGAGGGTCTATATCCCGTTCGCCCCGTTGTCAGTCCCCGAGCGTCCTGCGGTAGAGGAAGAAGACGCGCTCGATCCGGGCACCCGCGCTGCCCGAGTAGAACGGGACCGGTCCGACCCAGCCGATCTGCGCCGCCGTCACGCCCGCCGCCCGCTGCTCGCGCAGGCAGCGGCGCAGCAGCACCCCGCCGATCCCCGAGCCCTCGGCCGCCGGGGCGGTGCCCATCGGGCCGAACCAGCTCGGCCGGGACGACCCGTACGCGGCGAAGCCGAGCACCTCGCCGTCGCGCTCGGCCAGGTGACAGCCCGCCCCCTCCCGGCCCACCGAGCCGGCCAGCTCGGCGTCCCAGGCCCCGCCGAAGGTGGCGCGGGCGAACTCCGCCAGCGCCGGCAGGTCACCCGCCTCAGCGCGGCGGACCGCGATGCCCTGCCCGGCCAGCCGCGCCTCCGCCGGCTCCGTCGGGCGCAGCGCGGGCGAGCCGTCGTACGACAGGTCGGCGGTCATGTTCCACGCCGTCCGGTCCTGCCGGTAGCCGAGCGCCAGCGCGGCGCAGACCGCCGGGGTGTAGCGCACGTCGATCCCGGGCCAGGCGTAGTACGGCGGGTTCCCGGCGAGCAGCACCTCCACCGCGCCGAGTTCGGCGAGCCGCGCCTCGGCGGTCGCCAGCAGGGCCCTCCCGACACCGTTCCGCCGCTCCTCCGGTGCCACCGCGACCAGGTCGACGTGACCACGGGCGTCGCCGTCGCCGGCGGCGAGGGAGCCGATGAGCACACCGACGAGACGCCCCTGCCGGTGCGCGCCCCACGCGAACACCGGGCGGTGGGCGGCGGCCCGCGCCCAGAGGGTGTCCACGACGGCCGGCGCCTCGGCTGCGTCCTCCGGCAGGTCCAGTGCCCGCCCGCAGAGCTCCACCACGGCGGGCCGCCGGTCGGGCCCCAGCTCGACGATCTTCAGGTCCATGGACGCCGACCCTAGGTCACCGGAGCGTTTCTGTTAAGAAGAGCCCCTGTTGGCGGCGGGGAAGAGCCCTCGTTGGCGCCGCCCGGCCGGCGTACCGCTGGCGGGCCGAGTCCACGTGCGGCGAGAGCGCGTCCACGTCGGTCCGCCGTGGCATGCCGCGACCGGCCCGCTCGCCTCAACCGGCCGGCCCGGGTTTCGGCTCGGGTCCCAGCTCCGGTTCCGGGTCGGGTTCCGGCTACGGGTTCGGCTCCGGCTCGGGCTTCGGCTCCGGGTCCGGGCCGGGCTCGGGAAGGGTCGGCGCGTCGGTGGGGTAGAGGCCGGCGACGAACCCGTACACCTGGTCGCCGGAGCGGGGGATCTGGGCGAAGCGGCGGGCCAGCGCCTGCACCTCGGCCCAGAACGCGCGTACCTCCTCGATCGGGATGCGGGCGTGCACGAGGGTGCAGCGCAGGTCGTCGGCGGCGTGGGCGGCGGCGGATTCGGCGACAGCCTCCGCGAGCCCGTTGACGGCGGTCGCGACCTGTCTGTCCTCGGGCCGGGTGAGCGCACCGATGTAGAGCGTGCGGGCGACCCGTCCGTAGTACCGCTCGTCGATCGCCCGCACCCGCCGGGTCCGCACCACCTTGAGCAGGCCGGCGTCGACGAGCGCGGTCACGTGGTAGGCGACGCTGCTCTTCGGCCGGTCGACCGCCCGGGCCAGCTCGGTCACCGTGGCGGCCCGCTCCAGGAGCAGCTCCAGGAGGGTGGCGCGCAGGGGATCGGCCAGCGCGCGAAGCTGCGCGGGCGCGGTGACCACGAGCAACTCGTCGAGGTCGTAGTCCGGGATCCGCTGATTGCTCGACATTTCTCGACCGTTCTAGAATCATGGATCATTCGATCGTTGTCGTCTGTTGACAGGAGTGTAGAGATGGCCGACGTGGTCCTGTTCCACCATCTGCGCGGGCTCACCGACGGGCTGCGCGAGTTCGCCGAACAGTTGCGGGCCGGCGGGCACACCGTGCACACCCCCGACCTCTTCGACGGTGAACTCCCGGCGACCCTCGACGAGGGCTTCGCGCTCACGAAACGCATCGGGGGCGAGGTGCTGCGCGAGCGTGCCGACCGTGCCGTGGCCGAGCTGCCCGACGGGCTGGTCCACGCGGGCTTCTCCTGGGGTGCCGCCACCGCCCAACGGCTCGCACAGACCCGGCCCGGCGCCCGTGGCGCGTTGCTCTACGAATCGTGCCTGCCCGTCACCGGCGAATGGGCCGTCGGCCCCTGGCCCGCCGGGGTTCCGGTGCAGATCCACGGCATGGACGCCGACCCGTTCTTCGCCCTGGAGGGCGACATCGAAGCCGCCCGCGAGCTGGTCGGCATCGTCGGCCCCGACCTCGGCGAGCTGTTCGTCTACCCGGGCGACCAGCACCTGTTCACCGACAGCACGCTGCCGTCGTACGACGCGGAGGCGACGGCACTGGTGCTGCGACGCTCGCGGGAGTTCCTCGACCGGCTGGGGTGAACCGGCGCTCCGCGCCGACCCTCACCCCCGCGCCGCTTGAACGGCGGCGTACGCGTCGACCAGGCCGGCGCCGGTGATGTTCCGGTCACCCCCGCAGGTCTGCGTCCGGGCGGCGTACGTGGCCACGGCCAGGGTCGCGGTGTCCCGGAGGATCTGCCGGGTGCGGGGCAGGTCGCCGACCAGCGCCGGGTTGGCCGACCACATCAGCGCCACCACGCCGGCCACCTGCGGCGTCGCCATCGAGGTGCCGCTCAGGACGGCGTACCCGCCGCCCGGCATCGCCGACAGCACCTCGTCGCCCGGCGCGACCAGGTCCGGCTTGGCCGCCCCCGGCACCGGTCCCCGCGACGAGAAGAGGGTGACCTTGCGCTGCCGGTCCACCGCGCCGACGGTCAGCACGTCCGCGTACGGGGCGGGCGGGTCGTCGATCGAGCGGCAGTACGGCCCGGTGTTGCCGGCCGCCGCCACCACCATGACGCCGGCGGCGTCCAGGGCGGCGGTGGCCGGCCCGAGCACGCCCGGGTCGCAGCCTTCGAGCGCCGGGCAGCCCCACGAGTTGGTGAGGATGTCCGGCGCGCGTGCCGGGCGCCCGTCGGTGAACGGGTCCCCGCCCGCCGGGAAGGGCGCCAGCATGAACTGGAGGCAGTCCAGGTAGTACGCGGGGTTGCCGAGGTTGCGGTCCAGGTTGACGCAGCCGGCCCACCGGGCGCCCGGGGCGACCCCGATGCCGCCCCGGCCCACCGCGCTGCCCGTCGTGTGGGTGCCGTGCCCGCCCTGGTCGGTCGGCGCCCGGGTGCCGTTCCACGGGTCGTACCAGGAGTCGTCGCCGCCCCGGAAGCCGCCCGCCAGCGCGGGGTGCCCGCCGTCCACGCCCGAGTCCGAGCTGCCCACCACGATCCCGGAGCCGTCCACCCCGAGCTGGGACCAGACCCGGTCCGCACCGAGCATCCGGACGTTCCACTCGGGGCCGGCGGGCGCGGGCGCGGTGCCGCGACTGCGGCCGGCCGGCGCGGGCAGCGGTCGCACCCGCTGGCTGACCAGCACCCGGGCGACCTCCGGCCGGCGCGACAGCCAGGCCCGCACCGCCGGCCCGCCGTCCACCTCGACGGCGTTGACGAGGTAGTAGGGGGTGTGGTCGAGCCGCAGCCGGCGCAGGTCCCGGCGCAGGTCGGCCTGGGTCCGCTCGGCGGTCGCGACCAGCCGCCGGTGGACCTCGGCGACCCGGGCGTCCCGGCCGGCCCGACCGGTCGTCGCCGGGACGCCGGCGAGGTCGGCCTGCTCGCGGAGCACCACGAACAGCCGCTCGCCGTGCAGGCCGGGCTGGCCCGCGCCGAGGGCCACCCCGCCGACCGCGACCAGCAGGGCGCTGGCGGCCACCCAGGCGACCCGCCGGCTCGGCCGCCGGCCCCGGCCCAGCAGCACCCCGTACGTCACGGCGAGGACGGCCGCGACGGCGAGCCCGGCGCCGGCGGCGGCGGCCACCCAGAACGGCACGTCGCGGGTGCTGGCCAGGAGGAGGGTGATCTCCTCGGGGTCGGTGAAGGCCAGCGGGCCGAGCACGCCGAGCCCCACCAGCCAACGGGCCGCGGGCCGGAGGACACCCGTCCCCGGCGGGCCGGCCGGGGCCGGGCGGCGGGCCGCCGCGTGCAGGGCCGCCAGCGCGAAGCCGGCCGGCGGCAGGGTCAGCAGCAGGGGAAGCTGGGCCCCGGACTGGCCGACCCCGGCGGTGAGCAGCAGCAGCGCGACCCCGGCGACCAGCCCTCCGACCAGCACCAACCGGGCCGGCCGGGGCGGTTCGCCGACGGTGAAGCGGGCCCAGAAGGCGTCGTCCAGCAGCGCCCCGGCCAGCACGCCCAGCGCGGCGGCGGCGACCCCGGCGAGCACCGTCTCCAGCAGCCCACCGAGGGCGCCCAGCCAGGTCCAGGGCAGCAGCAGCGCCAGCCCGCCGGCCACCCCGAGCAGCGTGACGGCCGACGCGGGCGCCCGGCGCGGGGCGGCCGACGCGGGCACCCGGGGGGTCGCGACCGCCGCGCGGCGGGCCAGCGCCCGCAGGACGAGGGCGGCCAGGGCGGCCGTGGCGGCCAACGCGGCGAGGTACGCCTCGTGGTGCACCGGCGGCATCGCCCGGAGCAGCCCCAGCGCGCCGAGCGCGAGCGCCGCCGCCAGCCAGGTCCGGCCGGTGGTGCGGACCGCCGCCGAGCGGGGCAGCAGGGCCAGCGTCAGCGCGGGCGCCCCGACCAGCAGCACGGTGAACAGCACCGTCGCCGGCCAGAGCCAGACCACGCGGTCCAGCCCGGAGGCCAGCAGGACCTGGTCGGCCAGCCAGCCGCCGAGCTGGCCGACGACGACGAGCCCGACCGTCCAGCAGCCGGTCACCGCCGCCGCCGCCACCGCCCAGGGGCTCGGCGGGCCCGGCGTCGCCAACGGTCTTGGAACGGGTTGACCAGCGGGGAACGGGGGGCCGACCTCCATCCCCAGACAGTACGGCGCGGACGGGCTGTCCCGCCGGGTGGCGGCGGCGGTTACCGTGGACGGGTGCGTGACCCCAACGTGTCCCGAACGACGGCCGGCCAACTCTCCCCCGAGCGCCGCGCCGCCGACCTGCGCCGCCTGCGCGCCGAACGCTTCGACGTGCTGGTCATCGGCGGTGGCGCGACCGGGGCGGGAGCCGCCCTGGACGCCGCCTCACGAGGGCTGAAGGTGGCCCTGGTGGAGGCGCGCGACTACGCCGCCGGCACCTCCAGCCGCTCCAGCAAGCTCATCCACGGGGGCCTGCGCTACCTGGAGCAGCTGGAGTTCCACCTGGTGCACGAGGCGCTCACCGAGCGCGGGCTGCTCGCCACCCGGCTGGCCCCGCACCTGGTCCGGCCGGTGCCCATCCTGGTCCCGCTGCCCGACGGGCGGGGCGTACGCGGCCTGCCGGCCCGGGTGTTCCGCCGCTCCTACTACGGCGCCGGCGTCGCGGCGTACGACGCCTTCGCCGGGATCTTCGGCGGCGGGCGCGGCATGCCGCTGCACCGGCACCTGACCCGCGAGGGTGCCCGCCGCGTCTTCCCCAGCCTGCGCGCCGACGCGGTGGCCGGCGCGATCCGCTACTACGACGGGCAGGTCGACGACGCGCGGCTGGTGGTGACCCTGGCCCGCACGGCGGCCAGCCTCGGCGCGACCGTGGTGAACAGCACCCGGGCGGTCGGGCTCATCCGGCAGGCCCGCGAGGTGACCGGCGTCCGGGTCCGCGACCTGGAGGCGCCGCCCGGCTCCCCGGACGCCGAGTTCGAGGTACGCGCCCGCACCGTCATCGCCGCCACCGGGGTGTGGAGCGACGACATGTCGCGGATGCTGAACGACGTCGGGCTGCGCCCCGGTATCCGCGTCCGGGCCTCCAAGGGCGTGCACCTGGTGGTGCCCCGTTCGGCGATCACCGGCGAGGCCGGGCTGATCCTGCGTACGGCCACCAGTGTGCTCTTCGTCATCCCGTGGGGCGGGCACTGGATCATCGGCACCACCGACACCGACTGGCGGCTGGACCGGTCCCACCCGGCGGCCTCCGCCCGGGACATCGAATACCTGCTGGAGCAGGTCAACACGGTGCTCGACCGGCCGCTCACGACGGCCGACATCGAGGGCGTCTACGCCGGGCTGCGGCCGCTGCTGGCCGGCGAGGCCGACTCCACCTCCAAGCTGTCCCGCGAGCACGCCGTCTTCGAGCCGATGCTCGGGCTGCTGCTGGTCGCCGGCGGCAAGTACACGACGTACCGGGTGATGGCCTCCGACGTGGTCGACCGGGCCGCCCACCGGCTCGGCGCCGTACGCCCCTCCCGCACCGCCGACCTGCCGCTGCTCGGCGCCGACGGCTACCCGGCGACGTGGCGGGACCGGGCGGACCTCGCCCGCCGGCACGGGATGCCGGTCGGGGTGATCGAGCACCTGCTGGAGCGCTACGGCACCCTCACCCGCGACCTGCTCGCGCTGATCGACGCGGACCCGCTGCTGGCCTCCCCGCTGGCCGGCGCACCGGAGTACCTGGCCGCCGAGGTGACGTACGCGGCCCGGGCCGAGGGGGCGCTGCACCTGGAGGACGTGCTCACCCGGCGGACCCGGATCTCCTTCGAGACGGCGCACCGGGGCCTGGAGTCGGCGGGCCACGCGGCCGAGCTGATGGGCGCGGTGCTCGGCTGGGACGAGGCCACCCGGGCCCGCGAGGTGGAGCACTACCGCGCCCGGGTGGAGGCGGAACGCGAGTCCCAGCTGATGCCCGACGACGCCACCGCCGACGCCGCCCGGCTCGGCGCGCCCGACGTACGGGGCTTCGCGGCGGACCGCGGCGTCGACGACGACCAGGCCGAACTGCCGTCCTCGTCCCGCTGACCGGCCCGGCCCCGGTCACCCCCTACATTCGCCCGCCCCACCCCGGAGAGCGGTTACGGCCCTCACCCGCGGTGGGATAGGTTCCGGCCCGTGCCCTCCGCTTCCTGGTTGCGTCCGGTCCGCGTGTCCGTCGCCGCCCTGCTGGCCGCCGCCCTCGCCGGCTGCGCGCTGCCCGGAAGCGCCGACGACGGCCCCGCGCCGGGCCCGGCCGGCACCGGGCTGTCGCAGCCGGGGCCCGGCGGGGCGGCGACCGCCGGAAAGGGCGAGGTCAGCCTCCTCCAGCGGGTCGGCACGGACGGGCCGCTGCGCACGCTCAACGTGGAACCGGACGGCAGGTGGGAGTGTGTCGACTGCGCCGGCGACGGCGTGACGTCGACCGGGGTGCTCGGCCCGGAACACGTCGCCCGGCTCCAGGAGCTGCTCGCCGACCCGGGGCTGGCGAAGGAGACCGACCAGGTCCGGCGCTACCAGGTCACCTGCATCGACGCGCTGACCTCCAGCCTGCTCACCTCGACCGGCCTGGTCACGTCGCAGGACTGCCCGGGCGAGGAGCACCCGCCCATCGCCAACGAGATCCTGCTGCTGCTCACCCAGGCCACCCCGGCCGAGATGACCGCCTGAGGACCGCGCCCGTCAGAGGACCTTGCCGGGGTTGAGCAGGCCGGCCGGATCGAGTGCCGCCTTGATCGCCTGGTGCACCCGCAGGCTCACCGGGCCGATCTCGCGGGCCAGCCAGTCGCGCTTGAGCAGGCCCACGCCGTGCTCGCCGGTGCAGGTGCCGCCCAGTTCCAGGCCGAGGCGCATGATCTCGTCGAACGCGCGCCGGCCGCGTTCGAGGCTCGCCGGGTCGGCCCGGTCCACCACGATGTTCGGGTGCATGTTGCCGTCGCCGGCGTGGCCGACCACGCCGATCGGCACGTCGCACTCCACCGCGATCCGGGCCACCCCGTCGAGGAGCGCCGCCAACGCGCCCCGGGGCACCGCCACGTCGTCGATGACCAGGCCGCCGTTGCCGCCCGGGTAGGTCTCCGCCGCGAACTTCTCCATCGCCGGGTGCGCGAGCCGGCGGGCCTGCAACAGGGCCGCCGCCTCCACGGCGTCGGTGGCCGCGTAGACCTCGTCGGCGCCGGCTGCCTCGCAGACCGCGGCCAGGCCGGCCAGATCGTCGGCCGCGCGGGAGCCGGTGTCGGCGGCTGCCAGCAGCAGCGCCTGGGCGTCCGTCCGCAGCCCCATCGGACGGTACGCCTCGATCGCCCGCAGGTGCGTCCGGTCGAGCAGCTCCAGCAGGCTGGGGGAGAGCCCCCGGGCGGCGATCTCGGCGACGGCCGCGCCAGCGGCGGCGGTGGACGGGAAGACCGCCACCATGGTCAGCGACTGTGCCGGGGCGGGCCGCAGCGCCACGGTCACCTCGGTGATCACGCCGAGGGTGCCCTCGGAGCCGACGAAGAGCCGGGTGAGGTCGTACCCGGCCACCCCCTTGGCGGTACGCCGGCCGGTGCGCAGCACCTCACCGGAGGCGAGCACCACCTCCAGGCCCAGCACGTACTCGGTGGTGACGCCGTACTTGACGCAGCACATGCCGCCGGCGTTGGTGGCGACGTTCCCGCCGATCGTGGACGACTCCCACGAGCCCGGGTCGGGCGGGTACCACAGGCCCTGCTTCGCCACGGCGGCGGCGAGCGTCGCGTTGACCACGCCGGGCTGCACCACGGCGATCCGGCTCACCGGGTCGATCTCCAACACGGCGTCCATCGCGACGGTGCTCAGCACCATCGCGCCGTCGACGGCGTTGGCCGCGCCGGCCAGCCCCGTGCGCGCCCCCTGCGGCACCACCGGTACGCCGTGCCGCGCGGCCGCCCGCAGCGCGGCGGCCACCTGCGCGGTGGTGCGGGGACGGATCACGACCAGGGGCGTACCGGCGGCACAGAGGTCGGCCTCGTCCCGCTCGTGCATCCGCAGCAGGTCCGGGTCGGTCAGGACGGCGTCGTCGCCGAGCGCCGCCCGCAGATCGTGGAGGAGGTGGGATCCGGCCATGTCGCCGAGGCTACGGTCGGTCCCGCGCGATAACCAACCGGTCCCCGGTGCCGGGTACCTTGGCCGACATGCTCTACCTGGACCGGCCCGCCTGGCCGTGGCGGGGGCGGCTCTGGTCCCACCTGATCAGCGACGTCTCCCCCGCCGAGCTGCACGCCTTCGCCGAGATGTTGGGCGTGCCCCGCCGGGGGTTCGACCGGGACCACTACGACATCCCGGCCGACCGGTTCGCGATGGCGGTCTGGCTGGGCGCCCGGGTGGTGCCGAGCCGGGAACTGGTGCGCCTGCTCCGGCAGGCCGGGCTGCGCCGCCCCAAGCACCTGGCCCGCCCGCGTGAGGTGGGGGTGGGGGGCTAGCGGAGGGTGGACAGTTCGCGGGTCAGGTTGGCGCGGGCCCGGGGCTCCCAGCGCCGTGCCAGCGGCGGCAGCCGGAACAGCGCCGGCAGGGCGAGCAGCCCGGCGAGCACCCGGGCGCGGCCGGCCCGGAAGGCGGGCTCGGGCACGTGCGCGTACTCCCGGCGGATCGCCGCGGCATAGCGGTCGTACGCCTCGGGTGGCGCCGCCAGGACGGCGAGGTCGGCGTCGCAGAGCAGCGCACCGTCGGCGTCACCCGGCTCCACGGCGTGCCCGGCGGTGAGCAGCACCAGCCGGCGCACCTCGGCCACGGCGTCGGCCGGCAGGCCCGCCCGGGTGAGCAGCGTCCCGGCGAGCGCCGCGCTGTCGCGCTCGTTGGCGTCGCCCCCGGCGCGCGGGTCGTAGACGGCGTCGTGGCACCAGGCCGCGAGGCGCACCAGGTCCGGCCGTCCGGCGGCCGGCGCGTGGGCGTCGACCACGTCGAGGACGGCCGTCAGGTGGTCGGCGTCGTGGTAGTGCCGGTGCGGCTCCCGCCAGCGGGCCAGCAGGTCCTCGCCGACCCGGCTCAGCTCCGCCGCGTCCGTCATTCCGGCGCCCCGGGCCGCGGCCCGCCACCGGTCGAGAAGGTCGACCACCCGGCCGAGTCTGCCCTACCGCCGTCGCCGCCGAGGATTCACCCGGCTCGGCACGGGTAGTCCCCGCCATGGCCGTGGCCCGGGACCGTCGACCCTCACGGGTGCGACGCGCCATACTGCGCGACCGGGCGACGGACATCGACGGCGCCCGGATCGCCGAGGCGCTGGCCCGCCTGCGGCACCGCAGCAAGACCACCCTGCACGACCGCCTGCACCGGCTGCGGATGGCGATGGGCCTCGCCGTGCAGGCCGGCCTCGCCGCCGGACTGTCCTGGCTGGCGGCGCACGAGCTGCTCGGCAATCCGCAGCCGGTCTTCGCGCCGATCTCCGCGGTCGGCACCCTCGCCGCCTCCGTCGGCCAGCGGTTCCGCCGCACGGTGGAGTTGATCGTCGGAGTGGCGATCGGGGTCGCCGTCGGCGACTTCCTCATCTACCTGCTCGGCACCGGCCCGTGGCAGCTCGGGCTGGTGGTCACCCTGGCCATCATGCTGACCATCTTCGCGGGCGCCAGCGTGGCCATAGTCATCCAGGCGGCGGCCACGGCGGTGCTGATCGTCACGCTCAGCCCGTCGACCGAGAACCTGGAGATCCCCCGGTTCATCGACGCGTTCATCGGTGGCGGCATCGCGCTGCTGGTCACCGCGATCCTGCTGCCGCTCAATCCGCTGCGGGTCATCAACCGGGCCGCCCGGCCAGCCCTGGACCTGCTCGCCGCCCAGCTCGACGTGACCGCGGAGGCCCTGCGGGACCGGGACCGGGGCAAGGCCCAGCAGGCCCTGGACCGGCTCCGCAACAACCAGGAGGAGATGGCCGCCTTCACCGAGGCCATCGAGGGAGCGAAGGAGACCACCACGCTCTCGCCCGCCCGGTGGCACCGGCGGGACGAGCTCATCCACTACGCCGAGGCCGCCGACCCGATCGACCGGGCGATGCGCAACGCCGGCACGCTGAGCCGGCGCGCGGTGACCCTGATCGAGGACGAGGAGCCCATCCCGGAGACGATGCCGGACGCGGTGGCCCATCTCGCCGAGTCGGTACGCCTGCTCAAGCACGAGTTCGCCGTCAGCGAGGAGCCCGAGCAGGCACGGGAGCGGGCGCTGCGCGCGGTCTGCGAGGCCGGCCGGGCGTACACCGACGGGGTCGGCTTCTCCGGCAGCGTGGTGATCGCGCAGGTGCGGACCACCGCCAGCGACCTGATGGTGGCCTCCGGCCTCAGTCAGGAGGACGCGAACCGCGGGGTCCGGGAGGCTTTCGACGACCAGGACCGGCCGGGCGGCGAGGGGGAGCGGGACGACGCCCCGAAGCCGCCCGCCGCCCCGCCGCTCGGCTGACCCGCACCCGCGTCGACCCGCTCAGGCCCGCAGGGCGCGGGCCAGGCGGCGGACGGCCTCGTCGATGAGGTCGGGTGGGGCGGCGGCGTAGGTGAGGCGGAGGTGGGGGGCCGGGGGTTCGGCGGCGTACCAGGGGCGGCCGGGGAGGACGACGACGCCTTCGGCGGCCGCGGCGGCGGCCAGCGCGACGTCGTCGGTGCCCTCCGGCAGGCGTACCCAGAGGTGCATGCCGCCGCGCGGGACCGGCTGCCGGGCCAGCTCCGGCAGGTGCCGGCGGAGCGCGGTCAGCAGCGCCTCGCGGCGGGTCCGCAGCGCGGTGCGCAGGGCGCGGCGGTGACGCGCCCAGGCCGGGGTGGTGACGAACTCGATCGTGGCCTGTTGCAGGGGCCCGGCGACGAAGAAGTCATCGAGCAGCCGGGCCGCCCGCAGCCGGGCGCCGGCTGGGCCGCGGGCGCCGATCGCGGCGACGCGCAACCCGGGAGCGGTCGACTTGGTCAGCGAGCGCAGGTAGACGACGTGCCCGTCGGGGTCGTCGGCGGCCAGCGGTGGCGGGGCCTGGCCGTCGATGGTGAGGTCGCGGGCGTAGTCGTCCTCGATGAGGAACGCCCCGGCGTCGCGTACGGCCTCGGCGACCCGGGCCCGGCGGTCCTCCGCGAGCGTCGCGCCGTGCGGGTTGGCGTACAGCGGCTGGCAGTAGAACAGCCGGGCGCCGGTGCGGGCGAACGCGGCGGCGAGTTGGTCGGGGCGTACCCCGTCGGCGTCGGCGGGCACGGGCACCACCCGGAGGCCGGCCGCCCGGGCGGCGGCCAGCGCGCCCAGGTAGGTCGGCGACTCGACGAGCAGGGTGTCGCCGGGCGCGGCGAGCGCCCGCAGCGCGGACGACAGGGCGGCCTGTCCGCCCGGGCAGACCACCATGTTCTCGGCGCGCAGCCCGGCCCCGGCCTCGCGGGCGAACCAGGCGCGCAGGTCTTCGCGCCCTTCGGCCGGCCCGCGCTGCCAGGACGCGGGCTGCCGGGCGGCGCGGGTGAGCGCGGCCCCGAGCGCGGCGGCGGGTTGCAGTTCCCCGTCCAGGTAGCCTCCGGACAGCGGGATCGCTCCTGTGGGCGGTAACGCCAGTAGCGCCTGCATCTCGTCCTCGCCCGGCCGGCGGGGGCCGAGCGCCACGGTCTGCCACGACAGGTCGGGAGCGCGCCACTCGCGTGGCGGGGCGGCCACGAAGGTGCCCCTGCCGGCTCGCGTCTCGACCAGTCCCTGGGCCACGAGCTGGCGGATGGCCTCGGCGACGGTGACCGGGGAGGCCTGGTGCCGGGCGGTCAGCTCGCGCACCGAGGGCAGCCGTGCGCCGGGATCCGCGGCAGCCGCGAGCCCGCGCAGGTCTTGGACGACGCGGTCGGCTGCGTTACCGTCATTCATGAACAGGAACAGTAGCGCTACTGTCAGGACCACGGTAACGGCGGACCGGACGGTCGGCCTCGCCCTCGGTGCGCTGGGCGTGCTCGCCTTCAGCATGTCGCTGCCCGCGACCCGCGTCGCCGTGCAACAGCTCGACCCGTGGTTCGTCGCCTTCGGCCGGGCCGTCGGCGCGGCGCTGCTGGCATGGGCGTACCTGCGATCCACCGGCGCCCCGCGGCCCACGCGCGGTCAGTGGCGGCGGCTGACGGTCGTCGCCCTCGGCGTCGTCGTCGGTTTCCCGCTGTTCACCTCGCTGGCGCTCAGCACCCAGACCTCCGCGCACGGCGCGGTCGTCATCACCGTGCTGCCCGCCATGACCGCCGTGTTCGCGGTGCTGCGGGCCGGCGAGCGACCGCCGCCGCTGTTCTGGGCCGCCAGCGCCGGCGGGCTGCTGGCGGTGCTCACCTTCCTCGGCGCCAGCGGCGCGGTACGCGGGGCCCTCGCCCCGCCCGACCTGTTCCTGCTCGCGGCGGTCGTGCTCTGCGGCCTGGGGTACGCCGAGGGCGGCGCGCTCGCCCGCGAGCTGGGTGGCGCCCGGACGATCTGCTGGGCGTTGCTGCTCTCGCTGCCCGTCACCGTGCCCGTCATGGTCGTCGCCGCCGTGGCCGCCCCGCCGCGCGCCGACCCCGTCGCCTGGTCGGCGTTCGGCTACCTCACCGTGGTCTCCATGTTCCTGGGCTTCTTCGCCTGGTACGCGGGCCTGGCCCGGGGCGGCATCGCGCAGGTCGGGCAGATCCAGCTCGCCCAGCCGGTGCTCACCCTGGCCTGGTCGGCGCTGCTGCTCGGTGAGGCCGTCACCCCTGCCTCGATCGCGGCGGCGGTGGCCGTGCTGGCGTGTGTGGTGCTGACCCAGCGCACCCGCGACCGCGCGCCGGCACCCGCAGTGGGAAAGGCCTGACGGGGGGCGCGCCCAGTCCCGGGCCGGCGCGGGGCTCGTACCGGAGCCGGCCGTCCCGCCGGCCCGGGGGAGTGGGCCGGCGGGTGCTCCCAGTCGGTCAGGTCAGCGCGGCGAGGGCGGCGAGCAGCCGGTCCACGCGCCCGGTCGTGCTGCCCAGCCGGACCAGGCGGCCGGGGATGGCTACGCTGACCGCATGGCCGACACCCCGCCCGGCGCATCCCTGCCGCCGTCGCCGACCGCGCCCGCCGTTCCGCCGCCCGGTGGGGCGGGGCCCGGGATGCCGCTGCGTCGGTTGGGGTGGCGTCGGGCCCTGGTGCTGGCCGGCGCCGTCCTGTTCATCGCGGCGTGCGCGCTGTTCATGCTCTTCACGCTCGGCGAGAACCTGGGCGCCAAGGCGCTGCTGATCGGCGTGGCCGCCGCGATCCTCCCGGTTCCGGTGCTGGTGGCCTGTTTCCTCTGGCTGGACCGCTACGAGCCGGAGCCCCTGAAGTACCTGATCTTCTGCTTCGCCTGGGGCGCGTTCGTCTCCACCGCGGCCTCGCTGACCGTCAACGAGTTCTCCGCCGGGCTCTTCGAGGACTGGGGGCTGCCGACCGCGCTGACCGCGGTGCTGGTCGCGCCGTTCATCGAGGAGCTGACCAAGGCCCTCGGGCCGATCCTGCTGCTGATCTTCCGCCGACGGGAGATCTCCGGGATCACGGACGCGCTGGTCTACTGCGGGCTCTCCGCGATCGGGTTCGCCATGGTGGAGAACATCCTCTACCTGGGCGGCCACGGCTACGCCAGCGGCGCGGAGCGGTACGGGCCGGCGACCGGCACCCAGCAGGTGATCGCCATCTTCATCGTCCGGATCCTGCTCTTCGGCTTCGCCCACCCGCTCTTCACCTCCATGACGGGGGTGGGGCTGGGCATCGCCGCGCGCACCGCCAGCCGGTGGGTCCGGGTGCTCGCCCCGCTCGCCGGCCTGCTGCTGGCGATGATGCTGCACGGGCTGTGGAACCTGCTGCCGACGCTCACCCAGGCCACCGGCCAGACGTTGATCATGCTGTACGGCTTCATCGGCGTGATGGTGCCGGTCTTCTTCGCCATGGTCGGGCTCGCCCTGTGGCTCCGGGCCTGGGAGGGGCGGCTCACCGAGCGGATGCTGCCGGACTACGTGCGGGCGGGCTGGCTGACCCCGCCGGAGGTGGCGGCGCTGAGCAGCCTGGGGCGGCGGCACGCGGCCCGGGTGTGGGCCAAGCGGGTGGCCGGCGACGGCGGGCTGAGGGCGATGCGCGGCTACCAGTTCGCGGCGACCCGGCTGGCGCTGCTGCGCGACGGCGCACTGCGCGGCCTGGACCGGCGTCCGGCGGACCAGGAGCGGACCGCGCGGGAGGAACGGGAGCTGCTGGAGGCGATCGGCGCGTACCGGTCGTTCTTCGTGGGCCGGGACCCGCAGGTGCCGGCGGGAATCTGGGACGGGCACCGCTACCACCTGCGGTTCCCGGACGGCACGCAGCGGTCGGTCGAGGCGCCGGACGAGCCCGTCGTGCCGATCCCGGTGGTGCTCGTCCCGCCGCCCCCGCCGCCTCCGGCCGGCTTCGGCCCGCCCGGCTGGTACGGCCAGCAGCCGCCGGCACCGTGGCACCCCGGCCGCCCCTGAACCCGGTCGTCAGGTCATCAGGCTGGTCAGGAAGTCACCGAGGCCCTGCGCCATCGCCATCAGTCCCGCCCCGATCGCCTTGAACATCTCCGCCGCGCCCTCCGGCCGAAAGGCCATGAAGTAGATCAGGAACGCGACGCTCCCCCAGAGCAGAATCTTCTTCACGAGTACCGGCATCGCGTCCCTCCCCAGGGCCGGTGATGCGGCTGGCTTCCCGGCGGGGGGCGACGCAAACGGCACGGGCGCCCTCATCCGGGCGGGCGGGCCGGGGGTGGGCTCAGAGGTAGAGGCCGGTGGAGTCGTTCTCGACCCGCTCGGCGGCCACGGCGTGCACGTCGCGTTCGCGCAGCAGCACGTACCCGCGGCCGTGCAGTTCGACCTCGGAGCGGTCGTCGGGGTCGAAGAGGACCCGGTCGCCCGAGACGATGGCGCGCACGTTCGGCCCCACGCCCACGGCGGTGGCCCAGGCCAGACGCTTGCCCACGGCGGCGGTCGCCGGAATCACGATGCCGGCGGTCGAGCGTCGCTCACCCTCGCTCCCCTCCATCCGCACCAGCACACGGTCGTGCAGCAGGCGGATCGGCAGCTTGGAGTCGAGATTCTGGTCGGCGGTCACGCCGCAGACGCTACCGTGTCCCGGTCGGCGGGCCGTGGGCGGTTACGCGGCGGGGGCCGGGGGCAATGTGTGGCGGACCTGCCCTACGGTGGCGTCGTCGGACGTATCCTGTCCGCCCACCGGCGTGGGCGGGCCGGTCTCTTGCCAGGAGGTGCGCTTGAGCCGCTTCGAGCAGATCCGCGGACGGCTCCGTCGCGCGTACGAGTCGGGCCGGGAGACGGCGCGGGCACGCCGTCCGGATCCGGCCGACGGCCCCGAACCGGCCGGCGTGGCCTCGCCGACGTCCCCCGGCCCGGTGGCGGCGCCGTCCGCGACCGTGGTCGGTGCCCCGCCGCCCGGGGCGATGCACAACTCCACCTCCAGCCGGGACGACGCGGACGTGCCGCACGCGTTGCGGATCGCCGCCGCGTGGTCCTGGCGGCTGATCGTGATCGGCGTGGTGGCCTGGGCGCTGCTGAAGGTCGTCGGCACCGTCCGGATCGTGGTCATCCCGCTGGCCGTCGCGCTGCTGCTCTCGGCGCTGCTCGCGCCGGCGGTCGGCTGGCTGCTGCGGGCCCGCCTTCCCCGGTCCATGGCGACGGCGGTGGTGCTGGTGGGCGGCCTGGCCGGGGTGATCGGGACGCTGACCCTGGTGGTGAACGAGTTCATCCAGGGCGTGCCGGAGCTGAGCAAGAAGTCCTCCGAGGGCGTCCGGCAGATCCAGGACTGGCTGAAGACCGGACCGCTGCACCTCTCCGACGGCCAACTCGACAACTACATCGAGGAGGGCCAGAAGTGGATCAACAACAACACCGAGAAGTTCACCAGCGGCGCCCTCTCCACGGCCGCCACGCTGGCTGAGGTGCTGACCGGCACGCTGCTGGTGCTCTTCGCCACGTTCTTCTTCCTGCGCGACGGCAACAAGATCTGGCGCTTCCTGGTCCGGCTGTTGCCGGTGGCCGCCCGCTGGAAGGTCGACGACGCCGGGCGGGCGTCCTGGGCGACGCTGGTCGCCTACGTCCGGGCGACCGTGCTGGTCGCCTTCATCGACGCGGTCGGCATCGGCGTCTTCCTGGTCATCTTCGACATCCCGTTCGCCTTCCCGCTCGCCGCGCTGGTCTTCCTCGGTGCGTTCATCCCGATCGTCGGTGCGACCCTGTCGGGCGTCGTCGCGGTCCTGGTCGCGCTGGTCGACAGCGGCCCGGTGACCGCGCTGATCATCCTCGGCGCGGTGATCGGGGTGCAGCAGGTGGAGGGGCACCTCCTCCAGCCACTGATCATGGGCCGGGCGGTGGCCATCCACCCGCTCGCGGTCATCATCGGCATCGCGGCCGGCGTGGTCCTCGCCGGGATCACCGGCGCGCTGGTCTCGGTGCCGCTGATCGCCGTGCTCAACACGGCCGTCCGCCGGCTCGCCGCCCGCACCGTTCCGGACACCCCGCCCGACGCCGTCGTCGTCGCCTCCCAGGCGCCGTGACGGGTCAGACCTTGGCGAGGCGGTCGAGGGCGCCCCGGGCGACCTCCGGCCGGGTGGTGTACCAGAACGGCGGCAGCGACCGGCGCAGGAACGGCCCGTAGCCCCGGGCCGTCTCCAGGCGCGAGTCGAGGACCGCCACCACGCCCTTGTCGCCCGTCGACCGGATCAGCCGCCCCACCCCCTGAGCCAGCCGGATCGCGGCGATCGGCACGCTGACCGCCGCGAAACCCGACCCCCCGCCGGCGTCCACCGCCGCGGCCCGCGCCGCCGCCAGCGGCTCGTCCGGCCGGGGGAAGGGCAGCCGGTCGATGACCACCAGCTGGCAGGAGTCGCCCGGCACGTCGACGCCCTGCCAGAGCGACATCACCCCGAACAGGCAGCTGGACTTCTCCTCCCGGAACCGGCGTACCAGCAGCGGCAGCGCCTCCTCGCCCTGGAGCAGGACGGGCAGGTCGGTCCGCGCGCGCAGCAGCTCCGCCGCCTGCTGCGCGGCCCGCCGGGAGGAGAAGAGGCCGAGGGTACGCCCGCCGAGCGCGGTGACCAGCTCGAGCAGCTCCTCGCCGGCCGCGTCGGGCAGCCCGGAGACGCTGGGCCGGGGCAGGTGCGCGGCGACGTACAGGATGCCCTGCCGGGGGTAGTCGAACGGCGAGCCGACGTCGAGGGAGCGCCAGCCCGGCCCCGAGGTGGCCGGCGCCCCCGCTGCGCCACCCTGTGCGGCGCCGTCCTGCGTCCGGCCGCCCTGGGCCGCGCCGCCGTCGGACGGTCCGGTGCCTCGTGCCGGTGCGGCGGCGCCGGGGCGCCCGGCGGACCTGGCGGCCAGCGCGGCGGCGGCCGGTGACGGCGGGTCGGCCGGGGGCGCCTCCAGGCCCAGCGCCCGGGCCACCGTGTCGAACCGGCCGCCCAGCGTCAGCGTCGCCGAGGTGGCGACGACCGTGCGCTCCTCGTACAGGTGGGTGGCGAGCGTGCCGGCGACCGAGAGCGGCGCGACCACCAGCGCCCGGCGACCGGTGTTGTCGTTCTTCTCCACCCAGGCGACGTCGTGGTCGGCCTCCTCCAGCAGCCGCTGCGCGGTGGCGGAGAGCTCGTCGAGCACCGCCTTGGCCTGCTGCTTGCGCACCGGGTCCGGGTCGTCGGACTTGACGTCGCCGATCGCGTCGAGCGCCGCCCGGGTGGCCGCGTCGAGCAGGGTGCACGCCTCGCGCAGCGGGGACGGCAACCCCGAGGTGATCCGCCCGGCCGGCGCCTCGGCCAGCCCGACGGCCAGGGCGTCGCCGGCCGCGGTCAGCGACTCGGCGGTGTCCGGCCGCAGCAGCGGGCGGGCCCGCTTCGCGGAGCGGTCGATCAGCTCCGGCACCAGCTCGGCCTGCGCGGCGGAGGAGACCCGGTCGGCCAGCTCGTGCGCCTCGTCGACGATGAGCAGCTTGTGCGGCGGCACGATGTGCCGGCCGGCGAGCATGTCCACCGCGAGCAGGCTGTGGTTGGTGACCACGATGTCGGCCTCCCGGGCCCGGGCCCGGGACGCCTCGGCGAAGCACTCCGCGCCGAACGGGCAGCGGGACGCGCCGACGCACTCCCGGGCCGGCATGGAGACCAGCCGCCAGGCCTGGTCGTCGACGCCCGGGTCCAGCTCGTCGCGGTCGCCGGTGTCGGTCTTCTCCGCCCAGTCGCGCAGCCGCTGCACCTGCTTGCCGAGCCGACCCGCCTCGCCGAGCCACTTCGTGCCGCCGCTAGGGCGCGCCGCCGGGGCGTCGAAGAGGGTGTCCTCCGGCTCGTCCTCGGTGGAGTTGTCCAGCCGGGCCAGGCAGAGGTAGTGGTGCCGTCCCTTCAGCACCGCGAAGGTGGGCCGCCGGCCGAGCACCGGCTCCACGGCGTCGGCGAGCCGGGGCAGGTCGTGGTCGACCAGCTGGGACTGCAACGCCAGGGTGGCCGTGGAGACCACCACCGGACCGTCCACGGTCAGCGCGGGCGTCAGGTAGGCCAGCGACTTGCCGGTGCCCGTGCCGGCCTGCACCAGCAGGTGCTCCCGCGCCTGCACGCACTCCTCGATGGCGGTCGCCATCTGCTGCTGACCGGGACGCGCCGCCCCGCCCGGCACCGCGCCGACCGCGGCGGCGAGCAGCTCCACCCCGCTCGGCCGGGCGCCCCGCCGCCGGCCTCCGGTGCGGGGCGAGGGGGCGGCGGAACCGGTGGCGAGGCGCGGAGTCACCGTGCGACGGTACCCGTCGTCCCCGACACCGGCCGCGCCGATCCGGGCGTGGCGTCGTCACGGTACGGTCTCCCGTCGACCGCGTCCGGTTACTTCCGTGCGGCGACGGATGGGCGGTATCGGTTAGGGTGCGATTCATGCCGAGCGACGTGGTCCGCGTGATCTACCGCAAGTACGACGGCAGCGCCCACCGCGACTACCCGGCCCGCCGGCTGGCCGAGGACGAGCTCGGCGTCTGGCTCGGCGTGACCGAGGGCACGAAGTCCGTCTACCACGGCCGGCCGTCGGTGGAGCAGATCCCGTTCGTCCTCCTGGTGCCGCACCACGCCTGGTGGACCGGCATGTTCAACCCGCCGCCACGGACCAGCGAGGTCTACTGCGACATCGCCAGCCCGGCCCGCTGGGAGAACGACGACACCGTCCACCTCATCGACCTCGACCTCGACGTGGTGCGTCGGCGGACCACCGGGCTGGTGGAGCTGCGCGACGAGGACGAGTTCGCCGAGCACCGGGCCCGCTTCGGTTACCCGGACGACGTGGTGGCGCAGGCCGAGGCGGCGTCCCGGTGGCTCCTCGGGGCGCTGGGCGACGGCGTCGAGCCGTTCGCCACGTCGTACCGGAAGTGGCTGGCCCTGGTGGTCTGACTGTGAGGCTGGCCGGGTCGGTCCGTACGTGATGGGCTGATGGCTGGCGGCAGTGGATGTGACCCTTGCTCTG